>NZ_CP013364.1:603563-905345 GCF_001718315.1 Burkholderia diffusa | reverse complement strand
GGACGCGATCGCGGCGATCGAGCGAAACGTCGGTATGTCGGCGGGCGGCGCGAGGGCCGGCCCTTGTGTCGCGCCACCGGGGGCGAACGTGGTGTTCATCGTCGAGCGGCTCCCGCAAATGAGGCTCGCGCAAGCATAGCGCGATGCGAGAAAAAACGTCTGTTCGATGGAGTATCCCGACCGTGACCCCGAACCCGCCGGACGCACCGTCCCTGCCTGCCATGCGCTCACGCAAGTGGCCGATCGCCCTGATCGCCGGTTGCGCGCTGCTGCTCGTCGCGCTGCTCGTCTACGAATTCGATGCGCATGAGCGCGGCACCGACGACGCATACGTGACGGGCCACCTGCACGTGATCTCGCCGCGCGTGGCGGGCACGGTCGAGCGCGTGCTGGTAGACGACAACCGGTTCGTGCACGCGGGCGAACCGCTCGTCCGGCTCGACCCGCGCGACTTCGACGTGCGCGTCGCGCTGCAGCGGGCGCGCGTCGCGCAGGCACACGCCGATGCGAGCCGCGCGAAGGCGCTGGTCGAACAGGCCGAGGCGGCGCGTGTGTCGGCACATGCAGATGCCGAGAAGGCCGAGCTCGATTACGCGCGGGCACGCGAGCTGACCCGCGAAACGCCGCGCGGGTTGTCGCAGCAGGAATTCGACGCCGCCAACGCGGCGCGCACGTCCGCCCGCGCGCGCGTCGAAGCGGCCGACGCACAGCAGCGCGGTGCGCAGGCCGCATGGCAGGCTGCCGCCGCCGTGTCGAACCAGAACGATGCCGAGCTGCGCGACGCGGAACTTCAATTGCAATACACGACCGTCGTCGCGCCGTCGGACGGCTATGTCGGCAAGAAGACCGTCGAGACCGGCGAGCATGTCGCGCCGGGCCAGGCGCTGCTGACGCTCGTCGAGCCGCACCCGTGGGTGGTCGCGAATTTCCGCGAGACGCAGCTGCGGCACGTGCGCATCGGCGACGTCGTGCAGTTGCGCTTCGACGCGCTGCCGGACCGGACCTTCAGCGGACACGTCGACAGCTTGTCGCCGGCAACCGGCGGGCAGTTTGCCCTGCTGCCGCCCGACAACGCGACGGGCAACTTCACGAAGGTCACGCAACGGGTGCCCGTCAAGATCGTGCTCGACGGTCCCGCGTCGACCGAGCCGCGCATCCGGCCCGGCCTGTCCGTCGTCGTCGCGCTGCAACCCGAGCGCACGCGGCCATGATCCGCATCGCCGCCCTGTTCGCCGTCGGCCTGCTGAGCGCATGCACGATCGCGCCTCGGCCGCTCGCGCCTGTCGCGGTCGGATCCGACCCGTTTCGCCACTCGGATGCGGTGCAAGAAGGCGGCCCGTCGCTCGCCGAGTGGCCCGCATGGTTCGGCGCACCGCCGCTTGTCGCGCTCATCGATGCCGCGCTCGCCGGCAATCCCGACATCCGCGCCGCCGCCGCGCGCGTCGATCAGGCGCAAGCGTTGCTCGGCGTGCGCGAAGCGGCGTTGGCGCCCAAGGTCGGCGTCGCGCCGTCGTTCAGCCGCTCGCGCGTGTCGGGCACGGTCGACAACGCATTGCCGAAACGCACGATGCACAACTGGTCGGTGCCGCTCAGCGCGAGCTATGAAGTCGATCTGTGGGGGCGCCTGCGCGGCGACGCCGAGATCGGCCGGCAGAACGTGCTGCAGGCGGACGCGGATCGCGCGGCGGTGCGCCTGCGCGTCGCGACCGAGGTCGCGGCCGACTACCTGACGCTCCATTTCGTCGAACAGGATCTCGCGACGCTCGAGCGCGCGATCGAACTGCGACGCACCGCGCTCGACGTGATCGCCGCGCGTGTGCGGGCCGGAGCGGCGAGCGATCTCGACGCGCTGCGTGCATCGGCCGATCTCGATACGGCACGCGCCGATCTCGCGGACAGCCGGCGGCTGCGCGAAAACCTCATCGACGCGCTCGCCGTGCTGACCGGCGTGTCGCCGACCACATTCGCCGTCGCGCCGACCGCATCGGTCGTTCGCGTACCGGACGTGCCGCCCGGCCTGCCGTCCACCCTGCTCGCGCGGCGGCCGGACGTGTACGCGGCCGCGCGTCGTGTCGACGCGGCATCGCTCGGCATCGGCGTCGCTCGCACCGCGTGGCTGCCGACGTTGACGCTGACCGCGCAGGGCGGTTTCGCCAGCCGCGATCTCGGCACGTTTCTCGATCGCAACAGTTCGCTGTGGGGGCTCGGCGCGAGCGTCGCCGAAACGCTGTTCGACGGCGGCAAGCGCGACGCCGCGGTGGCTGCCGCGACAGCCGGCGCGGACCTCGCCGACGCCAACTATCGCGCGACCGCGCTCGGCGCGCTGCGCGAGGTTCAGGATGCGCTCAACGACATCACGGCGCAGAAGGAGCGGATCGTGCGCTACGACAGCGCGGCGCACGCCACCGACGCGGCGGCGCGATTGTCGCTGAGCCGTTATGCGCACGGCTACGTCAGCTATCTCGAAGTCATCGACGCGGACCGTGATGCGCTGAGCGCGCAACGCCAGCTGATTCACAGCCGCCAGGCGCTTGCGATCGCGACGATCGGTCTCGTGCGCGCGCTGGGCGGCGGGTGGACGCCGCCGGCGTCGGCGCCGGCCGGCGACGCGCATCGCGCCGGACCGTTCTGAAGATGCCACGGCACGGCGACGCTGGCGTCGCACGGTTCAGGTGCCGCCCTGGCGGTGCGCGTCCTCGCTCAGAAATCGATGAACGAAGGTCACGGCCATCGCCCCTTCGCCGACCGCCGATGCCACCCGCTTGACCGAGCCCGACCGGACGTCGCCCGCCGCGAACGAACCCGGCACACTCGTTTCCAGATAGTACGGCCGGCGCTCGAGCGGCCACACGCGTTCGAAATCCGGACAGTCGTAAAGATCGCTGCCGGTGACCAGGTATCCGCCCTCGTTGCGGATGATGTTCGTATCCCTCGCCCATTCGGTGTTCGGCGCACCGCCGATACAGACGAACAGGTGCGTGGCCGGCAGCACTTCGCGCGCGCCGTCTTCCGTGCGCAGCACGATCGCCTCGAGCCGGCCGTCGCCCTGCAGCGCATCGACGGTCGTGCCGTAGCGGACGGTCACGTTCGGCATGCGTTCGATCCGGTCGATCAGGTAACGTGACAGCGTTGCCGCAAGCGACGGCCCTCGCACGATCATCGTGACTTCACGCGCGTGCCGCGCGAAGTTCATCACCGCCTGGCCGGCCGAATTTCCACCGCCGACGATGAACACGTGCTTGCCTTCGCACATCGGCGCTTCGCTCGATCCGGCACCGTAGAACAGGCCAGCGTTGAGAAACCGCGCCTCGTCCGGCAGGCCGAGGCTGCGGTATTCGATGCCGGTCGCACAGATGTTCGCGCGCGCGGTCAGGATCGAGCCGTCGGCCAGGCCGACACGAATCTTTCCGTCGGCGAACGTCGCATGCACGCCCTCGCGCATCATCAGCAGTTCGACGCCGAACTTGACCGCCTGCTGGCGCGCACGCTCGGTCAACTCGGCGCCCGGTATGCCGTCCGGAAATCCCATGTAGTTCTCGATCAGCGAGCTCGTGCCCGCCTGTCCGCCGACCGCATCGCGCTCGATCACGACGGCCCGCAGCCCTTCCGACGCCGCATAGACGGCAGCCGACAGGCCGGCCGGGCCGGCGCCGTATATCGATACGTCGTATTCGACGAAGCGCGGCCGGGCGACCCAGCCGAGCTTGGCGGCGATCTCCGGCAGCGTCGGCTGATAGATGCACGTACCGTCCGGAAAGACGACGACCGGCAGCCGGATGTCGCGCAGCGGCGCAATGCCCAACTCGCGCATGCAGTCGGTGTCGGACGTCAGTTCGCACCACTCGTACTCGACCACGCCACGCTTCAGGAAATCGCGAATTGCGTAGGCTTCCTTGCTGTTCGGCAAGCCGATGACCTTGACATGCAGAGACTGCGTCATGAGACCCTCCCGGCGGCCACACCGTTGCGTCTCGCGCCGGCCGCACCTGCGACTGTACGTCCTCGTCGCGTTCGCGCCGCCACGTTTAATAAGAATTAAGGTCCACTCGCGCCGCGACCGTCCACAATGCATCTTGTCCACCTCCGCTTGCAGCTTCATGCCGGCCGCGCTGCGAGCGCTTTGCGGCGCCGGCGTCGGAGCGAAAGATGGCCAAGACCTGCACTCATCTCGGCGAAGCACGCGTGCTGAACACCGACAAAAACTATTGCGAGGAATGCGTGAAGTCCGGCAGCCATTGGGTGCATTTGCGCCTGTGCCTGAGCTGCGGGCAGGTCGGTTGTTGCGACTCGTCGCCGAATCGCCATGCGAGCCGGCATTTCCAGGAAACCGGCCACCCGCTCGCACGTTCGATCGAGCCGGGCGAGCGCTGGGTGTGGTGCTACGCGGACGGCGTCATGGCCGGCGAGATCGCATCGTAGCGTTTCACGCGCCGGCATCCGGCACCCTTTTCGACTGCGGGTAAACACCGCTCGATCGCGCCTTTGTCCCGCCGGTCTTTTCCACTAGAATTTATCGAACGATAAGTTATCACTCGATAAACACGAGGTGTCCCATGCCTGTATCCAGACTCGCGCACTACTCGATCCGCACGCTCGATCTCGAAAGATCATGCCGGTTCTATGAACGCGTGCTCGGCTTCAAACGCGGCTATCGCCCGCCGTTCGACTTTCCGGGCGCGTGGCTCTACAAGGGCGGCGACGAAGCCGACTACGGAATCGTTCACATCATCGGCGTCGATCCGGCCAACCCCGACGGGCTCGCGGCCTATCTCGGCGACAAGGCGCTGCCGGCCAGCGGCACGGGCACCGTCGACCACATCGCGTTTCTCGCGACCGGCGTCGAAGCGACATGGCGCACGCTGCGCGCCGAGAACGTCCCGTGGCGCGACCGCACGGTGCCGAGCCTCGGGCTGCATCAGGTCTTCATCGAGGATCCATCCGGCGTGACGATCGAGCTCAACTTCCCCGCCGCCGAGGTCGAAGGCCTGGCGCTTCCCGGCACGGCCGAATCGGCCGGCGCCGCCATCGGAGACTGACATGAACAACCTCACTTCAACTCACCGCAAGGCCGTCATCGTCGGCGGCTCGCTGGGTGGACTGTTCGCCGCGAACCTCCTGCTGCGCAACGGCTGGGACGTGGACGTGTACGAGCGGGTGCCCGAAGCGCTGTCGGGCCGCGGTGCCGGCATCGTCACGCACCCCGAACTGTTCGACGTGATGCTCGCCGCGGGCGTGCGCATCGACGAGTCGATCGGCGTCAAGGTCGAGTCCCGCATCACGCTGTCGCAGGACGGCGCCGTGGCGTCGGAGCGCCGGCTGCCGCAGACGCTCACCGCATGGAGCAAGATGTACCACGTGCTGCGCGCGGCGTTGCCTGATCAGCACTATCACCCGGGCGCCGTCGTGACCGACGTTTCGGACGGGCCGGAGCACGCGTGCGTCACGCTGTCCGACGGCTCGGTCGTGCGCGCGGACCTCGTCGTCGCGGCCGACGGGTTCCGCTCGGCGATTCGCGAACGGCTCGTGCCGGACGCGCGGCTTCAATACGCGGGCTACGTCGCATGGCGCGGGCTGGTCGACGAAGCCGCGCTGTCGGACGCGACCCACGCCGCCCTGTTCGACAAGTTCGCATTCGGCCTGCCGCCGCACGAACAGATCCTCGGCTATCCGGTCGCCGGCCAGGGCAACAGCACTCGGCCCGGCGAGCGCCGCTACAACTTCGTCTGGTATCGCGCGACGCGCGAAGACACCGACCTCCCGAACCTGCTGACCGACGAGACCGGCAAGCTTTGGGCGGGCGGCATTCCGCCGACGCTGATCCGGCGCGACGTCCTCGTGGATCTCGAGGATGCGGCCCACGCGCTGCTCGCTCCGCAGTTCGCGGAAGTCGTTTCCAGCGCGGCGCAGCCGCTGTTCCAGCCGATCTACGACCTCGAGGTGCCGCGCATGGCGTTTGGCCGTATCGCGCTGCTCGGCGATGCCGCGTTCGTCGCGCGGCCGCATTGCGGAATGGGCGTCACGAAGGCGGCCGGCGATGCGCTCGCGCTCGTCGCGTCACTCGCCACGCGCGCCGACACGCTCGACGCGCTGTGCGAATACAGCGAAACGCGCACGGCATTCGGCGTGGCGATCGTGCAGCATGCGCGCCATCTCGGCGCCTACATGCAGTCGCAACTGAAAAACGACACCGAGCGCGAAATGGCCGAGCGCTATCGAACGCCGGAGGTCGTGATGCGGGAAACCGCCGTGCCGCCGCATTTCTGAGTCGCGCGCGGGCGGGCGTCGCGTGCGACACGTGCGACGCCCGCTCCCAGGCCATGACATTCGATTCATCGAGGAGACATCGTGAACCACTCGCTTCCGGCCGCCGCCGGCACCGCGCCCGACGCGGACGCGCCGGCACAAACCCCGCATCCGCTGCTGCGCGATGCGCGTTTTCGCACGCTCGTCATGCGCAGAAGGCTGCTCGCCTGGTCGCTGACGCTCGTCATGCTCGCGCTGTATTTCGCATTCATCCTGACGCTGGCGCTTTCGCCGACGCTGCTCGGCCAGCCGATCGTGCCGGGCCGGCCGACGCCGTGGGGCATCCCGGTCGGCTTCGGCATGTTCGTCGTCACGTTCGCGCTGGTCGCGCTGTACGTGTTCCAGGCCAACTCGGTCCACGACGTGCTCGTCGCGTCGCTTCGTGACGGAGACGCGCAATGAAACGCCTGCTCCTCGCATCGCTCGCCGCCGTCGGCACTTCACCGGCATTCGCGGCGGCCAGCCCCGCGACGCTCGCACACGGGCACAACCCGGTCGCGATCGGCATGTTCCTGCTGTTCGTCGCGTCGACGCTGGTCATCACGCGCTGGGCCGCGCGCAAGAATCACAGCGTGGCTGACCATTACGCGGCCGGCGGCCGGATCACCGCGCTCCAGAACGGCTGGGCGATCGCCGGCGACTACATGTCGGCCGCGTCGCTGCTCGGCATTTCCGCGCTGGTGTTCACGAGCGGCTACGACGGCCTGATCTATTCGGTCGGCTTTCTCGCGAGCTGGCCGATCATCCTGTTCCTGATCGCCGAACCGCTGCGCAATCTCGGCAAGTACACACTCGCCGACGTCGTGTCCTATCGCCTGCGGCAACGGCCGATCCGCGCGTTCGCCGCATCGAGCTCGATCGTCATCGTGTTGCTGTATCTGGTGTCGCAGATGGTCGGCGCGGGCAAGCTGGTCGAGCTGCTGTTCGGTCTCGACTACACGGTCGCGGTGCTGGTCGTCGGCGTGCTGATGGTCGTCTACGTGTTCTTCGGCGGGATGCTCGCGACCACCTGGATCCAGATCGTCAAGGCCGTGCTGCTGCTCGCCGGCGCGGCGTTCATGGCATTCATGGTGCTCGGCCGTTTCGGGTTCAGCCTCGACGCGCTGTTCGCGCAGGCCGTGAGCGTGCATCCGAAGCATGCGGCGATCCTGCGCCCGGGCGGCCTCGTCTCCGATCCGGTCTCGGCCGTGTCGCTCGGCCTCGCGCTGATCTTCGGCACGGCGGGCCTGCCGCACATCCTGATGCGCTTCTTCACGGTCGGCGACGTCAAGGCGGCCCGCAAGAGCATCCTGCATGCGACCGGCATCGTCGGCGTCGGCTACATGCTGATCGTCATCATCGGCTTCGGCACCATCGCGCTCGTCGCGCCCGACCCGCAGTATCACGACGCGTCGGGCGCCGTGACGGGCGGCGCCAACATGGTGGCGATCCACCTCGCGCATGCGGTCGGCGGCAACATGTTTCTCGGCTTCATCTGCGCGGTCGCGTTCTCGACGATCCTGGCCGTGGTCGCCGGACTCACGCTCGCGGGCTCGTCGGCGATCTCGCACGACCTCTACGCGAACGTGCTGCGGCACGGGCGCGCGTCCGATCGCGACGAAATGCGCGTGGCACGCGTGACCACCGTGGTGCTCGGCGTGCTCGCGATCCTGCTCGGCATCGCGTTCGAGAAGCAGAACATCGCGTTCATCGTGAGCCTCACGTTCTCGATCGCCGCGAGTTCGAACTTCCCGGTGCTGCTGCTCTCGATCTACTGGCGCGGACTGACGACGCGCGGCGCGGTGCTGGGCGGCCTGCTCGGGCTCGCCACCGCCGTCACGCTCACGGTGCTGAGCCCGACCGTGTGGGTGACGGTGCTCGGTCATGCGCACGCGGTCTATCCGTACGAATACCCGGCACTGTTCTCGATGGCGGCGGCGTTCGCCGGCATCGTCCTGTTCTCCGTCACCGACCGCTCGGCCCGCGCGCGGCACGAGCGCGCGCAGTTCGACATCCAGCTCGTCGCGTGCGAAACGGGCATCACGCCACGCGGCCGCGCCGCATGATTCGACGAGTCGATATCCTCATGACACACCCCACGTTGACCTGCACCTGCTGCCCGTCGCCGGCCCGGCGACGCCTGCTCGGCGCATTCGCCGCGCTCGCCGGCACCGCCATGGCCGGCCGTCCCGCGTCGGCCGCCGAAAGCGCGGGCACGCCGGCCGCATCGTTCGCTCAACCGACGCCGCGCCCGCGCGCGATCGATATTCACGCGCACTACTACCCTGAAAGTTTTTGCGATCTGGTCGGCGGCGAAGGCAAGCGCTTCGGCGGGTCGTTCACGTGCGACGACGCATCGTTCACGTTCCGCACGCCCGCCGGCGGCCTCGGGCCCCTGCCGATGAAATTCATCGACGTCGATGCCCGGCTCAAGGACATGGATGCGTCCGGCGTCGACGTTCAGGCGCTGTCGCTCAGCGTGCCGATGGCGTACTGGGGCGACCGCCCATTCAATGCGAAGCTCGCGCGCGACTGGAACTCTGCCGCGTCGCGCGTCTACCAACGGCATCCGACGCGATTCGCCGTACTCGCGACGTTGCCGATGCTGAATGCGGCCGACGCGATCGACGAACTCGAGCGCGCCGCGCAGTTGCCCGGTGTGCGCGGCGTGTACATGGGCACCAACATCGACAATCGCGATCTCGACGATCCCTTGTTCGCGCCGGTCTTCGCGCGCATCGAACAACTGAAGTTGCCCGTGTTCCTGCATCCGCAGCAAACGGTCGGCGGCGCGCGGCTCGGCGATTTCTACCTGAGCAACCTGCTCGGCAATCCGTTCGATACGGCGATCGCGGGCGCGCACCTGATTCTCGGTGGCGTACTCGACCGCCATCCGGATCTGCACTTCACGTTGCCGCATGCGGGCGGCGCGTTGCCGATCATCGCGGGGCGCCTCGACGCGGGCTGGACCGTGCGCTCCGAAACGCGCCGGCTCGCGCAGAAGCCCAGCAGCTATCTGAGGCGCTTCAGCTACGACACGGTGTCCCATTCCGGGCCCGTGCTGGACTTTCTGATCGCGAACATCGGCGTCGACCGCCTGGTGCTCGGCAGCGATTACTGCTTCGACATGGGTTACGACCAGCCGGTCCGCTTTCTCGACCGCCTCGACCTGACGGCCGAACAGCGCGCGATGATCCTCGGCGGCAACGCGGGCAAGTTGCTGCGGATCTAGCGCGAAGGTCAGCCGGCGGCGCGCAAGCGGCCGGCGATGCGGTCTTTTCGAACATGGAATCACGCACGATGAAGATAATCATTGCCGGCGGGTCGATCGCCGGTCTCGCGGCCGCGCTGACGCTCGACTGCATCGGGCACGACGTGACGGTCTACGAGCGCTCGCCGTCCCCGCTACGTGGCCAGGGCGGCGGTGTGGCCGTGTTGCGCCGGATGATGGCGTTTCTCGAACAGCATGGCCGTCATTGCCGGCAGATGATCAGCGTGCCGACGCATCGGCGGCGCTGGATCGATCGCGACGGCAGCGTCACGCGGGACGAACCCGAAATGCTGCCGTTTTCGTCGTGGGACGCCGTGTACCGGTCGCTGTGCGAGACGCTGCCGCACGAACGCATCCGTTACGGCCGCACGGTCAGCGGCTTCGACCAGGATGCCGACGGCGTCGACGTACACCTGGGCGACGAACGCATCCGCGCGGACCTGCTGATTGCGGCCGACGGAGCCGGTTCGACCCTGCGCACGCGCCTGTTTCCCGGCTACGCGCCGTCATTCGCCGGCTATCTCGCGTGGCGCGGCATCGTCGACGAAGCCGATTTCGACGCCGCCGCGATCGCGCCGCTGGTCGAGAACATGACGCTGCACAAGGCGCCGGGCGAGCTGTTCATGGCGTTCCTGATTCCCGCGCTCGACGGCTCGCTCGCGCCGGGCGCGCGCCGTTTCAACTGGCTGTGGTACCGCAACGAAACCGATCGCGCGGCGCTGCGTCGTCATCTGACCGATCGCGATGGCAACGTCCACCATGCATCCGTGCGTCCGGGGATGCTCGCCGACGAGGCCGTCCGTACATTGCGGCAACTGGCGGACGAACGATTGCCGGCATCGCTGTCGCAGCTGGTGCTGGCGACGCGCGCACCGTTCAACCAGGCAATCGTCGACGCGCTGAGTCCCGGCTTCGTCGAAGGCCGCGTGGCGCTGATCGGCGATGCGGCCTGCACCGTGCGCCCGCATACGGCCTCCGGCACGTCGAAAGCGGCAAGCGATGCGGTGTCGCTCGCCGAAGCGCTGCCGGCCGACGCGTCCGACGTCGTCGAGCGACTCGCGCGATGGTCGGTGCGACGGCGTGAGGAGGTGACCGCGTTGCTCGAGAAGGGGCCGCAACTCGCTGCCTCGTTCGGCCTCGGCACACCGCTTTGATGTGCTGGCCGGCGATCACGGAATGGATGTCGACCACGCCTGCACGATAGTGCGCGACGCACCGCAGCGCACGGCGGACCCGTACGCGATGCGTGGCGCGATGCCCCGCCGATCGCGCGGGGGCAACGCCAACGGACGATCGCGCCCGCCCCTCGAAACCCGCTCGCCGCCTGTGTTCAGAACGTTTCAGCGCGGTTTCAGGAAACGGCACCGTTCCCCGCGTAGACTGCCCTCATCAGCCGCCGCGCGGGTCACGGCCCGCGCGCAATCCCACCTTCTGGAACGACGACATGAACTCCGCCGCGAATCGCTACCGCCGGCCCGACTTGTCACGGGCGAACCGGCCGGCCATGCGCCATCGCCGTCCGGTGGCCGCAACCTCCGTTCCCGGTACGCGCCGGCCCGCCTGTCACGACGAGCGGATCCGCGCCGCATCGCGCCAACCGCACGGTCGGCGCCCTTTCCATTACCTCGCAAATTGCACGATGTCGGATGAACCGGCTCGCCTGGAGCGCACATGAAGCACAAACGACTCTGGTTCGGCGCGGCCGGCGTCGCACTCGTCGGCCTGGCGATCGCGATCGGCCTCATGTACGAACCGTCGATCGCGCCGATCGACCCGCCCGCGCGCGCGTCGTTCGATCCGCAGCGCGTGCGCGCCGGTGCGCGCGTCGTCGCGCTCGGCGACTGCATCGTCTGCCATACCGCGAAGGACGGCCAGCCGTTCGCGGGCGGGTTGCCGCTCGCGACCCCGTTCGGCACGATCTACGCGACCAACATCACACCGGATGCCGACACCGGCATCGGCCGCTGGTCGCAGGACGCGTTCGCGCGCGCGCTGCGCAGCGGGATCGCCCGCGACGGCCATCTGCTCTATCCGGCGTTTCCCTACATTCATTTCACGCGGATGTCCGACGACGACATCGCGGCCGCCTATGCGTACCTGATGACGCGCGAGCCCGTTCGCGCCACGGCGCCCGCGAACGACCTGATCTTCCCGCTCAACTTCCGCCCGCCGCTCGCGTTCTGGAACATCCTGTTCCTGCGCAAGGGCGCATACCAGCCCGACCCGTCGCAATCCGCGCAATGGAATCGCGGCAAGGCGCTCGTCGACGGCCTCGGCCACTGCGCGTCCTGCCATTCGCCGCTGAACGCGATCGGCGGCGAACAGGCCGGCAAGGCCTTCGACGGCGGCATCGTCGACGGCTGGGAAGCGCCGCCGCTCAATACGCTCGGCCATGCCGTGCGCCCGTGGACGCAGGCGCAGCTCGTCACCTACCTGCGCACCGGCCGCGCGAGCGAGCACGGTGCGGCCGCCGGGCCGATGCTCCCCGTCACGCGCGATCTCGCGACGGTGCCGGTCGAAGACGTCGAAGCCATCGCCACCTACATCCTGTCGATCCAGAAGCCCGGCGGCCCGCGTCCCGCAGCGAGCGCCGAAGCACGCAACGCAGCGTCGCCCGCCGCGCAGCGCGGCGCGGTGCTGTTCCAGGCGTCGTGCGCGCAGTGCCACGGGCCCGCGTCGCCGATGCAGTCGATCGGCGAGCGGCCGACGCTCGCGTTCAGCTCGGCGCTTGGCGCCGACACGCCGCGCAATGCGATCCAGATGATCTTCAACGGAAACGGCTGGCATGGCGAGGACATGCTGAATTACATGCCGTCCTACCTCGACCAGTATGACGACGCGCAGATCGCGGACCTCGCCGCATACATCCGCGCCGCCTACTCCGATCGCCCCGCGTGGACCGGCGTCGAAGCAATGGCCGCGAAGCTCAGAAAGGAGGACAGCGCGCAATGATCACCCTCACCGTGAACGGCGTGCAGCACACGCTCGACATCGATCCGTCCACGCCGCTCCTGTACGCGCTGCGCAACGACCTGCACCTGCACGGCGCGAAGTTCGGCTGCGGCCTCGGGCAATGCGGCGCGTGCACCGTGATCGTCGGCGACAAGCCGACGTTCTCGTGCCTGATCCCGGTCGCCGCGATCGGCACGCGCAACGTCAGGACCGTCGAGAGCCTCGGCAGCGCCGAACATCCGGGCAAGCTCCAGCAAGCGTTCATCGATCACCAGGCCGCGCAGTGCGGCTATTGCATCGCGGGAATGATCATGCGCGCGCAGGCGCTGCTCGAACGCAACCCGAAGCCGACCGAACGCGAGCTGCGCACCCACATGGAACCGAACCTGTGCCGTTGCGGCACGCATATGCGGATCCTGGCGGCCGTGCGCCAGGTCGCGGGGCTGCCGGAGCCGGAACCGTCCGCCGCGCCCGTCATGATCAACAAGGAGATCTGATGAACGCCCCCGACGACATCGACGAAGGCCGCCGGCACTTCATGGTTTCCGGCGCGCTCTTCGTCGCGTTCACCTTCGCGCCCGCCGCGCGTGCGCTCGCCGAGGTCGTGATCGCGGACGAAGGCGCCGCCGTCCACGTCGGCAAGGCCACGGAAACGCTGGCCGGCAGCCTGAAGACGAACCCGCTGCTGGACGCGTGGATCAAGATCGCGCCCGACGGCAAGGTCACCGTGTTTACCGGCAAGGTCGAGCTCGGCACCGGCGTGCGCACCGCGTTGCTGCAGGTGGCCGCCGAGGAGCTGAACATGAAGCCCTCGCTGATCACGTTCCTGACCGCCGACACCGGCGCTTCGCCCGACGAGGGCCTGACGGCCGGCAGTCACACGATGGCGGACAGCGGCTCCGCGCTGCTGAACGCCGCCGCGCAGGTGCGCGGCCTGCTGGTCGACGGCGCGGCGAAGCAGTTCGGCGTCGATCCGCGCACGCTGACCGTCGCCGACGCCGTCATCAAGGCGCCGGACGGCCGCACGATGCGCTATGCCGACGCGGTGCGCACCGTCGACCTGCACCGCAACGCCACGCCGAGCTCGCCGCTGAAGCCGCCGGCCACGTTCGCCGTGATCGGCACGTCGCTGCCGCGCGTGGACATTCCGAACAAGGTCACGGGCGGCCTCAGCTACGTGCAGGACATGACGCTGCCGGGCATGCTGCACGCGCGGGTCGTGATGCCGCCGGTGTACGACGCGAAGCTGCTGTCGTTCGACGAAGCCGCGATCCTGAAGATGCCGGGCGTCGTGCGGATCGTGCGCAACGGCAGCATGCTCGCCGTCGTCGCGCAGGGAGAATGGCAGGCGGTGGTCGCACAGCGCGCGCTGGCCGCCGGCTGCCGCTGGTCCGACGGACGGCCGCTGCCCGATCGCGCAAAGGTCCACGAGGATCTGAAGCGGATCGCGACCCAACGCATCGAGATCGCCAACACGCATGCGTCGACCGCGCCCGCGACGAAGACGCTCTCCGCCACGTTCCTGAAGAACTACCTGCTGCACGGCTCGATCGGGCCATCGTGTTCGGTCGCCCATCTCGAGAACGGCGCGCTGACGGTGTGGACCCACTCGCAGGGCGTTTATCCGCTGCGCGACGCGCTCGCCGAGATGCTGTCGATGCCGAAGGCGAGCGTGCGCTGCATCCACACCGAGGGCTCCGGCTGCTACGGGCACAACGGCGCGGACGACGCGGCCGCGCATGCGGCGCTGATCGCGGCCGCGATGCCCGGCAAGCCGATCCGCGTGCAATGGATGCGCGAGCAGGAGCACACGTGGGACCACTTTACGCCGGCGATGGTCACCGAGCTCAGCGCGTCGCTCGACGCGGGCGGCCACATCGTCGACTGGAAATACGCGCTGTGGAGCAGTTCGCACAACGAGCGAATCGTCAACGCCGGCCGGCTTCTGCCCGCGCGCATGCTCGAGCCGCCGTTCGTGCCCGCGCCGTCGACGCCGATGCTGCAGCCCGAGGGCGGCGGCGATCGCAACGCGATCCCGTTGTACGCGCTGCCGAACATGCACATCGTCAATAACTTCTCGCCGACGATGCCGCTGCAGACTTCCGCGATGCGCTCGCTCGGCGCGCACACCAACGTCTGGGCCATCGAAAGCTTCATGGACGAGCTCGCGCACGCCGCCGGCATCGACCCGGTCGAATTCCGCCTGCGCCACATGCAGGATCATCGCGCACGCCAGGTGATCCAGCTCGCCGCGACCAAATTCGGCTGGCCGCGGCCGCCGCGTGCGCGCAATCGCGGCGTCGGCTTCGCGTTCGGCAAATACAAGAACCTGATGGCCTACGTCGCGATCGCGGTCGACATCACGGTCGTGCCGGAGACGGGCCACGTGACGCTCAACCACGCGGAAGTCGCCGTTGACGCCGGCCAGATCGTGTCGCCCGACGGCATCCGCAACCAGATCGAGGGCGGCATCGTGCAGGCCGCCAGCTGGACGCTGTACGAGGCGCTGCAATACGATACACGGCGCATTCGCAGTTTCGACTGGAGCAGCTATCCGATCCTGCGTTTCTCGGCCGCGCCGCAAAGCCTGAAGGTGCATCTGATCAATCGCCCCGGCGCGCCGTTCCTCGGCGCGGCCGAAGCGTCAATGGGTCCGACCGCCGGCGCGCTGGCCAACGCGATCTTCGACGCGACCGGCCAGCGCATGCGCGAAATGCCGTTCGCCGGCGATTCGCTCAGGAAACGCATCGACGCATAGCCGAATATCACGACCGATCGAGCCGGCACGAACCGGCGTCGACAACCAGACAGGCTGGAGATTTCTGAACGATGGATACCTTGCTTTCGATGCGCGTGTTCACGCGCATCGTCGAGACGGGCAGCTTCACGCGCGCGTCGGACACGACCGGACTCACGACGCCGCGCGTATCCGCGCTGCTGAGCACGCTCGAACGGCATCTCGGTTGCCGGCTGCTGAACCGCACGACGCGCCGCATCTCGCTGACCGAGGACGGGCAGGCCTATTACGAACGCTGCGTCGGCGTGCTGCGCGAGATCGACGACATGGAAGCGGCCGTCTCGCAGGCGCGCAACGTGCCGCGCGGCCGGCTGAAGGTGAACCTGCCGCCGGCCATGGCCAAGCAGATCATGGTGCCCGCGCTGCCGCAGTTTCTCGCCGCCAATCCGGGCATCTCCGTCGAACTCGGCGTGACCGACCGGCAGATCGATCTCGTCGGCGAAGGCGTCGATTGCGTCGTGCGCGTCGGCGCGCTCGACGACTCGGGGATGGTCGCGAAACGGATCGGCAGCCTCACGACCTGCACATGCGCGGCCCCCGCGTATCTCGAGCGGTGCGGCGCCCCCGAAACGGTGGACGACCTGACGCAGCACGTCGCGGTCAGCCACATCTCGGCCGACACGGGCCGGCCGCGACCGTGGGACTACGTCGTCGACGGCGAATCGCGCATCGTGCAGATGTGCGGCACGGTCGCGGTAAACGACGCCGACACCTACATCGAATGCGGTGTCGCGGGAATCGGCCTGATCAAGACGTCGCTGTACCTGGTCGAGCCGTACCTGAAGTCGGGGCGCCTGCGCGAGGTGCTCACCGATTTCAACGCGCCGCCGCGGCCGATCTCGATCCTGTATCCGCCCAATCGGCACACGCCCGTGAAGCTCAAGCTCTTCGTCGACTGGCTCGCGGGCCTGTTCGCACAGATTCCGACGCTGCAGGGCAAGCGCGGCTGACATCGCCCACCTCGTCGCACACCGCATGAATCAGGCGATTCAACGCGGTTTCAGGACAATTCAGTCCGCACGATCCAGACGGGGCCATGGTCTTCGCGATCCGCGATATCCGCGCCGCAGGCCTGCTTCACTCTCGCACATACACTGCCCTCGACGCCCACGACATCAAGGCGCGAACCGCGTCGTGGGCAGCCACACGCCGCGGCGCGCTGGCCGGCCTCCCGCGCGCCAGCGCGCGGAACGCGACCTAACTCGGCCTCGGCGCGCGCCCATGAACGCGCACGCGATCCATCCCCTTTGCGCATCACGCAATGCTCGATTGCGCAGCAGGCGTATTCCCTTGTTATCGATCGATCAATAATCTTGACGGCAATGCGGCGGTTGTCGTTTCGCCGCACCGGCAATCGCAACGCCCGCC
This sequence comes from Burkholderia diffusa, assembly GCF_001718315.1. Lineage (NCBI taxonomy): Bacteria > Pseudomonadati > Pseudomonadota > Betaproteobacteria > Burkholderiales > Burkholderiaceae > Burkholderia > Burkholderia diffusa. The sequence continues at coordinate 888,675 of NZ_CP013364.1, read as the reverse complement.
CGAAGAAAGGGCTCCCGACATCTCTCTACAAGGAGTCGATCATGTCAGCAGAATCCACCCCGCTCGCGCCCCACGGGCACGCAGCCAAGCTCACGCAGGGCCTCATCCTGCTGTTCGCGTTCAGTTGCGGCGCGATCGTCGCGAACCTGTACTACGCGCAACCGATCACCGAACTCATCGCGCCCAGCCTGCACATGTCCGGCGAAACCGCGAGCCTCATCGTATCGCTGACGCAGATCGGCTACGCATTCGGCCTGTTCTTCATCGTGCCGCTCGGCGACCTGCTCGAGAACCGCAAGCTGATGATCACGACCGCCGTCGTGTCGATCGCGAGCCTGGCGGCCGCGGCGATGGTGCAGACGCCCGGGCCGTTCCTCGCGATCTCGCTGCTGATCGGCTTCAGCTCGGTCGCCGTACAGATCCTCGTGCCGCTCGCCGCGCATCTGGCACCCGATCATTCGCGCGGCCGCGTGGTCGGCACGATCATGAGCGGGCTGCTGCTCGGCATCCTGCTCGCGCGTCCGCTGTCGAGCGTGGTGGCCGATGCGTTCGGCTGGCGCTTCGTGTTCGCGGCCGCCGCCGTGCTGATGACGCTCGTGACGGTCGTGCTCGCGCTGACGATCCCGTCACGCCAGCCCGATCACCGCGCGACGTATTTCGAACTGATCGGCTCGCTGCTGCATCTCGTGCGCACGATGCCGGTGCTGCGCCACCGCGCGTTCTACCAGGGCCTGATGTTCGCGTCGTTCAGCCTGTTCTGGACCGCCGTGCCGGTCGAGCTCACGCGTCACTACGGCCTGTCGCAATCGGCCATCGGACTGTTCGCGCTGGTCGGCGCAATCGGCGCGACGTCGGCGCCCGTCGCCGGCCGCCTCGCGGACGCCGGCCATACGGTGCGGGCCACGCTGATCGCACTGGTCGCCGGCGCGCTGTCGTATGCGGTCGCGCTGGTCCACGGCGCCGGGCTGTATGGCCTCGTCGTCACCGGCATCGTGCTCGACTTCGCGGTGCAGATGAACATGGTGCTCGGCCAACGCGAGATCTATGCGCTGCATGCCGCGAGCCGCAACCGCCTGAATGCGCTGTACATGACGAGCATCTTCGTCGGCGGCGCCGTCGGCTCCGCGCTTGCTAGCCCGCTGTACGAGCATGGCGGCTGGCCGCTCGTCGCCGCCGTCGCCGGCGTGTTCCCGATCGTCGCGCTCGCCCACTACCTCGTGATCGGGCGGCCGCACGCGCAACGCCACGCACAGTCCTGAACCGGCGCCGGCACCGGTTCACGCGAACGCCGCACAGGCTGCTCGCGCACGGAACGCTGCCGGCACGTCATCCCCGACTTCCCGCAGGGCCCGCCCTCGCATCGGCCGAAGCCGCACGCTCCGTGGCGCCGCCCTGCCCCACGCAAAAGGAATCCATCATGTCTTCCCTGCTCAGCAACTACGATCTGCGCGGCCTGCCGCTTCCCAACCGTATCGTGATGGGGCCGATGACGCGTTCTCGCGCGCCGTCGCGCGGCCAGCCGACCGGGCTCATGGCCGAGTACTACGCGCAGCGCGCGTCCGCCGGCCTGATCGTCACCGAAGCGACCAACGTCAGCCCGGCCTCCGCGGCGTTCGAACTGACGCCCGGGCTCGTCACCGACGAACAGGCAGCCGGCTGGAAGCAGGTCACCGACGCGGTCCATGCAAACGGCGGTCGCATCTTCGCGCAGCTGTGGCACGGCGGCCGGGTCAGCTCGCTGACGCTGCTCGGCGGCGAAGCGCCGCTGTCACCGTCCGGCGTCAACGATGATCTCGAACAGCTGCAGGTGTGGGCGCAGTTGCAGAACGGCTACTACACGAAGATTCATGCGACGCCGTCGCGCGCGATGACGACCGACGAGGTCGCCGCGACGGTCGAGGAATTCCGCCAGGCGGCACGTCGCGCGAAGGCGGCCGGCTTCGACGGCGTCGAGATTCACGCAGCCAACGGCTACCTGCCGCACCAGTTCCTGTCGTCGACGCTGAACCGCCGCGACGACCGCTACGGCGGCTCGCTCGCGAACCGCGCGCGCTTCCTCGAGGAAATCGTCGACGCGGTCGGCGGCGAGCTGCCGCTCGATCGTGTGGGCGTGCGCATCTCGCCGTACGCGAAGTACAACAACGTGCGCGACGCGGATCCGGATGCGACCTACGCGTACGTCGGGCGCATGCTCGACGAAGCCGGCGTCGCCTACGTGCACGCGGCGGACACCAACGGCTGGAGCGGCGAGCCCGACCTGCCGCGCATCGTCGCCAACACGCGCGACGCGTATCGCGGCACGTTGATCGTCAACGGCGGCATCGCGCCGGACGCGGCGAGTGCACTGATCGACGCGGGCGATGCCGATCTCGTCGCGTTCGCGCGCGCATACATCGCGAACCCCGATCTCGTCGAGCGCATCGCGGCGAATGCGCCGCTCGCCGCGCCGAAGACGGTCGGCTGGTACGGCGGCGACCGCGCGGGATACGTCGATTACGCGCGTCACGATGGGGCGGCCCTGAACACCTGAACGTCCCGGCGGCGGCCCGGCCACCGCCGCCGGCTCGATCGCCGGAATCAGGAAGCATGCGCCCGGGCAATGCGCTCAGGCATCCGGCCAGCGCGCACCAAGCACACGTCCACAGAAATTCGGCCGGTGGAAATCCGGATCGGCGCGCTCGAGCACGTCCGCGCTCCACGTGCCGAACGTCGACGCCGGCCGGTGTGCGACGCCGCGCGCGAGCGCGTCGAGGAACGCATCCGCGAACCCTTCGCCGCGCGGGTAGGCCGCGAGCAGTGCGCGGCGCTCGTCCGCCGAATACGCGTCGCAGCCGGTCGCCATCAGGTCGGTCGACACGGCAGACGCCAGCGCACGCGCGAGCGGCGACACGCGCGCGGCCACCCCGGGCGTCGTATGCAGCGCGATCGCGCACCACACGTCGTCGCGCAGGTGCTGCGACGTCTGATGCCGCAGCAGGAACGCCTGCGCGGCATCGGCGCTGTCGATCTCGTAGCGTTCGGTCGAGCGGCAGTAGGCCGGGCTCAGCCCCATGTTCGCGTACATCGCGGCCACGTACAGCGCATCGGCATCGAGCGTGTCGCCGGCGCGGCGCGCGGCAAGCGACGCGAGAACGAACACCCGGCATGCGTGATCGGCGATCACGCGCGGCAGCGACGCGCGGGCCGCTTCGGCGGCTTCGATCGCCATCGGCGTCCGTGGAATGCGGACGCCGGCGACTTCGTCGTCGGCCGGCGCAGACGTGTGCGCAGAACTCATCCTGTCTCCTTCTGCCCGTTGCCAGGGCGAAAAATTATTCATTCGCCGCGCGGCACGCACCGGCACCGCTATCCCGCGCGCTGACCCATGCCGTCCTAAAAGGCGCCACCGTGGCGGACAAATCCTTCGCACTGCTCGACGACCTCCGTCGCGGCGGCCTGCAGGCGCTGCATGAAACGGCCCGCATGCCCACGCGCGACGCGCGCATCCGGGTTGCCGTCAGCCGCCGCACGCATCGGCATCGAGGCCGTCCAACGACGGCGCGCGAATTCGCCGAACTCGACGACCGGCGACCACGCGGGACTGACCGGCAGCGGCGGTGGCGCCAGCGCTTCGAACTCGTCGTCGGCATGCACGACCTTGCCGTCGACAACCGTCAGCACCGACGACAGCGACTTGATCCGCGGCTCATCGATCGTGAAATAGTCGTCCGTCAGCACCGCGAAATCCGCATACTGGCCAGGCACCAGCGCGCCCTTGCGATCGTCTTCGTTCGAGAACCACGCGCTGCCGACCGTGTAGCGGCGCAGCGCCTCCATGCGGCTGAGCCGGTTGCGTTCGGGATAGAGCGCCGTGCCGCCGACCGTTCGCCCGGACACCATCCAGTACAGCGACACGAACGGGTTGTAGCTCGCAATGCGCGTCGCGTCGGTGCCGGCGCCGACCGGCAGCCCGGCCTCCAGCATCGCGCGGATCGGCGGCGTGCGCGTGGCGGCTTGCGCGCCGTAGCGCGCGATGAAGTACTCGCCTTGGAACGCCATCCGGTGCTGGACCGTCACGCCGCCGCCGAGCGCGGCGATGCGCGCGATGTTCGCGTCCGAAATCGTCTCGCAGTGGTCGAAGAACCAGCGCAGCCCGTCGAACGGTATCTCGCGGTTGACGGCTTCGAGCACGTTCAGGAAGCGGCCGATCGATTCATCGTAGGTCGCATGCAGCCGGAACGGCCAGCGGTGCCGAACCAGCAGCCGGACCACCTCGGCCAGTTCGCTCTCGAGCGCGGCAGGCAGATCGGGGCGCGGCTCCAGAAAATTGCCGAAATCGGCGGCCGAATACACGAGCAGCTCGCCCGCGCCGTTCATCCGCAGGAACGCGTCGCCGTCGCCGGGCTTCGCCAGCGTCACCCACCGCGCGTAGTCGTCGAGCTCCCGTCCCGCATGCTGCACGAACAGGCTGTAGGCGATGCGCACCGTCATTTCGCCACGTTGCGCAAGCGCGAGGACGGCGCCATAGTCGTCCGGATAGGCCTGGAAATCGCCGCCCGCGTCGATCGCGCTCGTCACGCCCAGGCGATTCAGCTCGCGCATGAAATGCCGCATCGAATTCATCTGGTCGTCAAGGCCGAGCTTCGGCGCCCGCTCGAGCGCCGCATGCAGGACGGACATGTCCGGACGCGCGATCAGCATGCCGGTCGGCCGGTTGAGGCGATCGCGCTGGATCTCGCCGCCAGGCGGATCGGACGTGTCGCGGCCGTAGCCGATCGCGCGCAGCGCGGCCGCGTTCAGGAGCGCGCTGTCGCCCAAGTGCATGATGAAGACGGGCGTATCGGGCGCGATCGCGTTGAGTTCGGCCACCGTCGGCCCGCGCTTTTCCGCGAACTGGAATTCGGTCCAGCCGCCGACCACGCGCACCCAGTGCGGCGCCGGCGTGCGCAGCACCTGGCGACGCAGCATGCCGAGCGCGTCGGCCAGCGTCGGCACGCCGTCCCAGCGCAGCTCCAGGTTGAAGTTCAGGCCGCCGCGTATCGCGTGCAGGTGCGAATCGTTCAGCCCCGGGATCACGGTGCGCCCGTTCAGGTCGATGCGCAGCGTGCCGTCGCGCGCATGGCGCATCACGTCCTGCCCGCTGCCGGTCGCGAGGATCCGGCCGTCCTTCACCGCGAGCGCGGTCACGAACGACTGCCGCTCGTCCTGCGTCGCGATCTTGCCGTTGTGTACGATGAGGTCCGCCGCTTCGGCGAATGCAGTCGTCTCGAGCACCGTCAGGCCCTCCCGCTCGCGCCGAAAGCCGGCATGCGGCCGCTCTCGGCATGCATCCGGTTTGACGATCCACCGACCATCCCTTCCTCCTTGAACATTGAACGATCGGCGCGCGCGCCGTCACGCCGCCGACTGCATCGCAACCGCCGCCTCATATCGCGCGCGCGCCAGGCCCGTCGACGCGCTGATCTCCAGGCGAACGAAGTTCTGCAGACGCGCCAGGCGCCGAACGTCGAACGCGCGCGACTGCGGGTCGACCTGCGCCGACAGGTCGGCCACCAGCGACGATGCCTGTGCGGTGCGCCCGCGCTCGATCAGGTGATCGGCGAGGTCCAGCGTGCTGCGCAGCGCCGACATCGCCGCGCCTTGCGCGTTCGCCGCATGGATCGCCGTCAACAGGTAATGCTGCCCGTCCGCTTCGCATGCGGCCGCGCGATCCGGATCGGCGGCACGGGCCTGTTCGAGCGTCGCCAGCCCGCGCGCGCGGAGCAGTTCCGGCACGAACAGATGCTCGCCGTGCGCGCGGCAGCGCGCGAGCGTCGCGTCGAGCCTCGTGCATGCGTCGGCCGCGCGGCCGGTGCGCGTCAGCCCTTCCGCATAGGCGACGACGAGCGGCGCGAGCAGGCGCCGAAATCCGCTCGCTTCGATGCGCCGCAGCGCGGGTTCGAGCCGCGCGAGCCCCGCGCCCGGATGACCCGCCTGCATGTCGAATTGTCCGGCGAGACATTCGGCATGGTTGCGCCAGATGTCGAACCCGTTCGCATCGGCGGTCGCGCGCAGCGTCGCGAGATAGTCGGCGATCACGTCGTGATCGCCGTAGCGCAACGCGATCGGCACGGCAGCGGCGCCCAGCACGACGCAAAGCGCCAGCCCCGAGCCGCCGCGGCGCGCGCAGTCGACCGCCTGCGCCGCCAGCCGCATCGCGTATTCCGGATCGCCCTGCATCCAGACGAGCCGTGTCAGCATCGTCCGGCCGAGCGTCGCGACGTCGACGCCCAGCGCCGCTTCGGCGCACGGCGGTTCGCCGGCGTCGGCAAGCTCGGCCGTCGCCGCCTCGAGCCGCTCGCGCGCCTGCGCATGCTCGCCGAAGTAATGCAGCGAGGTCGCGACCATCGCGTTCGCCAGCAACCGTTGCGACCGGTCGCCCCGCCGCTGCGCGGCCCGTTCGAAGCGCGTCGCATAGCGCAGCGATTCATGAATGTCGGAGCGCGTCAGCATGGCGTTCCACAGCCCGACCAGCGCGCGCGCGTCGAACGCCTCGTCACCGAGCCGGCCCGCGAGGCCGAGCGTCCTGTCCCACATCGCGGCGGCCGTGTGCGTATCGCCGTCGGTATGCAGCAGCGCGGCCGCATAGGCCGCGCGCAGGCGCATTTCTCGCGCCGCGTCGACGGCCCCCGGCGCACCGGCGTCGAGTGCGTCGAGCGTGCGTCTCGCAGGTATCGAGCATTCGCGCATGCGCGCCGGCTCGAGCAATGCATGCGCCAGCCCGTCGATTTCCGCAGCCTGCGGCCCGGCCGCCGCGAATTCGCGAAGTGGCACAGTGCCCGTGCCGGGGCGCAGGCCCGCGGCGTGCGTGCGCTCGGCCTGGGCGAGCATTCGCGCTTCCGCCTGCTCGCGTTCGTAGCGCGCATGACGTTCGGCGACCGCATCGAATTCGCCTTCGTTGCGCAGTTTCTCCAGCGCGTACGCGCGGGTCGATTCGGTCAGTCTGTAACGCGCCTGCGCGCCGTTGAATTCGACGGCGACCAGCGACTTCGCGACCAGTTCGCCGAGCAGCGCGACCATCTCGGCGGCCGGCATGCCCGGGGCCATCGCGACGTCACGCGCGGCATCGAACGTAAACGGACCAATGAAACAGGCCATGCGGCGAAACAGCGACCGGGCGGCCGCATCCAGCAATACGTAGCTCCAGTCGAACGTGGCCCGCAACGTCTGGTGGCGCGGCAGCGCCGAGCGCAGCCCGCCCGTCAGCAGGTTCAGCCGGTCGTCGAGACGCGCTGCGACAACCTCCAGCCCGAGCGTCGCGACGCGCGCCGCCGCGAGCTCGATGGCGAGCGGCAACCCGTCGAGGCGCCGGCAGATATCGCCGATCAACCTGAGGCCAGCCGCATCGACCGCACAGTCGGGCGTGGCGGCGCGAATCCGGGCCAGAAAAAGCTCGACGGCGGAATGGCGCACGATCTCGTCGACGGATGCGCTCCGGTCCGGCACCGCCAGCGGACTCACGCGAAACACGGTCTCGACCGAAATATGAAGCGGCTCGCGACTCGTCACGAGCACGCGCGGCGTCGCGCTGTGCGACGTCAGCGTTTCGACGAGGTCGGCCACGAGGTCGATAACATGCTCCGCGTTGTCGAGCACGAGCAGACCGCGCGTCGCGGCCAGTGCATCGCCGATCTGCTCGACGGTCGGCACGCCGTCCACGTCGAGCCCGAGTTCGGTTGCAATCGCGCGCAGCACGTCGTCGCGCGTCGCCGCACACGCCAGTTCGACGAACACTACGCGATCGCCCGAGCGCGCGCGCCATTCATGCGCGACGCGCCCCGCGAGGCTCGTCTTGCCGATGCCGCCCGCACCGACGAGCGTGACGACGGGCGCCCGTTCGAGCATGTCGACGATCTGGCCGATCTCGGTTTGGCGCCCGACGAGCGGCACCGGATGAGACGCCGCATCCGCGTCGTGCGCCGCGTCGGCCGCTGGCGGCGCCACCGTGTGCGCGACCGGCGGATGCGCGATCAGCAGGTAGCCGCGGCCGGGCACCGTCTTGATCAGGTCGCGATTCGGGCCGAGCGCCTTGCGCAACGTCGCGACGTGCACCTGCAGCCGGTTCTCCTCGACGATCAGGCCCGGCCACACCGCGTCCATGATGTCGTCCTTCGACACGAGGGATCCGTTCGCGCGATGCAGTACTTCCAGTATGTCGAGCGCGCGTGCGCCGATTCGCAACGATGCGCCGTGATGGCGAATGTCGCGCTGCTCGAAATCCACCGACAAATTCCCGATCTGGATCATGGCCGCCTCCAGGTTCCCCACGATGACCGCCATGTGAACGCGCGGTTCACCGGGGCGGGAGTCCGCGCCGGGCCTGCGCGGCACGCGGGGCACGAAATGTCAAAAAGTGTGCCGAGTCTAAACGCCGCATAAAGAAAAATCTTGAATGAAAATGCACTGGCGGCCGACGCGGCGGCACGCGGCGGACACGCCGGCAGCGGAAACCCAAATGGGGCAGTATCATGTGGCCCTGGTGCCCGCGCGTGGCGTTCCCGCGCCGGTGATATCGTTCGGGAGCCGGCAAAACGAATCGGCCCGGCCGGTGCATTTTTCGTCAGCAAGCGGACATTTATTCAAGTTATTCTGGGCCTGTTGGGCGTGTCGTATGAGTTGCACGCAAAAATGCTCGCGCGCCGCATCCCACCGAAGGACGCTCCATCATGTCTGATCCTCTCGTCGCGCCCGCCGCGGCGCCGCCGAAAGACACGCTCGGATGCATGTCGAGCCTGCTGTCCAAGGATATTGAAAGGTCGGCCGGCGGCCTGACGCTCCACCGCAAATGCATGCGCGACGAACAATTCGAGCGCATCGAAATGGCCGCCAGCGATCGCGGCTTCCTGATCGGCGTGTCGCTGAACGGCGGGCATCGGCGCACGATCTATGGCGGCGCCGGCAAATCCGAGCGACGGTTTCAGCCCAACTCCATCTACATTCGCGACTTTTCCCGGAATTTTCGCGCCGACCTGTACGGCAAGTTCGACTTCGTGCTGATCGAGCTGTCGCGCAGCTACCTCGACCACCTCGGCCGCGAACACGACGGCGCCGAAATCGCCGGCCTGACCTGCGCGCCCGACGTGCAGGACGCGGTGCTCGGCCATCTCGCGCACGCGGTCGCCGACAGCCTCGACGTGCCGGGCGCGCTGAACACGTTGTTCGTCGAGCAGATGGGCGTCGCGATCGGCACGCATCTCGCGTGCCGGTACGGCAATGCGCATGCGCGCGACCTGCAGCGCAAGGGCCTGCTGTCGCCAGCCAAGACGGCGCTCGCGAAGGAACTGTTGATGGAAAAGGCGAACCTCGGCGTATCGATCGAGGAAGTCGCGAACGAATGCGATCTGTCGCGCGGCTATTTCATCCGCGCGTTCTCGCGCACGACCGGGCGCACGCCGCATCAATGGCTGCTGGAGCAGCGCGTGATGCGGGCCCGCGAGTTGATCGAGACGACCGACATGACGCTCGCGGAAATCGCGGCCGCGTGCGGCTTCGCCGACCAGAGCCACCTGAACCGCCTGTTCGCGCGCATCGTCGGCCATCCGCCCGGCGCATGGCGGCGCGGCATGTCGCGCTGACGCAGTCGCGCGCATCGTCCGCTCATCGCAGCGGCGTCGCGTCGTAGTTGACCGGCACCCAGTCGTACCGCGCCCCGTCCCTGCGCAAGTGCCCGAGACCGGGAAACGCGATGTGCGCGGCGCCGACCAGATAGCGTCGGTCGGCCACGCGCCTGAACACGTCGCGCCGCGTTCGGCGGGCCGCGGCGGCATCGCTGTCGTACTGAACGGCCGCATCCGGATCCTGCAGCTGGATCGCCGCGACGTGCACGATGTCGCCCCACGCGAGCAGTCCCGCGTTGCCGCTCTCGATCAGATAGGCCGTATGGCCCGGCGTGTGACCGGGCATCGGCACCGCGCGAATGCCGGGGGCAAGCGTCGCTTCGCCGCGAAACGTCCTGAAGCGGCCGGCGGCGACGTACGGTGCGATCGACGCGGCCGCCGCGTCGAAGAACGATGCCAGGAACGCCGGCGCCCGCGCCTTGTTGTCCGGGTCGAGCCAGTAATTCGCCTCGATCTCGTTCACCCGGACGACCGCGTTCGGAAAGGTCATCCTGCCATCCGACACGATGCCGCCGACATGATCCTTGTGCAGGTGCGTGAGCAGCACCTCGTCGATCTGCTCCGGCGCATAGCCTGCCGCGCGTAAATTGCCGAGCAGCTTGCCGCAGCAGTCGCCGTACAGCACGCCGGCGCCGGTATCGACGAGAATCCGCTTCGATCCCGTGTCGACCAGGAACGCATTGATCGATCCCTGGACCGGCGGCTCGAGAAATGCCCGGTCGAGATCGCGCCGGATTTCGTCCTTCGATACATCACGGAACACCGTATCGACCGGAAACGTGTGGGTGCCGTCGGATAGCGCGACGATCTGCAAATCGCCGAGCTTCTGCCGGTAGAAGCCGGGCGGCTGGCTGCCGCCGCCCGGCTCGTCGGCGAACGCGGCCGATGTGAGCAGGCCGACGCACCATGCGACGAGCAGCGTGGCACCCAGGCGCAGCGCATGCATGCGCCGGTTCAGTCTGTTCATGTCCGATTTCCTCGATTGCGTATCGACGTCGCGCGGCGTCCGCCGGTCCCGCAAGCGACACGCGCGACATCGAGCGTACCGGCCGCTTTCGCAATAATCCTGAGCCGGACATGAAACGTTCTGAATACCGTGGCGCGAGGCTCCGGGCCTTGTTCACGCGACCGCGCGATGCGCGGCGAGCAACGCATCGCGAAACACGGCGGTCGGCTGCGCGCCGCTGACGACGACGGATCCGATCCGCGTCGACGGCACCGACGCGACGCCTGCGCGCACCGCATCGGCCTCGAGCGCGATTACCGCATCGCGCCCTTCGTCGGACGCGAGGAACGCCCGCACCGCGTCGCCCGGCAAACCTGCGCCGGCCGCGATCTCGACGAGCACGTTCGCATCGCCAATGTCGCGGCCGTCGCGGAAGTACGCGGCGAACAGCGCATCGACCAGCGCGGCCGCGCCGCCGCGCTGCTGCGCGAACCAGACGAGCCGGTGCGCGAGCCGGGTATTCGGCGTGCGCGCGATTCGCGCATGATCGAACACGAGGCCCGCCGCGCGGCCGGCGTCGGCCACTTGCGCGTCGAGCGCCTGCGAACGCGCCCAGCTGCCGAACTTCGCACTGCGATATGCCTTGCGGTCCATGCCCGCGGCCGGCATCGTCGGGTTCAGTTCGAACGGCACGAACCGGATCTTCACGTCGCCGGCCAGCCCGGCTTCGTCGATCGCTTCGGCAAGCCTGCGCTCGGCGATCCAGCACCACGGGCAGATGAGGTCGTAGGTGATCGCGACTTCGACGGAATTCATTGCGCTCTCCTGTTGATTGCAGTTTCGAAGATAGCGCTTGCCGGCCGGCGATAGAATGCGAGCGGCACGCAACGCATCGTTGCGGCACGCACAAAGGCAACGACATGGACAAATTCTCCGCGCTGCGCGCGTTCGTGGAAGTCGCGGAAGCCGGCGGCTTCTCGAGCGCGGGGCGGCGCCTCGATCTCGCGGCCTCGTCGGTGGTGCGCGCGGTGGATGCGCTCGAGGCGTCGCTGGGCACCGTGCTGCTGAACCGCACGACGCGCCAGGTCACGCTCTCCGATGCCGGCTCCGTGTACTACGCGCGGGCAAAGCGGTTGCTGGAGGAACTCGCGGAAGCCGACGCGCTCGTCTCCGATCGCGGCGACGAGCCGTCCGGACCGCTGCGCGTGTCGGTGCCGGTCGCGTACGGCGTGCGTCGCATCGCGCCGCACATCGGGGCCTTCCTCGCACGCTATCCGAAGCTCGACCTCGACCTGCAGCTCACCGACGAACGCGTCGATCTCGTCGCGGGCCGGATCGACGTCGCGATCCGGCTCGGCGAGGCGGCGCCATCCGCGGAGGTCGTCGCGCGGCAACTCGGCACTTTCAAGCGCTTTGTCGTCGCGAGCCACGACTACCTCGATGCGAATGGTGCGCCGGGTACGCCGGGCGAACTGGTCGACCATCAGTGCCTGCGCTTTCACTTCGGCGGCGACCAGCAGGCGTGGTCGTTCGCCGACGCGCACGGCACGACGAAAGTGCTGGTCGCCGGACGGCTGAAGTCGAACCACAGCGAAGTGTTGCGCGATGCCGCGCTCGACGGCGCCGGCATCGCACTGCTGCCCGACTGGCTGGTCGACGGCGACGTCCAGTCGGGCCGCCTGCGCAGGCTGTTCGAAGCGTACGACGTCATGCCCGATGCGGCGCGCTCGGTCGTCACCGCGCTGTACCTGCCGAATCAGCGCGGCTCAAAGCGCGTCACGGCGTTCATCGACTTCGTCGCGACGCTCGCCGGCGCGCCGCACTGAGCCGCGTGGCGCGCCGCGTCACCAGCCGAACTTCGCCTCCACGCCGACATAGTCGGCATTGCGCGCGCCCAGCGCGCGAATCGAATCGGCGAGCTGGAAGTGCACCGCCTCCACCGCCAACGCCGTGTTCGCATTGACGAGCCAGTCCACGCGAGCCTGCGCGTACATGCCGGTCCACGCGCCGCCCTTGCCGGCCGTGCCGGGCACGGCCTGCATCCCTTGCCCGTAGATCGCGTCGGCCGTCGTCGCGCGCCACTGGAAACCGACCGCGGTCAGCACCGTCACGTTGGCCGCAGGCTTGAACGTCAGCGACGGCTTCACGTGAATCAGGTTGCTGTAGCCCGTGTAGCCGGCGAGCGTGAAGTAATAGCCATTCGGGAACAACGGGTTGAAGGTGCCCATGCGCCCGTCGCCGGGATGCTTGTCGCCCGACGCGCCGTCCACCTGGATGCCGATGCGCGGCGTGCCAGGCGTCTTCGCGAACGTATAGCCGCCCAACGCGCCGAACGCCCATGCACCGATCGTGTCCTGGCCGATGTGTCCGGTCTGCAGCATCGCCTCGGCGTCCCAGTCGAAGCCGGAAGACTTGCCCGCGTAGCGCATGTCGAACACGTCGCGCCGCTCGGTGCCGGCCCCCGCGAGATAGCGGGCGTTGTCGCGCGTATAGCGCGACCAGTAGGCCGACAGGTCACCGGGTCCCACATCGTTGCGCTCGACACGCACGCCGTCGAATCTGAGGTGCCGGTTCGACACGTCGTCGAATGCCGCGTCGTTGCGATACTGCACGGGGCGCGTCAGATAGCCGATCAGCCGCCACTTGCCGAATTCGTAATCGGCCCATAACGCATCGAATGCCTGGCGCACGTTCGGGCCATCACGCACCGACACGAACCGCTGCAGGTCGAACGCCATCTCCTGCCGGCCGATGCGCGTCTTGAACGTGCCGCCGCCCAACTGGTCGACATACGCGACGAACGCCTGCTCGATGTCGAGCTGATCCTTGTCGACCGGGCCGACCGTGTCCTTGCCGTACGGCCGCGCATCGACGAACTGGACGAACGCCTGGAAGTGCCCGGCATAGCGCAGATCCGCGTGCACCGTCGCGCGCTGGATCACGTAATTGTCGTCGTGCGCGGCGCCGAGCCCGAACAGCGGAGCGTTGTTCAGCTCGAAGCGCTCGCGCAAGTTCGCGCCGAGCGACAGGTAGGTCGACGGATCGGCGCCCAGCGGGATGTACTTCAGCCCGTCGAGCGGCTTGTGCGGCACGCATGGATTCGCGAGCACCGACCAGTCTTCCTGCCAGCGGTTGAACAGCACCGTGGGCCGCTTCGCGGTGCACGCCGCGCCGGCAGTCGAGGCCGGCGCCGCGGTTTCATCGGCAGCGGCCGCCGTCGCGGCGTACGTGGCGACGCCGCCCGCCAGCACGGCGGCCGGCAGCACGCCACGCCACGCCCGCGTCATCGCGCGTCGCGCCATCACTTCGACCGCGCGTGGATCTCGGCGACATAGCCGCCGGGGAACTGCACGAGTGCCGCATCGCGCCCGTCCGACGTGAAGGTCGGCACCAGCACGGTCACGCCGGCGGCCTTTGCCTTCTCCAGCGTGGCCGCGAGGTCCGCCACTTCGTAACCCGTCATCTCGCGCCCGAACGGATAAGGCAGATGGCCGTCGGTGGCCAGCACGGTCATCTTGCCGAAGCCCGACTCGATGCGGATGCGGCGGTACGTGTCGTTCGGCCGGCCGATCTCGATGCCCGGCGCCTTGCGCACGTCGGACACGATCTTGCCGCGCGAGAACGCGACGAAGTCGTGCGCCAGCTTGGTCGCGCTTTCGGGCGACACGTACACGCGGTTTTCCGGCACCGTCTGCAGCGGGTCGTAGTGCGGCGCTTGCGTGTGCCAGTACAGCTGCATGTTCACGCCGCCCGGCCAGCGGATGATCGCGTCGCGGCCGATCGGATCGGGGAACGTGTCGACCACCACGTCCGCCCCATGCGCGCGCGCCGATTTCATCGCGACGTCCATGTCGGTGACGAGGTAGCCGGTGCGCTCCGCGCAGAACGGATACGGGATCGGCGTCTTGAAGCCGAACACCGAGATCGTGCCCGACGGCGTGAACACGAGCTGCGACATCGTCTGGCTCGGCGTCGGCGTGACCTGGAACACGCCCTGCTGCGACTTCTTGCCGCCGAACGTGGCGACGAAGCTGTCGGTGAAACGGTCGAAGTCTTCAGGCGCGACGCACACGTGCGTCGTGTCGTATTGCGGGCCGACCGCGACGGCCGGCACCTTCGCGGACGCGGACTCGAGCAGACGCGTCTCGTCCGCATGGGCCGGCGCGGTCGCCAGCAATGCGCCGAGCACGACCGTCGACACGGCCGTCATCTGCAATACCTGTCGCAACTTCAGTGCAATCATTTAAATTCTCCTTGAAAGTGGCAAGCGCTGCCGTACGTTGCGCACGAATTCAGCGTGATGCCGGCCCGTCGTCGGGCCGGCCGGATCGATAAGCGAGGAAGCACAAGGTCGCGAGCGGCAGCGCCAGCGCCCAGAAGGCGGCGAAACCGTACGCGGCGGCCCCCGCGCCCGCACCAAGCGCGAAGCCCGCGACCGGCGGCAGCGTGCGGCGCAGCCGCGCACGCGCGGCGGCCCGCTCGGCCGGCGCGGCAAGTGGCACCAGCCAGTCGAATGCATCGATCACCGCCTGCGTGACATTGCCCGTCATCACCGTGTTGGCGACCACCGAGCGGGCCGTCAGCCGGCCGTGCGCGTTCTGGACACCCATCGCCGCGGCGCCGAGCAGACCGCACAGGATCGTGCGCGGCGCATCGGCGTCGGCGATCGGCGACGCCATCACGCCCGCCAGCATGAATCCGGCCAGCAGCACGGCCTGAAGCGCGTACAGCGAACGCGCGCGCGGGCCGTGGCCCAGCGAACGCATCCGGTGGTCGAGCACGCGCGCGCCGACGATTCCCGCGATGAAGGCCGGGAACGCGAGCCATTTGATCGCGAGCCCTTGCCCGACGCCCGCAAGCCCCGAACCGATCAGGATGAAGTTGCCGGTGACGTGCGCGGTGAACAGGCCGAACAGCGCGACGAAGCCGAGCGTGTCGACGTAGCCGGCGATCGACGCGAGAAATACGTCCTCGCCGCGTACGTGATCGGGCGCCGCGACCGCGCTTACCGGCTGCGTCGGCATGACCCGGCCTCCTGGATGGTGACGGTTGCGCCGACGCACGCGATACCTGCGCCCGGCGAGATCAGATAACACATGGTCCGCTCCGGTTGCGCCGAACGGCCCGGAGGCGCCGACTGGCGTCCGGTCCCTGCGGCGGTTCGGAAGCAAGACTAGTTAAGGAACGCCTTAATGTCATGGCGATGGCCCTGAATTTTCCTGAATATGCCGCCCGGACGTCCGCCGCGACTGCGAGGTCGACTTGACGCATGACGCGTCCGCGCGGATTCCCCGCATCGCGTCGACCGCCCCGCCGTGCGCGGCCTCGCGGTCCGATCGTGTTATTTTTCGATCGATAGCTTAAGCGCGCACGCGATCAGGAGCCGACGCATGACCGAAAGAAAACGCAACACGCCAGCCCGCGAGCGCGGGACGGACGCCGACGGCAACACCGTCACGCCGGGCCGGCGCCTCGCGCCGGAGGCGCGCGAGCGGCAAATTGTCGAGAAGGCGATCGAGCACTTCGCGACGCACGGCTTTTCCGGCAGCACGCGCGAGCTCGCGCGGCAGATCGGCGTCACCCAGCCGCTGCTGTACCGGTATTTCCCGAGCAAGGAAGCGCTGATCGATCGCGTGTACGACGAGGTCTACACGTGGAACCCCGACTGGGAAAAAATGATCGCGGATCGCACGGTCCCGCTGCAGGAGCGGCTCGTCGCGTTCTACCGCGCATACGCGCAAACCATCCTGCGGCGCGAATGGATCCGCACCTTCATCTTCGCGGGGCTCAGCCGCGAGGGTTTCAACACGCGGTATCTGTCGCGGCTGCGCGAGCGCGTGTTCCTGCCGGTGCTGCGCGAGCTGCGGCACGAATACGATATCGCCACACCGGCGACGGAGGCCCAGCGCAACGCGGAAATCGAGCTCGTCTGGAGCCTGCACGCGAGCATCTTCTATTTCGGGGTTCGCAAGTGGGTCTACGGGCTGCCCGTGCCCGACGATCTCGACACCGAGATCGAACGGCTGGTCGACGCGTTTCTCCACGGCACGCCCGCTACGTTGAAGCAGATCGCGTCCGGCGCGGCCGCGCGACGGCGACGCCGCGCATGACCAGCGCATGACCAGGGCCTGACGCGCCCGTCGGCCACGCTTCGCGCAGCACCGGCTGCGCGGGAAACGCCTGTGCGCGTTCGACCGCACACCCTGCCGGCAACGGTGCCGTCAGCGCCATCTCCCGCCTCGCGCACAACATGCCGCCGAATACCGACGCGCATCGGACGGACTCGATCGTCGTGAAGCGGACGATGCCAGCTCCGCGTGCCGCCCCCGAGGAATTCAGAACAATTCATCCGGCGCGCCGATCCCTTCGCCTATCCTCGAAAGGCATTTGCAATCGCGTCCGGGCCCGCACGTGCCGAACTGCACATGGACCGTCACATGACCACCGACATGCCTTCGATCGCTCATCACACCGTCACCGCAAACGGTATCCGCCAGCACTACATCGATGCCGGCACCGGCCCGGTCGTCGTACTGCTGCACGGCTTCCCGGAAACCAGTTTCGCGTGGCGCTTCCAGATTCCCGCCCTCGCACGGCGCTACCGCGTGATCGCACCCGACCTGCGCGGCTACGGCGAAACCGACAAGCCGGCCGCCGGCTACGACAAGCGCAACATGGCGCGCGATCTCGCCGGGCTGCTCGATGCGCTCGGCATCGGCCGCATCGCGCTCGTCGGCCACGATCGCGGCGCACGCGTCGCGACGCGTTTCTCCAAGGATTTCCCCGAACGCGTCGACCGGCTCGTCGTGATGGATAACGTGCCGACGCGCATCGTCGCGCAGAACATGACCGCGCAAACGGCGCGCGCGTACTGGTTCTTCCTGTTCCATCAAGTGCCGGACTTGCCGGAAGCATTGATCGCCGGGAAGGAAGCCGAGTGGCTGAGCTACTTCTTCGCCGACTGGTGCTACAACCCGCACGCGATTTCGGGCGATGCGTTCGACACATATGTGCGCGCGTATCGCCGCCCCGGCGCCGTGCGCGGCGCGCTGGCGGACTATCGTGCAAACGCGGAGGACGTGAAGCAGGATCTCGTCGACGCGGATGTCCGGATCGCATGCCCGACGATGGCCATCTGGGGAGAGGATTTCTACGCGGTCGGCAAGATGTTCGACATGAAATCGGTGTGGGAAAGCATGGCGTCGAACCTGCGCGCCGAACCGATTGCGCAGTGCGGGCACCTGCCGCACGAGGAACAGCCGGAACGTGTGAACGCATTGCTGCTTGATTTCCTGGCGCATTGGGAAGGTTGAGTCTCCGCGCGACGAATCCTGGGGGATGGAAATCATGAACGACGTTTCGGGCCCGTCGGCGATCGTCATCGGCGGATCGGTGGGCGGGCTGTTCGCGGCGACCGCGCTGCGCGCGGCCGGATGGCGCGTCAAGGTATTCGAGCAATCGCCGAACGACCTCGACAGCCGTGGCGGCGGCATCGTGCTGCAGCCGCCGATCGAACGCGCGTTCACGTTCGGCGGCGTGCCGGTGCCGCGCGGTGCGGGCGTCGATTCGATCGACCGGATCTATCTCGACGAGCACGACCGGATCGTGCAGCGCTTCTACATGCCGCAAACGCAGACCGCGTGGAACGTGATCTACACCGCGCTGAAGCGCGCGTTGCCCGCCGGCGTCGTGCACGCCGGCGTATCGTTCGGGCGGTTCGAACAGGACGGCGCGCGCGTGATCGCCCATTTCGCGGACGGCCGCGTCGAACATGCCGACCTGCTGGTCGGCGCGGACGGCGGCCGCTCGGCCGTGCGCGCCCAGCTGCTGCCCGACGCGCGGCCCGCGTATGCAGGCTACGTCGCGTGGCGCGGGCTCGTCGACGAGCACGCGCTTCCCGACACGGTGCTGCGAGTGCTGCGCGATCGGTTCACGTTCCAGCAAGGCGACGCGCATCTGTTCCTGACGTACCTGGTGCCCGGCCGCGACGGTGCGATCGAGCCGGGCAAGCGGCGCGTGAACTGGGTCTGGTACCGGCGGCTCGAGCAGGAGCGCGTGCCGTCGCTGTTTCTCGCGCGAGACGGCACGCAGCGCGACGGCTCGCTGCCGCCCGGCGCGATGCGCGACGACAACCGGCTCGAACTCGTGGACGCCGGCCGCCGATTGCTCGCGCCGACGCTCGCCGCGCTCGTCGAAGCGACCTCGGCGCCGTTCGCGCAGGCGATCCTCGATCTCGCGGTCGAGCGCATGGTGTTCGATCGCGCGGTGCTGCTCGGCGACGCGGCCTGCCTCGTGCGACCGCATACGGCCGCCGGTGTCGCGAAGGCGGCGGAGAACGCGGTCGGTCTTGCCGAAGCGCTGCGCGGCGGCGTGCGCGCAAGCGCATTCGACGCCGCGCTGTCGCGCTGGGAGGTCACCCAGCTAGCGACCAGCGCTTCGTTATCCGAACTCGGCATCTCGCTCGGCACGCGGATCATGGGACGGGCGTAACCGGCGGCAGAGCGGTGTCGCGACGCCGCGTCCCGTATCGATCATCCGCGAAACCGGGCCGCATCACGGCCGTCGCGGCAGGGCTCGACGACACGCCAATCCGACAGATCACCGCCTTCCTGCGATGCAACGCCCGCGACGGAGAGCACTCGCGCGCCGACGGACGGCACCGGCGTCTGCGCGTCTGCGCGGCCGCGATGCGCGATCGTCTGCTTGCCCGGCGGAAGTCCTGGCCCGGCGCCGCCACGTCCACATCTTGTCCGCGTGGCCCAAGGCGGGACCGGCACGGGCTGCACAGCGAGACGCCGAACCGATCGCTCACTGAATCGGCGGTGCCGCACCCAGCTTCTCCGACAACATTCGCTCGTACACACCAAAATGTAGATCGACCTCCTTCTGCAAGACGTGAGTGACCGTGATGTTGATCTGGTCAGGTAGCAACCCCAGCACGACCGCAACCGCAGCTTCAAGTTGCGGTGCACAAACCTTGTCCTCCGCCATCGTCGTGCCGACCAGTACATCGTAGGTCTTCTCCTGCCGACACACGACCTCGACGAGTCGCGCCCGCGCGCTCATGTTGTTGTCGATCGCGAGCCTGACGACTTCGGTCACCGTGCGCATCGTCTCGGTCGGAAAGCCCTTCGTCGAGCGCAGCCGGATACGATGTCTGCCCAGCGTAAGCCAGTCCGTGTCGAATTCCATGGCGTCCTCCGGATGCAGTTCCAATCCGCTGCCGATGATAGGTGTCGACACCGGAATTTCAAGTCCAAAAATCTGCCGACGCCCCTTGAAATTTTCTGCAAAGTTCCTATCTTGAGTGTCGCTCAGGCAGACGCGCGAGTTGCCTCATTCCGCGCGCTGCGTGTTTCGATTTGTTTGCCGGCAGTCCGGCAGGCGAACTGGAGCGCGTAGGCCCGTTCGCCTCCCGGTTGCACTCAAGGAGGATACGATCATGAGCGATCTTTACTTCGGAACCGATCTCTTCGGCGAGTTTGACCGTCTGCAGCAGCAGATGGCGCAGCTCTTCGGCGGTTTCCCGTCCAGCATCCGCGCCGGTCGTTTGGGCGCCTTTCCTCAGATCAACATCGGCGCCACCGACGAGTCGATCGAGATTGTCGCCTTCGCCCCGGGAATCAACGCCGCCGAACTCGACGTGTCGATCGACAAGGGGCTGCTGACCATCAGCGGCGAACGCAAATCGACGCAACCCGACACGGGAAGCGACACGCGCACCTATGCGCAGGAGCGCTTTGTCGGCACCTTCCGGCGCGTCATCGAGCTTCCCGACACCGCCGATCCGGACAAGGTCCACGCGCACTACGAAAATGGCTGCCTGTCGATCAGTGTCGGCAGGCGCGAATCGTCCAAGCCGCGCGCCATCACTATCCAGTAATCCGAGGAACCGATCATGACTGACACGACTCAACTGGCCGAACGCGCCCCATCCACCGTAGGACGCCGCGACACCGAGCAGCCCGCGCGCCGGATCACTCTCGTCCCTGCCGTCGACATATCCGAGGACAGCCAGGGCGTCACGCTATGGGCCGACCTGCCCGGTGTGACGAAGGACAAGCTGGACGTCAAAGTCCACGACAGCAGCCTCTCGATCGAAGCCGAGGCGGTAGTGCCGACGCCGGCAAACCTGCGACTGCAGCATGCCGAGGTCCGCGAACCGCACTTCGCCCGAACGTTCACGCTGTCACCGGACTTCGATACGTCAAAGATCGAGGCGAGCCTCCAGGATGGGGTGCTTAAGCTGACGATCCCGCGCCGCGACGAGGCGCGCCCGCGGCGCATAGAAGTCAAGTCCACCTAACCAGTCGACAACGACGGATCAGAAGCACAGGCGGCAGCGATCGCGCTGCCGCCACCGCGAATCGCGAGCACGGGCGGGTGCCGATATAATCCGATGCCTTGATTGCGACGATTCGCAGTCGGGTCGCGGTTGCAAGATCGAGCTGACCGTCGCATGGCATCTCGCGCGGCAGCAATTCGCGCATTACCCTGCGATCTACCGGCGCAAGGCGCACGCGCGCTGCATCAACCCGATCGTGCCCGAAGGCGGCGGCGTCTTCTCTCACGACGCCATGCGCGCCCGGCTCGTGCCGCTCGCGTCGTTCGAGAGCGTCCGCTTGCGTCTCGCCGACGGCGCTTCGCTGCGGTGCACCGTCGATCTCAAGCCGCATGACTCGACCTCGCATCACGCTCCCGGAAACCGGCCGACGTTCACTGTAGCGCGAACGCATGCGCGAAACCACGCGGGAGTGCGACGCCGGACACGGGGCACCCGGCGATCCGTCGGCCGCACACGCCGCCGCGCCGCGGCGGTACCTCAAGCGGCCTACCGCTCGGCCGGCGGATGCAGGATGGCGCGCGGAATCAGCGCGATCAGCGCACAGCTGACCAGCAGGCACGCGCCCAGCGCATAGGTGCCGTTGTTGATGTTGCCGGTCATTTCCTTCGCAATGCCGGTGATCATCGAGCCCGTGAAGCCCGACAGGTTCCCGACCGAATTGATCAACGCGATGCCGGCCGCCGCCGCCGTGCCGGACAGGATCTGGCCGGGGAACGTCCAGTAGATCGGCATCAGCGCGAGGATCCCGCAGGTTGCGACGGTCAGGAACAGGATCGACAGCGCCACGTTGTGCGCACACGCCGCACTCAGGATCAGGCCGACGCCACCGATGAACGCGGGAATCGCCGCATGCAGCCGGCGTTCGCCGGTCTTGCGCGAGTGCGCTGCATTCCACACCATCGCAAAGATGGCCATCAGGTACGGAATCGCGGTCAGCAGCCCGATATGCAGCGGACTTGTCACGCCCGATGCACGGATGATCGACGGTAGCCAGAACGCCAGCCCATAGAAGCCGGTATTGAAGGTCAGCAGGATGAAGGTGAGCAGCCACACGCGCGGGCTGCGCAACGCGGCCCCGATGCTGTGCGACTTGTGCGCGGCCTCACGTTCGAGGTTGCGCGACAACACGCCCTTCTCCTCGGCCGACAGCCACTTCGCCGACCCCGGGCCATCGCCCAGGAAGGCCAGCACAACGAACGCCACCACGATCGACGGCAGGCCTTCGAGCAGCAGCATCCATTGCCATCCGCTCATGCCGGACAGCCCGTGTGTCTGCTCCATCAGCCAGCCGGACACCACGCTGCCGAGCGTGAGGCTCAGCGGAATCGCGACGAGGAAGCCCGACATCGCGACGCTCTGGCGGCGTGCCGGAAACCAGTAGTTCATGTACAGGATGACGCCGGGAAAGAAGCCGGCCTCGCACAGGCCGAGGAGAAAGCGCAGCGCGTAGAACATCGTGGCCGTCTGCACGTGAAAGAACTGCGCCAGCGGCACGATGAACGCCATCGATGACGACACGATGCCCCACGTGATCATGATCCTCGCGATCCAGAAGCGGGCGCCGTAACGGTGCAGCAACAGGTTGCTGGGCATCTCGAACAGAAAATAGCCCCAGAAGAAAATGCTCGCGCCGAGCGCATAGACGCCGTCGCTCAGGCGCAGGTCGTCG
Source organism: Burkholderia diffusa (assembly GCF_001718315.1). Classification (NCBI taxonomy): domain Bacteria; kingdom Pseudomonadati; phylum Pseudomonadota; class Betaproteobacteria; order Burkholderiales; family Burkholderiaceae; genus Burkholderia; species Burkholderia diffusa. The sequence continues at coordinate 866,080 of NZ_CP013364.1, read as the reverse complement.
AGCATCTGCAGCTTCGCGAAGCCGACGTTGACGCGATCCAGATACGCGACGACGTAGCAGAGCAGCAGCAACGGCAGGATACGGCGCATCACCCTGCGATAGAGGGCGTCTTCGGACGAGTCCACCGCCGGCGTGGCGGCGGTCTGTGTTATGGATGGCATCGGTTTGTCTCCTGATCGTGTAGGTCTTCTTCGTACCGGCGGCTTCATGGATGCACGCATGTTACCGATAACATTCCGGTGCAAAAAAATCCGCCGACGGAACGACGGTGGCAACCTGCACGTTGATACCGGTAACAGACGCGAAAGTAGCACGCTGGGACATGCTGGTTCAAGACCTGACCGACGAGTGGTTTCCCTAGTGCGGGGCGTCGACCCGACAACCGTGCGGCAGGCGGCGTTCGCGCCGTTATGATGTAGGCTTTCCGGTTTTCTCCGATCGCGATTCCGATGCCCAGCCCCACCGCCGTCCGGCCTGCCGGACCGCCCCGCATGTCCGACGTAGCGCGCCTGGCCGGCGTGTCCAAGATGACCGTGTCGCGCGTGCTTGCCGGCCACAGCGTGGCCGCCGACACACGCGAGCGGGTTTGCAGGGCCATCGACCAGCTTGGCTACGTGGCCGATGCCGCCGCCGGCGCGCTATCGTCGGGGCGCTCGGAGTTTGTCGCGGTGCTGGTGCCGTCGCTGTCGAGCTCCAATTTCTCGGACACGGTGCGTGGCCTGACCGATGCGCTCGAGCCGCATGGACTGCAACTGTTGCTCGGCGATACCGACTACGACCTGGAGCGCGAAGAGCGGCTGGTGCGCTCGATGCTGCGTCACCAGCCGCGCTGCATCGCGCTGACGGGTGCGCAACATACCGATGCGACACGCAAGCTGCTCGAGCGCTCGGCCATTCCGGTGGTCGAGATGTGGGACCTGCCCAAGCACCCTATCGACACCGCGGTGGGCTTCTCCAACGTCCGCGCCGCGCGCGCGATGGTGCGGCACCTCGCGCAGCGCGGCTACCGGCGCATCGGTTTTCTCGGCGGCGCGAGCGTACTGGACCGGCGCGGCCAGGACCGGCTCAACGGATATCAGGCTGAAATCAAGGCGCTCGGGTTGGGTGAGCCGCGCATCGTGCGGCTGGGCGACTCGCCGATCACGATGAGCCACGGCGGCCCGGCCATGGCGGCACTGCTCGAGCAGTGGCCGGACACCGACGCGGTGATGTGCGTGAGCGACATGTCGGCATTCGGCGCGATCATGGAATGCCACCGGCGCGGGCTGGCCGTGCCCGCGGACATCGCCGTGGCCGGCTTCGGCAACTTCGAGGTGGCGGCATGCTGCCACCCGACCATCACGACCGTATCGGTCGACGCATACGGCATCGGCGTGCGCACCGGCGATGCGCTGCTCGCGGCGCTGCAGGCCCGCGACGGCGGCGAACGGATCGAGTCGCGAAGCATCCGCATCGACTACACGATCGTCGCCCGGGAAAGCGCGTGACGGGCTGACGCGCGCTTGCAGCATCATGCGGAAGCGTACGCGCGCGATGCGCGGTTCGCGACACCGCACGCACGATTCCCCTTCCGCTTTGCGAAAATCCCGTGCTAACATCGACGCGAATGTTACCGGTAACTATCCGGCAAAAAAACTGAACACGGCCCCATTCGGAGACAGCCCGCCATGTCACAAACCCCTCGCCGTCTGCGTAGCCAGGAGTGGTTCGACGACCCTGCGCATGCAGACATGACCGCGCTCTACGTCGAGCGCTTCATGAACTACGGGCTCACGCGCGAGGAACTGCAGTCGGGGCGCCCGATCATCGGTATCGCGCAGACGGGCAGCGACCTCGCGCCATGCAACCGTCATCACATCGAGCTGGCCGAGCGCACCAGGGCGGGCATCCGAGACGCGGGCGGCATTCCGATGGAATTCCCCGTGCATCCGCTCGCCGAGCAGAGCCGCCGGCCCACCGCCGCACTCGACCGCAACCTCGCATATCTCGGGCTCGTGGAAGTACTGCACGGGTTTCCGCTCGATGGCGTGGTGCTGACGACCGGCTGCGACAAGACCACCCCCGCGTGCCTGATGGCCGCGGCCACCGTCGACCTGCCGGCGATCGTGCTGTCCGGCGGCCCGATGCTCGATGGCTGGCACGAAGGCAAACGCGTCGGCTCGGGCACCGTGATCTGGCACGCGCGCAATCTGCTGGCCGCCGGCGATATCGACTACGAAGGCTTCATGCAGCTGACCACGGCATCGTCGCCGTCGATCGGCCATTGCAACACCATGGGCACGGCGCTGTCGATGAACAGCCTGGCCGAGGCGCTGGGCATGTCGCTGCCCGGCTGCGCGAGCATTCCGGCCGCGTACCGCGAGCGCGGCCAAATGGCTTACGCAACGGGCAAGCGCGCCGTCGAACTCGTTCGAGAAGACCTGCGTCCGTCGCAGATCATGACGCGCGCGGCATTCGAAAACGCGATCGTCGTCGCGTCCGCGCTCGGCGCATCGACCAACTGCCCGCCGCACCTGATCGCGATCGCGCGCCACATGGGCGTCGAACTGAGTCTCGACGACTGGCAGCGTTTCGGCGAATCCGTGCCGCTGCTCGTCAACTGCATGCCGGCCGGCGAATATCTCGGCGAGAGCTTCCACCGCGCCGGCGGCGTGCCTGCGGTGCTGCGCCAGCTCGATGCGGGCGGACTGCTGCGGCGCGACTGCCTGACCGTATCCGGCCGGCCGATCGGTGCCATTGCCGACACCGCGCAGGATGCCGATCGCGACGTGATCCGCACACCGGACGCCCCGCTCAAGCACGGCGCCGGCTTCATGGTGCTGTCGGGCAACTTCTTCGACAGTGCGATCATGAAGATGTCGGTGGTCGGCGATGCGTTCCGCCGGACCTATCTTGCCGAGCCCGGCGCGGAGAATACGTTCGAAGCACGCGCGATCGTGTTCGAAGGCCCGGAGGATTACCACGCCCGCATCAACGATCCTCAGCTCGAAATCGACGAACGCTGCATCCTGGTGATCCGCGGCTGCGGCACGGTCGGCTATCCCGGCAGCGCGGAAGTCGTCAACATGGCGCCGCCCGCCGATCTGATCAAGCGCGGCGTAACGTCGCTGCCGTGTATCGGAGACGGACGCCAGAGCGGCACGTCGGCCAGCCCGTCGATCCTGAACGTGTCGCCGGAGGCCGCGGTGGGCGGCGGTCTCGCGCTGCTGCGCACGAACGACCGGATCCGCGTGGACCTGAATCGGCGCACCGTGGACGTGCTCGTCGACAGCGACGAACTCGCACGCCGCCACGACGCGGCGAGCAACGCGGTGCCGCAAGCGCAAACGCCGTGGCAGGAACTCTATCGCCGCTTCGTGGGCCAACTGTCCACCGGCGGCTGTCTCGAACCGGCCACGCTGTACCTGAAGGTGATCGAGCAGCGCGGCAACCCGCGCCATTCACACTGACGCACTGATCCAACCGTTCCACGACACTTGCCGAGCTGACCATGCGTACTCTTTCCGTTTCCGATTGCCTGCCGCACGACCTCGCCCACGCGTTGCTGATCGGTCGCGTGTGGCGCCACGACGTTGCCCCGGCGGGACCGAGCGTCGTCGCCGTGCGCAGCGGCGAGGTATTCGACATCACGCGCACCGTGCCGACCACCGCGGACCTGTTCGATCGCCCCGATGCGGTCGACATCGCCCGCGCCGCGCCCGGAGAGCCGCTCGGCCGCGTCGAGCCGCTGCTGCAGGCGGCGCTGGACGGCACGCGCGACGCCACGCGCCTGCTCGCGCCGTGCGACGTGCAGGCCATCAAGGCCTGCGGCGTCACGTTTGCCGTCAGCCTGATTGAACGCGTGATCGAGGAGCAGGCCGGCGGCGATCCGGCCAAGGCGCAGCAGGTGCGCGAAACGATTGCCGCGACCATCGGCACCGACCTGTCGAAAATCGAGCCGGGCTCGGAAGCCGCGATACGGCTCAAAGCGGAACTCGAGCGCCGCGGCGCGTGGTCGCAATACATGGAGGTCGGAATCGGTCCGGACGCCGAAGTGTTCTCGAAGTCGCAACCGATGTCGGCGGTCGGCTTCGGTGCGGACGTCGGTCTGCTGCCCGTGTCGGTATGGAACAACCCGGAGCCGGAGATCGTGCTGGCGGTCGGCAGCGACGGCAGACCGGTCGGCGCGACGCTCGGCAACGACGTGAACCTGCGCGACATCGAAGGCCGCTCCGCGCTGCTGCTCGGCAAATGCAAGGACAACAACGGCTCGTGCGCGATCGGTCCGTTCGTGCGGCTGTTCGACGACAGCTTCACGCTCGACAGCGTGCGGCAGGCGAGCGTGTCGCTGCGCGTCGACGGCGCGGACGACGGCTTCGTGCTCGACGGGATCAGCCACATGCGCGAGATCAGCCGGGATCCGGCCAACCTCGTCGCACAGACCTGCGGCGCGCATCATCAATATCCGGACGGCTTCATGCTGTTTCTCGGCACGATGTTCTCGCCGCTCCAGGATCGCGACACGCCCGGCGGCGGCTTCACGCACCATTTGGGCGACCGCGTGACCATCTCGACGCCCTCGCTCGGTGCGCTCGTCAACACCGTGCGGCTGTGCACGGAGATCGAGCCGTGGACCTTCGGTGTGCGCGCGCTGTACGCGAACCTGACCGCACGTGGATTGCTGAGCGCATGACGCAGAGCCGGTGCCACGTTGGACCTGCGATGCAGACGGCCATCGTCATCGCGATCGGGTTCATCGGTATCGTTGCTGCGTGCTTCGCTGTCCCGGTTGCCTGGCGATCGATCGTCTCCACCAATGTCTTTGCCGCGGAAGCACGTGTGGCTGGGTGTTGAAATTCGTAGATTCTGCAAATTGAACACGAACGCCGCCGGGTACCCCGCCAGTCGCTTCGGATTCTTTTCGTTGCCGACGCTGGTGCAGAAAAGTCGCGCCCTGTCGCCGGGGCTAGGGAACTGCGCGCACTGACGGCATATCGACTTGCCGCATTGGTCGCCATCCACGTGCTCGGCGCGCTGGCGCATCGGGCGATCCGAAGGGGAAACATTCTTCCCCATCCTGCCGTGGCCGACATGCGCCGGCCAGCCCTGCAAGCGAAGCCTATTCCCCGGGTTCACTGCCGCGTACGGGGGGATGCCGAGATCCTTGACACGCCTGTCGAGGAACATGTGTTGCTCTGCCGGACCTCTAGCCTCCTTCGAGGCATCGGCACACATCCACTCGTTCTCGACTCAAGGTTCAGCGATGGCTTTCGGCAATTTTCCGTCATGGCTCCACGCACTCTCCATTGCGTGGATTGTCCTCGGCATAACGTGTGCGGCCGTTATCGCCACAGATGAAGTCAAACATCCACAGGCGGCGTGGATCATGAATCTCGTATGGCCACTAACCACATTGTTCGGAACTGTACTTTGGGTCGCCGCCTACTACTCGTGGGGGAGGAATGTTTCGAAGGACGAGCGTCGGAATGCCGCCGGAACGTTTCCGGTGATCGTCATGAAAGGGACAAGCCATTGCGGTGCCGGCTGTACGCTCGGCGACATCATTGCTGAATGGGCGGCGCTGCTGTTTCCCACTTTGGCGGTGTGGCTCGGCTGGCATTCCGTCTTTGCGGAGAAAACCTTCGCGGTCTGGATCCTCGACTTCATCCTGGCCTTCCTGCTCGGGATCCTTTTCCAGTATTTCACCATCAAGCCAATGCGGCATCTTTCGATGCTCCAGGGACTCCGGGCAGCGCTCAAAGCCGACATCATGTCGATTGCGGCATGGCAGATCGGCATGTATGGACTCATGGCGGTAATCCAGTTCCGTTGGCTAGGTCGCATGTACGGCGGGATCGCTCCGGTCGATAGCCCCGAATTCTGGTTTGCGATGCAGCTCGCGATGCTGGCCGGATTCGCGACGAGCTATCCGATCAATTGGTGGCTTGTCCGAACGGGCGTAAAGGAGCAGATGTAACGCGTGCTCGGGGTTCCCGAGCACGCCAACACCGATCTCGCATGGGAGGTATCCGGAATATCGTGTGTGATGCCGGTTGAGATTTAGACTCCAATATTGAACCGTTCCGGGTAAAGCAGCGCGAACTGAATCATGGCGCTCTTCCAATCGTGCCGGGAACGGGTGTACTTGGCTCCGACGTCGCACACCGCCAGCCAGATCGGTTTGAGTACGGTCTCATCCAACGGAAGTGGCCGCGCGCCTTGATGAACTTCCGACGCTGCATGTGCAGCGACTCGATCGCGTTGGTAACGGGCAGGAAATAGCCGGTGCCTCGCGTTCCCGCGCCGACCGGCCAGCCACCACCCGGCGTGGCCGCCGCTCACAACCCTGCAGTTCTTCACGTCGAGTAGCTGATTAGTCAACCAGCTCGATCAGTTAACTCCACCACGCCCAAACGGTCCAAGGCTATCCGGCTTTGCCAGACCTTCACCGGCCGGGTCATAGTGGTTGATCGGATCACCGGCATCCGGATTCACAGGCGCGTAGACAGGTGGATCTTCGATTGTCGCGCTTCCACGGAGGGGATCTGCATTGTTGATAGCTGCAGATGCAGCCGACGTAGCCTCCGCGCTGCTCTGCTCGTTCCACTTCAGCTGCCCGCGGAGGTTCGCTTGAGGGACTACGCCCGCCAGAACGGACAAGCCTGCCGGAATCTCTGCTGGATCATCGAGCGATACGGCGCTATCCGGCAGGCCAGTGGTCGCACCGACACCGCCCGGGTGGCCCGAGTTCCAATTTTCTCGCACATTCGCCGACTGCGAGTTATCACCCAAAGTAGTAGAACCACTTCCGGAGGGATCCTTAGTAACCGCGCTGTCCTCGCCTTGTTTCGAATGCGAATTTCCAGTCATGATGGTTCCTCCATTGTGAATCGCCATGGACGCACGACGCGTCTCACGGATCTCCCACCAGTTGTACAAATGCCCCATTTGGAGAAGGGCGCCATGGTCACGTCGGCGAGACCAATTTACGGAAAGCTTTCGTTTTATATCTATGAGGTACGGGTGGCCATCGCAGCATCCGAGAAATCGGACAGCTTGATCGGGTGCCTCGAGACCGATCAAGCCGCTAATCAATCAACCATAGAATTCCACCCTGCCTCCCACAAGGTGGTACATCGACCCAACGGTCTTAATTTTTCCGCTCTTTTCCAGCCCAGCCAGCACGTCGCTGCGGCGGCGGATTTCGTCGATAGCCTGGAGCACGTTGGTGGCTGCCACTGCGTCCACGAACGCATCGTTCTTGCTGGTACGCTCACCGTCGAACTTCGTGGCGTCCACCGCCGGCTTGATCTTGTCCAGCAGGCCTGTGAGATTGCCAAGATTGACGCCGTCGATGGCACCTTTGATCGCGCCGCACGAGGTGTGGCCCATCACCAGCACGACTTTGGAGCCCGCCGCGGCGCAGGCATATTCCAGGCTGCCCAGCAGATCGTCGTTGACGATATTGCCCGCCACGCGCGCATTGAAAGTGTCGCCGATTCCCGCGTCGAGAATAATTTCCGCGGGCGCGCGCGAATCCATACAACTCAGGATGACGGCTGCCGGATACTGGCCGCTCACGCTGGCACGCTTCTGAGCTAGATAATCGTGCGCTTGCAGTTTGCCCGCGCGAAAGCGTTCATTGCCGCGTTTCAACATGGCGATCACGTCGTCGGGGGTCATGGCATCGCGCTGCGCCTTGCTGAGAGCAGCGGCGTGCGCCAGGCCGGGCAAGAGTTCGGCGGCGAGGCCGAATGCCACGAGACCCAATGCGGTTTTGAGCGACGTGCGGCGAGCAGCGTTCGGCGTGGCACAGCAGGTTTGTGGCTGGCGGTCCATTTGCATATTCCCCGTGAATATACGACGTTGACGACGCGTAAAGGAGACTCGAATTTTATCTGTCCCGCTTGAGGACTTTGACAATTTAGTCTGAAATTTTCGATTAAGCAAAAGGTTTGCTAACGCAAATTCGCAATGGATGCTCTTTTATAGCCGCACCAATCAAAAAATCATCAACGAAGCGCGGGCATATGGCGGCATCAGCAAGAGCGAGCAACACGAGATGAGATCGAGACGCCGCTCACGGCGGATACGCAATTCTGCCGCTCGAGGCTTTCGATCGGAGTACGTTGGCATGGGCACCCGCATCGCGCGGAATAACGTCTAAATTCATCCCCTACGGTCTAGCCTCGGAGTACGCGACGCGAATTGACGAATTTAATTCGAACATAGACCAAGTCGAAACATCATTTCGGTGAATTCGTCGATAAAATCGTCAACACACATGCCGAGTACCTTGTGCGGCGGGTACCTCAAGTTGACATCCTTGCATTGCAGCACGGTTGCGGTCGAAAGGTGGGGCGCGCCCCGGGTGATCGACGGTACTCGGGCTTGCCCGCTGAGGACGTGCGACTCAGCGTACGGCGTCCGCATCACTCGGCACAGGAGCATGCTTGCCCACCAGACTCGAGAGCAACGCCTCTATCGGCAGCTTGCGCGCCATCCGCGGCTGCGAAAGACGCAGCTCGCGAAACACTGAATCGATCTCCTCCCGAGTTGGCTGCAACGGCGCAAGTGCGGACGCGAGGGGCGGGACAATGTGCTTGACCATATATCGGCGCCCCGTCGCCTTGATTTGCCTGACGACGATCAGCACGCCTAGCGCGATGAAAAAATAGATGCCGTAGTTCATCGCATCCGGGGCGATCATGCCGACCGCCACGGACCCGACGATCGCGACGGCGAATGCGACCAGTATCGCAAGAATGTCTCGCCAATTGATCCGGCTCGACGCGAAATACCGCTCCACCTTGGTCGATAGCACTACGAACGGATCGCGGATCAAGGTCTCGCGTTCGTCTGGCTTCAGCGACGGCAGCGCGGTGCGGACCCGCTCCTCCAGCGCAAGCCGGTCACGCCACGCGGTCGCCAAATTCGGGTAGGTTTGTGCGGTGAGTTCCGGCAATGGCGCGGGCTTCGGCGACACGCTCGCATAGGCGGAAAGTTCGCTCTTGACCGGGGTTCGGCAAGTCTGGCAACTTCGCTGATATCCGACCAGCCGCCCTTCGCCTACCGAAATGTTGTAGAGGTGACCGGCAGAGCCGACCCGCTGCAATTCGAACGTTCGTGGCATTCGGCAAATCGGACAGAAGTCCGCTACATAGCCATGCTTACGATAGACTAACTTTCGGCCCCAGAAAACGAACATGACATCCCCCGAACCGCGGGTGCACCCCGCATGCTGATTTTTGTTTGACAATCCGAAATGAAATGGCGGCCTATTCTGCCTCATCTTTTTTCCGGCGGGTGGTGATTTGTCGATCCGGTGTTTCGAATAGGCAACGCATGCCGGACTCGATCTTTCATCTGGTTTTCATCCCGCTGTCGGTAGTGGGACGAATTCAGAAAGCGGTCTGTCTGCATGATCGAAACTGTCACATTCCGATGTCCTAATCGCGCAAGAAACGCGCTTCGCACGTTCATGGGTCGATAGCACGATGGAAACCATTTACCCTGCCGGACCGCGTGACGTGCCGGCCGAACTGACGCGCCCGACCGCCTCGTATCGCCGCAACGCGTGGCTGGCCGTGGTCGCCCTGGTGCTGTTCATTCTGCTGTATCTCGCGCTGACCGCCTGGTTCGCGTTCCTGGCCGCCACCGGGGCGTTGCGACTGGCGCTGGACAGCGAGTCGGCCGGGCTACCCGAATGGCTCGCATGCGGCGGCAGCCTTTTCCTCGCGGTGTTCCTGGCCAAGGCGCTCTTCTTCGTCGGGAAAGACATTCGTGCGGATCGCCTTGAATTGACGCGCGCGCAGCAGCCGCGCCTGTTCGCCTTTCTCGACCGTATCGCCGACGAGGCCGCCGCACCGCGCCCGCACAAGGTGTTCGTCAGCGCTCGGGTCAATGCGGCCGTCTTCTACGACCTGTCGCTGCTGAACCTGATTCGATCGTCGCACAAGCATCTGGAGATCGGGCTCGCGCTCGTCAACATGCTCAATCTCAGCGAATTCAAGGCGGTGTGCGCACATGAGTTCGGACATTTTGCGCAGCGGTCGATGGCGCTGGGTCGATGGGTCTATACAGCGCAGCAGATCGCCGTCCACATCGTCGCGCAGCGCGACCTGCTCGATCGCTTCCTGCACCGTCTGTCGAATCTCGACGTGCGCATCTCGTGGATCGGCTGGCTGCTCAGTCTCGCTGTCTGGGCATTGCGGTCGATCATCGATACGGCGTTCCGCCTCGTTGTCCTCGCACAGCGCGCGCTGTCGCGGGAAATGGAAATGCAAGCCGATCTGGTCGCAGTGTCGGTGAGCGGCAGCGACGCCATCGTACACGCGCTGCACCGGCTGCAGATCGCCGACGACGCATGGGATCGCACATTGGGCTTCCTGCGCAGTGAAGTGGGCAACGCTCGTCCGCCGTGCGATGCATTCGTCATCCACCAGGCTTTTGCCGATCGACTCGGCCGCATCTACAACGATCCGGCCTACGGCCGACGCCCGCAGGCGCCTGTGGACGGTGCCGCGACCTTCCGCGTATTCGATCGGGAGATCGCGCAGCCGCCCCGCATGTGGGCCACGCACCCGCAAAATCACGAACGGGAAGAAAACGCCAAGCGCACCTATCTCGCCGCGCCGACCGACGAGCGCAGCGCGTGGGTGCTGTTCGACGAGGCGCGCAACCTGCGCGAGCGCGTGACAGCCGTGCTGATCGGCGACACCGGGCACGCGACGGTTGACCCCGACGTTTCGGTGCGGCAGCTGGACGAACATTTCACTCAGGAACACCTGAGGCCGGAATATCGGGGCATCTATATGAGTTTCCCGGCTGCACGGCACGCGCGGTCCCCGCAGTCGTTGACGGAACCAGCAACGCTCACTGGGCCGCTCGAATTCGACGCGCTGTACCCTGCCGCCATCAGCGAGGGCCTAGAGCGGTTACGCAAGCTCGATCGCGAGCATGCACTGCTGCGCTCGCTGCACGACGGACACTATCAAGCCAGTGACGGCATCATCCGCCACCGCGGCAAAGTGCTGCGGCGCGCCGAGTTGCCCGACGCGATCGATGCGGTCGATGCCGAGCGAGCCGCGGTCCGGGGTGGCCTGCAAGCGGTGCTGAAAGCGGTGCGCAGCGCCCATCTGGCCGCCGCAGACACCGTGTCACCGGCATGGCGCGCCTATCTCGAAGGATTGCTGAGCATCGTTCACTATGCCGAGCATGCAGAAGCCAACGTGCGCGACGCCCACGCGCATCTACTGTTGCGGCAGCACCGGGCTGCGGCAGGCGGGTCGATCACCGAGAACGGCGTCGGTCATATCATCCGCGCGGCGGAGCAACTGCAGCGAGTGCTGGTGCAGGTCTTCCGGAATGCGCAAGACGTACGCCCGGGCGCACCCGTGCTGGCCGCACTCCACGTCGACACGTGGCCCGACGCGCTAGGGCGATTCGCGCTCGACGATCCCGTGCGAAGCAACATAGATGGCTGGTTGCGCGCCGGCAGCGGCTGGGTCCAGCATGTCGCCGGTCACTTGTCTGAGTTGCGTCGCGCGTCACTCGACGAGCTCCTGCGCGCCGAAGCGGTCGTCGCTGCCGCCCACGCCGACTCCCGCGCACCCGCGATGGACGCCCCCCATCCAGCGCCATCTGTGCCGTCCGCCTACGACACGCTGGTCGTCGGCACGGAACGTATGTTGCGTGTCGACAAGCCGACCTTCCGCGAGCGCTTCAGTACTGCCAACGGTGTGCTTCCCGGTCTGGCGCGTGCGGCTGTCGCACTCGGGATCGTGGGTTCCGCGCTTGTGTTCGGCTGGACGCAGGGCCGCGTCACCGTCTCGGTCTACAACGGGCTGGCGCGCAGCGTGTCCACGACGGTGGACGGACAGCGCGTCGTGCTGCAGCCGGGCGCATCCGTCAATGTGGTTGTTCACGGCGGCCGCGACATCCGCATCGTCAGCACCGCACTCGATGGCGAGCCGATCGAATCGTTCGACGCCCCGCTCGGCTATCGACACGCGCGGTTCGTCTATACCGTGGCCGGCGCTGCGCCGCTACACCTGTGGACAGCCGTCTACGGCGCGACATCGGCACCGCCGCCGCAATGGCTCGCGCCACGCCGATGGCAGGCCGCTTCGGCCGAGTATGTCTTTGCCCTCCCGCCGGCCAGCATTCGCACGAAGGATGCAGGTGCTACGCGCACCGTGTTGGACGCAGGCAACGTTGCCGCACCGGAGACGCTGGTTCGCTACGCGGGCGACAGGGCCGCAGCGGTCGCGATGGTGCTGTCCCATGTGCGATACGATACGTCGGATTCGCCGTACCTGCCGGATTGGCTGGATCTCGCGAGAGCGATGCCCGGCTTCGATCAGGCACTGGCCGCACGACTTGCGCATTTTCCGGCCGACGCGGCCGCGATGCGAATCAAGCAGACGGCGACGGCAGGCCTGCCAGGCAAAGGCGTCGTGACAGAGGACGAGCAAGCGAAATAGCCCACGCGCGGCATTCTGGCATCTGTCGTATGGGTCGCTCAGCGAAGTTCTAAAGTAAAGCATTCCTTTGTAGTTTTCGCAGGTACCGGGATAAAGGCATTATCTCGCTATCACGCCATTTTCGAGGTCCGCAAGCGACCATGTCCGATACCGAATGGCCGCTCCGACGAGATGCAAACGGCGCTTTGCGACCCGTTTCTGCCGGTCCCCATCTTGCGAACCGTGCGGCGCATTTCAGATGCGGATTCAACCCGTCATTCGCCGGAGCGTCCATTCAGACATCCAAATCACCGTTCCATCCAGTAGCGAAGGTTCGCTCCCATCCGCCGTCACATCTCTGAGCACTCGCGCTCAGGAACCAATCAGATTTGACGGCCAGCTCGCATACTTGTCTGCGAGGACCGGCCGATCGCAACGTCGTCGAATTGAACGATAGACAAACCTAATCCGTCATGGCATCAGCTAGACGCGAACGTCATTGCGAACGCGATTTTGTCCACAGTCCTTCCGATCTAGAAACAAGATCGGTTAAGCCCGGGCAAGACTTCGAGGTCGACCACGACGATGAACTCTCCGAGGAAGCCGCGAGACGGCGTTACGTCGCTGGGTTTCTTTGTCGCGAGTATCAATTTGATCGGCAATTTCTTCAGACCCATCGGCTCGCCGCCGTTGTCTGCGGACCTGAAAGCGGAAAGTCTGTGGCGCTGCGCACCCGGCGAGGCCGAAATCCCGATAGTTGCTTTCTGAGGCTTGAGCCGGCCTGAGCAGAAAGCAAACGATCGGCGGTGTCACGGTCAATCCGCAACACGTTCGGCAAACACGTCCGCATGCAATTGCCACGTACGGCCTTCGTCCCGTGATACCTCTCCGGCCCAATGAAAACTGGTGGGCTTCACGCCATGAAAACTTTAGCGTGACATAGCGTTGTCCGTATTCCCGATCTGTACCATTCCCGCTGCGCCGACACGGCCCAGACCCGCAACAATTTTCAGCCCATTGAATTGCTCGTTCTCTGGCCTCTCTCATAATTTTTTAGAATTGCTTATTAAAATATTGATATGGATCGATTCGATCTATCTGCAAAGCGCCCTCTATCCGCCCGTGATCGCCGGAAGCGGCCCTGCCGTCAGATCAGAACACCCGCGTCGCGGACGGGACGCGTGCATGTTGCTTCAGGTACGCGAGCGCGTCGTTGATCGTCAGCACGTGCTGCTCTCCGTCCCGCATGCGCAACGACACCTCGCCGGCCAGCGCCTCCCTCCGACCAGCCACCGCGACGATCGGCGCAGCCAGTTCCCTCGCATCGAAGATCTTGCGCGGCAGACGCTCGGCACGGAAATCCCGCAGCACGCGGCAGCCGATGTCTTCGAAGGCGAACGCCGTGTCATCGGCAAATGCGCGCTCTTCCTGTCCGATGTTCGCAACGACGACCTGGTCCGGCGCGAGCCACGTCGGCAACCATCCCTGATAGTGCTCGAGAAGAATGCCGATGAACCGTTCGAGGCTCCCCAACACCGCGTGATGCAACATGACTGGCGTCACCTTCGCGCCGTCCTCTCCGACATACGCGGCACCGAGCCGCTCGGGCAATACGAAGTCGAGTTGGATCGTTCCGCATTGCCACTTCCGACCCTGGCGGTCGAGCAGATGAAATTCGAGCTTCGGGCCATAGAACGCGCCTTCTCCGCTCTGGATCTCGAAATCCAGGCCGGCCGCTCGTGCAGCGGACGCGAGCATCGCCTCCGCACGATCCCACACTGCATCGTCGCCGGCCCGAACCGCTGGCCGCGTCGACAACGCCACATCGAATTCAGCGAACCCGAAGTCCGCGTAGATCGCCTTCAGCAATATGCAGAATCGTGCGACTTCGACCTCGACCTGATCCGGCATGCAAAGCACATGGGCGTCGTCCTGCGTGAACGCACGGGCGCGCATGAGGCCATGCAGCGCGCCCGAAGGCTCGGCTCGATGGACCATGCCGAACTCCGAATATCGCAGCGGGAGATCACGGTACGAGCGCGAGCCTTTCTTGAAGATCTGCACATGACACGGGCAACTCATTGGTTTGAGGCAGTACGGATTGCCGTCGTTCTCGAGCGAAAACATGTTTCGCCCGAACTTCTCCCAGTGGCCGCTCTCCTCCCAAAGACTGCGGGAGACGATTTGAGGAGTCCGCACTTCCGCAAAGCCGGCCTGTCGCATCCGGACGCGGATATATTCCTCGACGACCCGATAAAGAACCATGCCGCGCGGATGCCAGAAGATGGCACCCGGACTTTCATCCTGCTGATGAAACAGGTCGAGTTTGTTGCCGAGTACCCGGTGGTCGAAATCGTCCATCATGTTCTCCGTTGACGTTGGTACCGGTCGGACGGAGCATTAAAAAAGCCCCGTCCGTTTCCGGCGGGGCTTGGGGATCGTTTGAGGCACCGACTTACGACGTGCAACCTCCCCCCGGCCCGCCGTTGGCGGTCGTGGTGGTGGTCGTGGTCGTCGTGACGAAAAGTGCGCTCATGTGACGAATCTAGTCACTTCGTTAACGTCTGTCAATAAGACATTTGAATATAATTCGGCACCCTCGATCTCTTCATAATCATTCTCAATAAGAAAACCCAACGAAAGGATTTCGTAACGAATTGCCGAAATCGGGTATTGCAATCCATACAATTCATTCACGGAAGGCCGACTGATCTATCTGGTGGACGCCGCTGATGCAGTAAATTCACTCTTGGTCGACGCGCCCACGGCGTCGGCCTGCTTCAACGCATAGGTGATCTGTTCTTCGATGGACTTGCTGTTCTCACGGCATGACCTCCTGGTCTCGATGACAACGTCATGCCGGAATTCTCCACTTCTAAATGAGACAGGCCAGGGTCACTCTCGTGAAGGCGAAACCATCCGTGACATGCCCTGATCAGTCTCCGAGAGTTGCGAAATCCTATTGTTCGGTGTCAACGTCAATACCTGATTTTCTTAGAATCGCACGCGCAGGTGCAGCTTGATTCGAAGTATCGGCAACGATATGGTGAGCGGCGGAGTTGGCTGGACGAGTCATGTCCGACTTCTCCATGCGCGCGCTGTATGCCAACCTCGCCGCTCGCGGTATCGGGCCGAACGCCCGGTGATCGCTACGTCGCCGGCCATCGCGACAACGACAATCCCGGCAGCCGGACTCGGCCGTCACTCCGGACGTCTGCGCAGGCTCGGGCGGGCGCGCTCGCCCGTAAAGCGGTTCTGCTTTCCGATGCGTCCCGCGATCGGGCAATCGCGGGCGTGCCGACGACACTGTCGGCACGTCGGGTACGCCGGCTCGCCCCGCGTCACATGATCGCGCCGCGCTGCCACGGCACGAACTCGCGCTCGCCGATGCCGTTCTCCTCGCTTCGGGATGTTCGTCCGGACGCGACGTCGAGCATCAGCCGAAACAGCAGCGCGCCCGCTTCGTCGACGGTCAGCGAACCGGCGAGGATGCCGCCGCTGTCGAAGTCCATGTCCGATCGCATCCGCTCGAACAAGCCGGTCGTCGTCGCGATCTTGATCGTGGGCACCGGCTTCGAGCCGAACACCGAGCCGCGTCCCGTGGTGAAGCACACGAGGTTCGCGCCGCCGGCGATCTGTCCGGTGGCCGACACCGGGTCGTAACCGGGCGTATCCATGAACACGAGGCCTGACTGCCGCACCGGTTCGGCATAGTCGTAGACCGCGCGAAGCGCCGATCGGCCGCCCTTCGACACCGCGCCGAGCGACTTCTCGAGAATCGTCGTGATACCGCCGGCGATATTGCCGGGTGACGGGTTGTTGTTCATTTCACCGCCGTTGTCGGCGACATAGCGCTCCCACCATTGCAGCCTGCCGAGCAACCGCCCGGCCACGTCTCGTGAGGCCGCGCGAGCGACCAGCAGATGCTCCGCACCGTAGATCTCGGGCGTCTCGGACAGAATCGCCGTGCCGCCGTTGCGTACCAGCAGATCGACCGCCGCGCCCAGCACGGGATTCGCCGTGATCCCCGAGTAGCCGTCGGAGCCGCCGCATTGCAGGCCGACCGTCAGCCGCGACGCCGGCACGGCGCTGCGCCGCGCGCCTTCGGCCGCCTCCAGCAGCTCGCGGACAATCGACACACCGCGCGCGACGGATTCGCGCACACCGCTCTCGTCCTGAATGACCAGCGTGCGAACGGTGCCCGACGCGGATGCGCCCAACTTCGCCGCGAGCGTCCGCACCTGATTGACTTCGCACCCGAGGCCGACGAACAGCACGCCGGCGAAATTCGGGTTGCGTGCGTACCCGACGAGCGTGCGCCGCAGCAGCTCGATCCCGTCCCCCGTGGCCGACATCCCGCATCCGCTCTGATGAGTGATCGCGACGACGCCGTCGACATGGCCGAACGCATCGAGTGCGCCATGCCGGTACGCATCGGCGATGGCATGACACACGCTCGCCGAACAGTTGACGCTCGCGATCACGCCAATGTAGTTGCGCGTTCCCACACTGCCGTCGGGCCGCACGAATCCGTCGAAGGTATCGAGCCGATCCGGCGGTGCGTCGTGCACCGAACCGGCAGGCCCGTCGTCGAGCGCATGCCGCTCGGGCATCCCGACGTTGTGCACGTGCACGTGCTCGCCGGCAACGATGTCGCGCAGCGCGATGCCGATCGACTGCCCGCATTTGACGATCGCCGCCCCGCGTGCAATCGCGGCCGTGGCGATCTTGTGGCCGGCCGGCACCGCCGCCGCGGCGCGCAGCGGCGTGCCATTCACGTCGATCGACCCGCCCGGTTCAAGCGCGTCGAGCGCGACCGCGACGTTGTCGTCGCGGTGAAGGATGACGACTGTCGGTTGATTCACGATGCGATTCTCCCTGTCGTTGCGTCGGCCGCGCTGCCATGGCGGGCAGCGATGTGCCGTAAGCACGGTTGTTCGGCCGGCACCGCCAGCGAATCCGCGAGTGCGAGCAGCGGCTCGATCCGCCGCGCGACCTTCTCTCGATGGTTGATCGCGATGTCGGCCAGACGATGTGCAAGATACGGATTGAGAAAGCGCTCGCGCACGCTGTCGACATAGCGCTCGGCCGTTTCGCGCAAACCGAGCGCCGCGAAGACCGGTGCGACTTCATCGCGCCACACCGCTTCGAGACCGTCGCGCAGCCGCGTGTCGTTCATCGCGTCCCGCACCGTTTCCGAATCGGGCCGCCCTGCCGACAGCCACTGTTCAGCGAGCCAGCTGTGCCCGAGGTTGAGAAAAAACAGCTTCAGCCGCTCGTGACTGCGCAGATCGTCGGTCACGACGATCTGCGCGTGCCGGCAAGGCAGCGCGATGCCTGCGCGGCGTTCGATCGCCCATAGTGCGTAGGGCTCCGCAACCGCGCCGACCGGATTGATCGGCTCGGAAACGATGCGATCGACGAGCGAGTTGACCCAGATGCAACGCTCGCGCAGATAGTCGGCGAACGAGTCGGGCATCCGCCACCCGTGCGCCAGGTCCAGCACGATATCGCGCAGCGTGTCGCCGTTGTTCGCGATCAGCTCGCACGGCAGAATGGACACGCCATCGTCGGGCCGCGCCTGCCAGCGTGCGTACAGCAGCACGAGCAGCTTCGCCGGAAAACCGTGCGGTGCCTGCGCCGTTTCGGCGAGCAGCTCCGCGGCGTCGCGCGGGTCCGCACGATAGCCCGCGTCGCCGGTGTTCGACACGATGACGCGCACCGTCTCGATCACGGCGCGGCGAATCTCGGCCCAGTCGGTTTCGGCATCCCACGCGCGCTGCACGGCGCGGCATTCGACGACTTCGTCCACGATGACGCCGCGGTCGCGCCCCCGGATGCGCACCGGATAGCGGCCGTTTGCCCGGAGCGCGTCGATCCGGGCGCGACTGGCCGGATTGCCGGTGGTCTGGACGATCCCGATGCCGCCCATCGCACTGCCCTCGTCGAGTGCCTGCGACACGAACAGGTCGACGTGCGCCAGCAGGAAGCGGCTCGTGCCGAACTGGAGGATCGGTGGCGTCATGGCGTGCGCTCCGCGCGTCGACTGTGCTCGATCAGCATTCGACGAGTGCCTTCACGACGGTCTGTCCCGCCTCCAGCAGACGCGGAAATGCATCGGGCACATCCTCGAGCCGCATCCTGTGCGTGTTCAGCGCGCGGTCCGGAATGCGCGCCGCGCGCATCGCGTCGAGCACCGTCTCGAAATCTTCGGCCGTGGCATTGCGGCTCGCGAGCAACGTCGTCTCCCGTTTGTGGAACTCAGGATCCGAAAAGGCGACGTGCCCGCGCACGATCGAGATCAACGTGTATTTGCCGCCGTGCGCGACGAACTCGAAGCCGCGATTCATCGCATCGAGGTTTCCCGTCGCATCGAACACCGCATCGAAATACTCGCCGTTCGTCAACTCCGCGAGACGCGCCGCGTCGTCCGCTCCCACCTCCACCGTCGCATCGACCGTCAGATGCTGCCGGCAGAACGCCAGGCGATCCGCACGCGTGTCGAGGCACGTGACGTCGGCGCCGCGCAGCCGCGCGAAGATCATCGCGGCCATGCCGATCGGCCCGGCGCCGACAATCAGCGCACGCTGCCCGGCGCGGACGTCCGCACGCCGCACCGCGTGCGCGCCGATCGCGAGGAATTCCAGCATCGCCGCCTGGTCGAGCGAAATGCCGTCGGCCTTGTGGACGAACTGCGCGGGCACGCTCAGGTATTCGGCGAGCGCACCGTCGCGATGCACGCCGAGCACCTTGATGTTGACGCAGCAGTTCGTGTTGCCGTGACGACATGCGATGCAGTGTCCGCACGACAGATACGGCATCACATACACCGCGTCGCCCGGGCCGAGCCGCGACTCCGGCTCGGCCTCGACAACGATCGCGGAAAGCTCGTGACCCATCACGCGCGGATATTCGAGGTACGGCTGGTTGCCGGTGAAGATGTGCAGGTCGGTGCCGCAAATACCGACGCGTTGCACGCGCAACAGCACTTCGCCGCTGCCGCGGGCGGGCAGCTCGCGCTGCTGCACACGCAGCACGCCAGGGGATTCGCAAATCACGCTGAGCATGTCGGGTTCCTTTCGTTCTGGTTCATTCGTCGTGGCGTGCTGTGTCGATCCGGTAGAAGTCGCGCGCATTGCCGCCGAACACGCCGGCCAGCGCCGCCGCACCGAGCCACTGCGCGCAATCTTCCTCGCACGCGGCCAGCCATTCGCCGTAGTCACCGCACGCCGATGCCAGCCGCAGGACCGGCCAGTCGCTGCCCCACATCAAGCGGGTCGGCCCGAACAGCTCGGCCAGCGCTTGTATGTACGGCCGCGTGCGCGCTCGCACCGTGTCCGGGCCGGCCGAAGGCCCGGCCTCCGTCCAGAGACCGGACAACTTGCAATGAAGGTTCGGCAGGCTCGCGAGTCTGCTCATCGACGACAGCCACGGCTGAAGTTCACCCCGTTCGATGTCCGGCTTCGCACCGTGGTCGATCACGATCGGCAGGCGCGGATGGCGTCGCGCGAACGCATGCAACGCATCGAGATGGCGCGGCATCACCAGCGCGTCAAAACCCAACGCATGCTCGAGCATCGCCGCGACCGCGCGATCCAGCCGCGGATCGTCGATCCATGCGTCGTCGGGCAGATCCTGCAGCATCGGTCGCAAGCCGCGCGCCTTGGGTGCGGACGCGAATGCCGCGATCCGTGCCACTGCGTCGTCAGCCTTCATGTCGACCCAGCCGACCACGGCGCCGACTGTTGGCGTTGCGGCCGCGACATCGAGCAGAAAGCGCGTGTCAGCTTCGCTCGGCAGCGATTGCACGAGTACGGTGGTATCGATGCGCGCCGCATCGAGCAGCGGCGCCAGATCGGCGGGGCCGAAATCCCGGTGAATCGCATCGAGTTCGGCCGGTGGCCAGCAGCCGGCCCGCGCGCCGATTCGCCAGTAGTGCTGATGGGCGTCGATGCGCGCTGTCATGCGCGTGCTCCCGGAACTGGCGCGTGCGCGTCGATCAGACCTTCATCGCGCAGTTCAGCCCACAGTCCGGCAGGCAACGGGCGCTCGAACCATTCGATGTTCTGCTTCAGCTGGGCCACGCTGCGCGCGCCGATCACGCACGACACGACGGCCGGATGGCCGAATGGAAACTGCAATGCAGCGGCCGGAAGCGGCACGTCGAAGCGGTTGCACAGCGCACCGAGCCGAGCCGCCTTGTCGATCACGTCGGCGCTCGCGTCCGCATAGTTGAACTTGCCGTTGCCGACGAGCAGGCCGGAGTTGAACACGCCGCCGATCACGATAGCCGTCCCTTCACGGGCGCACACGTCGAGCAGCGGCTCGAGCGCCATCTGTTCGAGCAACGTGTAGCGGCCGGCCAGCAGCACCGCGTCGAGTGCCGTTTCGTTCAGCGCATCGGCGGCGACTTCCCATTCGTTCACGCCGAGACCGAACGCGACGATCTCGCCGCTGGAACGCAGCGCATCCAGCGCACGAAACCCGCCGCCACGAGTCAACTGTTCCCAGTAGTACGCGTGACGATCGCCGTGCGTCATCGCGCCGATGTCGTGCACGTACAGCATGTCGATCCGCGCGAGCCCGAGCCGTTGCCGGCTGTCCTCGTGCGAGCGCATGATGCCGTCGTAGCTGTAGTCGTAGACCGGCCTGAACGGCAGCGGCTCGGCCCAGCCGTCGTCGCCCGGTCGCACGCTCGGGTCGGCGCGCATCAGCCGCCCAACCTTCGTGCTGAGCGTGAAGGCACCGCGCTCTCGCGGGGCGAGCCCCGTTCCCGCGCGCCGCTCCGACAGCGTGTAGCCGTAATACGGAGCAGTATCGAAGTAGCGGAGGCCGGCCGCCCACGCGGCATCGACAAGCGCGGCCGCGTCGGCGGCCGACATCGACCGATAAAGGCCGCCGAGCTGCGAGCAGCCGAGGCCGAGCACGGACACCGTCAACCCGCTGCGCGGCAAGATGCGCGTATCGTTTGCGTTCATGAGGTGTGACTGGATGCGGGAAAATGACACGGATGATCAGTACAGAACGTTCTTCGCGGCCTGCGAATCGAGGTTCTGCTTGTCGACCATCACGACGCCGGTATCGATCACCTTCGGCGCGGGCTTGCGCTCGATGACGTCGAGCGCCGTGCGCACGCCCTGATTCCCCATCTGCCACGAACCTTGCACGGCGATCGCCTGCACTGTGCCGTCGCGCACGAAGCCCTGCAGGTCCTCGTTGCCGTCGAAGCCGATCGCCACCACCTTGCCCGCTTTGCCCGACTGTTTCAGCGCCCGCCCCATGCCGACCGCGGTCGGCTCGTTCGCGCCGAAGATGCCCTTCAGGTCGGGGTTGGACGACAGCACGTCGGTCGTCTGGTTCAGCGCGGTCGCCATTTGCGATTGCGAGTAGTACGGGCCGACGATCTGCAGCTTCGAATGGCTCTCGATGTACTTGCGGAATCCACCGACGCGGCTGATCTCGGACCCCGCGCCCGGTACGTACGACATGATCGCGATCTTGCCCGACTGCCCGACGCGGTCGATCAGCGCCTTCGCGCACAGCGCCCCGGCCTTCTCGTTGTCGGTCGACAGGAACGCCTGGAAGTATGGCTTGCCGGCATCCGAGATGGCCGAGTCGATCAGCACGACCGGGATGTGCGCTTCCCACGCCTTCTTGATCGCGGGCACGAGCGCATCGGGATCGGACGGCGCGAGCACGATGCCCGCCACGTGACGCGTGACCGCGTTGTCGACCATGTTGACCTGCCCGCTGATGTCGGACTCGGCCGCCGGGCCCTGGAACGTCATCGTGTAGCCCTTGACGCCGTCGAGTGCCGCCTTCGCGCCCTTCTGCACGTTCTGCCAGTAGTTCGAATTGACCGTCTTGACGATCACGGCGATCTCGCCGCCCGCCGCATACGCACCGCTGTTGCACACCGCGAACACGCACGCCGATGCCGCCAGCAGGATGGATTTTTTCATGTCTCGCTCCGCTTCTCGTTGGTAGGGACTGCTTGCTGCCGGTCAGGGCCGGCGATTGCGCAACTGATCGATCCAGACCGTGCCCAGAATTACGACGCCGATGATGATCTGCTGGATGAAGCTCGACACGCCGTTCATGTTCAGGCCGTTGCGCAGCACGCCGATCACGAACGCGCCGATCGCCGTGCCGGAAATCGTGCCGACGCCGCCCATCAGCGATGTGCCGCCGATGACCGAGCTGGCGATCGCGTCGAGCTCGTACATCACGCCTTCGTTCGGCTGCCCGGTGACCAGCCGCGACATCAGCACGCAGCCGGTGACGCCCGCGAGCGCGCCGGACAATACATAGGTGAACAGCTTCACGCCTTGTACGTTCACGCCCGACAGCCGCGCCGCCTCCGCATTCGACCCGACCGCGTAGATATGACGGCCGAGCGACGTTCTCGACAGCAGGACGGACACCACGACGAACAGCACGACCATGATCACGACCGGGTACGGAATGCCGGGAAACGTCGTGTCGGGGAACCCGTCAGCCCCGATGTGCGAGATCCGCAGCAGCGCGCCGTTGCCGAGCGCGCCGAACGCGTCGCCGAGATCCGATACCGGGCGTGCGCCCGTGATCTGGAGCGCGATGCCGCGCGCGACGAGCATCATGCCGAGCGTCGCGATGAATGGCGGAAGGCCCATCTGCGTCACGCAGATGCCGTTGACGAGCCCGCACAGCGCGCCGACCAGGATGCCGGCCGCCATGGCGGCGGGCACCGGCACGCCGGCCTTGACCAGCAGCGCGGCGCACACGCCGGCCAGCGCCAGCACCGAGCCGACCGACAGATCGATGCCGCCCGTGATGATGACGCAGGTGGCGGCCACGCCCAGATACGCAATGGAGGTCACCTGCAGGCCGACGGTCATCAGGTTGTCGACCGAAAAGAACGCCGCGCTCGATATCGAGAACGCGAACACGAGCACGACGAGGCTACCCAGCGCCGCGAACTTCTGGATCAGGTCGCGCCGCCGCTGTCGCGCCGATCGCTCGTCGGCCTGGCTTCGATCGGATGTCATTTCAAGCATGGGAACGCCCCGACGCGTAGTGCATGATCTCCTCCTGACTGGTGTGTTTCGTGTCGAGCAATACGGTCATTCGACCTTCGTGAAAAACGGCGATCCGATCGGTCATGCCAATCAGCTCCGGCAATTCCGAACTGATCAGCACCACGCCGACGCCGTCCGCGGCGAGCCGGTCCATCAGCCCGTAGATCGCAAATTTCGCGCCGACGTCGATGCCGCGCGTCGGTTCGTCGAAGAACAGGATCTTCGAGCCGCGGTACAGCCATTTGCCGATGACGACCTTCTGCTGGTTGCCGCCGGACAGGTTGCGCACACGCTGGTGCACGGACGGCGTGCGAATCGCGAGTTCCTGCACGTAGCGGCGCGCCACGTCCAGTTCGTCGTCGAAGCGCAGGAACCCGAAGCGCGATGCGACGCCGCGCACGTGCGTGAGCGTGAGGTTCGCCGCGACGGGCATCGACAGCGCGAGCCCTTCCTTCTTGCGGTCCTCCGACAGATAAGCGATGCCGTGCCGGATCGCCTCGCGCGGCGAGCGGATCGTCACGGGCCGACCCTGCAACGCGATCGTGCCGCCGTCGGGGCGATCCGCGCCGAAGATCGCGCGTGCGATCTCGGTTCGCCCGGCGCCCATCAATCCCGCGAAACCGAGGATCTCGCCGCGGCGCAGCGCGAACGACACCGGCCCGAACACGCCGTCCCGGCGCAGTTCCCGAACGTCGAGCAGCACTTCGTCCGTCGGCACCGATTGACGTGATGGATAGGCGTCGTCGAGCGTACGTCCGACCATGCGCGCGACGATCTCGTCGATGCTCACGTCGGCGAACACGTCCGTCGAGATGTAGCGTCCGTCGCGCAGCACGGTCACGCGATCGACGATCTGCGCCATTTCGTCGAGCCGGTGCGAGATATACAGAATCGCCACACCGTCGGCACGCAGCTCCTCGATGATGCGAAAGAGCTGCGCCGTTTCCGCTTCCGTCAGCGAGGACGTGGGCTCGTCCATGATCAGCACGCGCGCATCGTGCGACAGCGCCTTCGCGATTTCGACCATTTGCTGCTGCGCGATCGACAGCACACCGACCTTCGTGGTTGGCGCGACGTTCAGGCCAATTCGCGCGATGCAGCGCGCCGCATCGGCGTTCATGCGTTTCGTGTCGACGAACGGGCCGCGCCGCGGCTCGCGTGCGAGGAACAGGTTCTCCGCCACGCTCAGGTGCGGCACGAGATTGAGCTCCTGGTGAATGATCGAGATGCCGGCCGCCTGCGCTTCGGATGCCGAACCGAATCGCACCGGCGCGCCGCGATAGTGAACGACGCCCTCGTCGGGCAGATACTGTCCGCTGATGATCTTCATCAACGTGGATTTGCCCGCCCCGTTTTCGCCGCATATCGCGTGCACCTCGCCGCGTCGGAGATCGATCCGAATCCCGTCCAGCGCCAGCACGCCCGGAAAGCGCTTGCGTATTCCTTCCAGGCGCAGGATCTCCTGGTCGGTATCGGCCTGCGCGGCCTGAACCGGCGGTTTGCTGGACATTGCCATTGCGTCTCCTTGGAGCGGGCCGACCTCGATGCCACGTGGTCAGTCCAATTTCGATGAATTACATCAATCCCGGCACGTTTGGTCAAGCCAATTTATATATATCCATCCTATCTTACCAATGATAAAAACCCGGAGGCCCGACGGAGCCTGCTGCCGGAAGGCCGCCCATGGCGGGCGTGATAGACTCCGTGACACACGCGCGCATCGACCACGCCTCGACTTTTACTCATCGGATGAAATCGACAGAACCAAAGCGGCTTTACCAATCTGTCGCGGCCCAGATCGTCGCGCTGATTCGCCAGGGCGAATTCGCGATTGGCGAGCGCCTGCCGCCCGAGCGCGAACTGGCACTCACGCTCGGCGTATCGCGCCCGTCGCTGCGCGAGGCGCTGATCGCGCTGGAAATTGGCGGCCAGATCGAGATCCGGATGGGTTCCGGCGTCTATGTCCGCGATACGGCGGCCGATGATGTCGGCCAGATGGTCACGCTTGGCGACAGCCCGTCGGAGCTGATGCAGGCGCGCGCGGTGATCGAAGGCAGCGTCGCCGCACTCGCCGCCGCGCGAATGACGGCCGCGATGCTCGATCGCCTGCGCCGCACGGTGCAGCGCATGAAGCGGCTCGCGGAAGCCGGCAAATCGCCTGTCGAAGCCGACCGGCAGTTCCACATGCTGATCGCGGAAGCCGCCGGCAATTCGGTACTCGCGCGCTTCGTCGGCGAGCTGTTCGACAGCCGACACGACCCGATCGCGGCGGCCATGCGCGGCCACGCGGAGAATCCGCAGACATGGACGGCCGCCGTGCTGGAGCATGAGAACGTCCTTCAGGCGCTGCAGGCCGGCGACCCGATCGCCGCGCAGACCGCCATTCGCGCGCATCTGCGCGCATCCGAAGCGAGATGGATCGAAGGCGGGCTGAAAACCGACACGGATTTGGCATGCCCCCTGCAAACACCGCAAGCCGAGGGCGAGTAAAGTTCGCGTCAGCGGCGGAAGAAGGCCCTTCGCGGCGAGCGGATAAACGGCCGTTGTGACTCAGAACGCGGCCCAGCGCGTGATTACCGCGAAGTTCTGCTTTTCGCCGAAACGTGTCGGTAGTGGCTGAGCCACGATCGCCCGCATAGTCCTCTAAGTCGCGGCCGGGCGGTCCAGTGAAATCTGGTTCGGGGTCACGTGGTCATGACGTGCTGTTCAACTCTCTAGATTGGCCGCTGGTATGCCGCGGTGATAAGTTCCACTATCTTCCGGGCACGTTCTTCCCGGCGTCAGCGGTGGCACGCGACCGCGAATGGCGGTTCCCGGGCGACGCGAACGACTCCAAACGACCCGGAGCGGACAGCCGCCTTTCTACAAAGCAGCCATTCGCTTCAGATGGGCAAACGCCGCGCGAAAGTTTACAACTCTTTCGGATTGACGTGTGTGAAATGCAATGGGGTTAACGATTCCTTGAAAACTCCGCTGCCATTGCATCTAATTGCCACCAAACGCAACAATCAAAGCTTGGCGGGGGTAGCATCGTGAAGAAAATTGCCTTGCATTTGATGGACGCCGCATTAGTCTCTGCGGTTTTGTTTTTCTACTACGTTTGCGCATTTTACGGTCACGGTCGAGCACCAATATCGACCCAAATGGCCCATTGGCGAGACGTATGCTTTGCCTTGACGCTTGTCGCGATGTTTGCCATTCCATTTCGAGTAAAAAAATCATATCCGAGTATATACAACTTCGCTACAGTTAACGCAAAAGGAGAGAGAAGAAAAACAATATTCATTCCATTGTTGACAATGATTGCAATCATCATCGGCACGGTAACAATAATTCGAATATTGATTGTGGCGCCCCCCTAAACAGGGAGCGTGAATAGTTGCGGATACATCTTCATATCCGAGTCCACTGGGATCATAGCCTCAGAAGAATCGTCAACCGCGCCACGACACAATGTCGGAGTTTTAAGATCCGACATCCATGATGCCATGATAGGGTAAGCGATACTACGCCAAGTCACGCGTGTAGGCAGAGAATTTATGTAGCTCAAACGGGGGATCTATGTATAACGGGCGCTTCCTTCGTGCTTTACTCGTTTTCTCGATTGTTATTTTTTCAATCCATCGACTGGCGAGATTGGAACATTGGTCCACAGAAATGACGGTGGTTTTCGAGACTGGAATGGTTCTGGCATTCGCACTGATCTGGATCCATTCCATCAAGAGTAAAGGTAAAATAAAAAGCGAAACATATCGACATATTGAACCGCCTGCCACAGGCTCCCAACCGGAAACCCACAAGCGAAAGTCAACGGCCACAAATATGAGATTGACCGCTGTTGCCTTACTAATAGCGGGCTGTTTCTCAATGCGACCACTATATAGTGCACTTGATTTTGCTTATGCCCTGCGCGCGCAGCAGAATTGGCCTTCGGCGAACGGAAAGGTACTAACAGCGCACGTCGAGCCTGCCACATCCAAAGCTGGTCGTATTTACTGGCACCCGGTTTGGTCTTACTCGTATATTGTCGGTGGCAATTCCTACACGTCAGGAAGTAGAGATTTGAAGGGACGGTTTGCGCTGGTCGACTTCCCCACGAGAAATGACGCGAACGCGATCGCAAGCCAGAGGCCAGCTGGAGCAGAAGTGAGGGTCTATTATGATCCCTTCGCCCCGCAACGCTCCGTACTAGATCGACGGACGTGGACCGCTGTCGATTGGATCGCGATGCTAGTCGCCACGATTCTGCCCGTCATTACATTCGGAACTTCAGCGTTTCTTTTTTATCGTGCCTCATCCTCAATCGGGAATGGTGAGGCGTAAAGGATTGCGATATCTTAAAAAACGGATTTAAAGTTATATAAACGCTCTGCCTGTTATCGCGCCTAAGGTTTCCTCAGATTGCGCTCCTCTCCCGAGGACAATGCTCGAGATGTCGCTGGACGGGTACTAATGCGGCGACCCGACTCGCGGCGGCGCTCATACCTGCGCATTATCTGACAGGACCCGGCACACAAAGCCACGCTAAAACTTACGCCCGCGCTTTTGTGGACGGGCCGTTACCGACCCGAAGCGATCAGTGGGAATTCTCAAAAGTGGACGCTGGTCACCGAGAGACGTTGTCTAATGCTGGACTGAACCACGCAGCCTCAACGTGGGCCCAAAGGAGCTCTTAGTATTTTGAAAGGCATTCATTGCAGTGAATCTAGGCCGAACTGCTCGGCTAGGTCAGGGAAGCCAAGCGACGTTGCGACCCTAGCAAAGGCATTGCGCTCTGCTGTCGATGCGACTGCAAGTGCAAGTGCAGATGCGATCTCCTCAAGTGCGTTCACGTCTTCGTCCTCAGTGTGCAAGTTGCTCCGCTGATCGATGTACCTAATGGCGAGTACCAGTGCCTTGGCTAGTGCATCCATGTCTGCCTTCAAAAGACCAAATGTGATGTGAAACACATGCAGTGAAGAACGCCATTTGTGACAAATTTCCAACGACCGCTTCTAGCCGCAAACAGGCTCGTGCCAAACGATACGGCCATGCATTTAAGGTCTAAGGCTGGCGCGAGATCGTTACGACGCGCTGCTATCCATCACAAGCAACGGGTTTAACACCTGTATGATCTCGGCCCGACCGATGAGTCGTGCCCCCTCGGCAACGTCCAGTATACGACCGGTCCAAAGCGTATGTGGATAGGCCTCTGGTGTAACAAGCCAGACCTCGGCCAAGCACTGCTCACATGTCACCACGCTGCGTCCCTCCGCGAACTCGTGATGGGCTGACGACCAATAGTCCGGCCGGATTTTGTAGATCGGACGATAGCCAGTCCGGACGTGCTTTACCGTGCCCTCGTGTGTAAGCGCGGTCAGCATGAACATCACCAGCAAGTCAGGCGGTCGGATTGGGCGACTCACGTAGTGGTTCCTAAAAGCTTCTACAAGAGAGCGACATCAAATTGTCGTCGATCCAGACGTCGTTGTCGGTCGACCGCTTCTGGCCGTATCTCGACTCATGCGAATCGCGAGATTTAGAGACTCGATCATTGATCGCCGTCGCCGCCCACCGTACCTCCGAGCCGCAGGTGCCGATCCTCGATCCAGCCCTCGAAATCCTCGCCAGTTTTGTTGTTGACATACATGACCTGGTACCAGTTCTTGTATGGCTTGTAGACCGTCACGTTGTCGCCCGGAATGATGAACAGGCGCTTGTTTATGCACTTTGACTCGGGCGCAGAATGGAAATAGGCGCGTCCAGTCCCGATTACCGTTGCCATAACCGGCGGCCTGAAATTGTCGTCAGGGCCTCCGGTGGACTTGCCGAGTTTCGCGCAGTCCACTTCAGCCAGCGAGTACGTTGTGGCGAGGCTCGCACACAAGGTGAAGACGACGCGAACAGTCATCACGGAAGCGTGATTCAACATGCTTTATGCAGGACTATGATCGGGGAGATTCGTTCGCTCTTATGTCAATCCGGCGATGATGTGAGTTGCCGAACAGGCGTCATTGTCATCGATTCAGGGGACGACGTCGAACGTCTCAAACTGGCCGGGGAGCTACCTATCTCGCTCTGCCGATCAGTCTCAGTCCCTTGCTGGTGTTGCTGCCGGCCGCGGCCTTACTCGGGCTCGCCATGGATATCACCGCCGGCAGCTTCAAAAAGTATCTCTAGGCGTCCCGCCGATCCACAGGGGCCGGCGCGACCTCAATGACAACCGCCGCCCAGTGCCTGCATGCAATCCCACAGCGACTGGCAGCCCGACAGGGCCACGACACTCGCCAGCAGTAAAATCATCCCCATCCACGTCCTGATCATTCCGTGATCCTCTCTGAAAAGAACCGCACCGACCCTCGGCGTCGGCCAACCACCGCGGGGCTACACATCCACATAGGACGTTTGCTGCGACGGCACCAGGCGCGGCGGCGGCGTGCACCGGCAGACACACAGATCATCGCTCAGTGCCGCTTGCCGTCCGTCGGGACCCGTCGTGGAAACGCGCGACCCATCGCACTGGATATGTCCCATGGTCTTGCAGACGGGACACCAGACCGGATCAGTCTCGTACGCCTGCTCGCGGCCACCGATCAGGTCGTGCGCGTCGCCGCCCTGCACGACCCCGCCGACCGTCGTCAGGTCGCCTTTCACAATATCGTAGCGGCGCATCGTTCACCCCGCTCAGGCCGCACCTGGTCGCGCGCGCAGGCTGTTCACCAGCGTGTCCCACGTCTGCAGTGCCCCCGCTTCGTCGACCGGCGAGGTGGCCTGGTCCGGCGGCAGGTCATCACGCGCCGGCGCGCCCAGCAGCAATTCGACCGAGGTATGCGGCTGCGCCACCGTCGCGGGATTCCCCGGCGCGAGCAGGTAGAAGCGATACACCGTGACATCGCCGTCTTTCAGCGCAAACAGCACTTCCTCGGCGTCCATGCCAGCCACCGTGCGCTTGCCCTGCCGCAGGATACGATAGCTGCCGGGCATGCGATCGAGTTTCGCGCGCAACGCGGACAGGCTGCTGGTCAGCGGCTGGGCCTGATCCCCATCCACCGCGTCGCGCAACTTGATCACCAGCAGCGCTGGCCGGCCCGGCATCAACGCGAACGACTGGCTGACCTCTTCCGTGTAGGTCGACGAACCGGTGACGATGCCGCCATCAAAGCAGAAGCCCGATTCGGTCGGCACGCTCCAGTTATCGCGCACCTTGATGCGGCGATACGTGTCGTTATAGATGCTCTCGGCCCGCTCCAGGACATCCGCGCCGATCATGCCCGTCGTATGGACGAGCGTACGGTTCGCGAACAGATAACCTTCGGTATCGAACGGTAAGGCCGCCGCCTTTGCCACCGCATTGTTGAAGATGAAAACCCGCGAGTGCGGCACTGGAGAAAACGCCTTCTCCAGCCACGCATGCCCCGTCTTTTCCTCCAGATTGACGGGATTCACGCGCTGCTTCGTGCGCAGTTCCTTCTCCCGCGCCGCGACCTTGGCGTCGTAGGTCTCCACCGGCACATTATGGGTCGTGACGAGCTTTTCCCCGCGGTACTTGTAATTCTCATTTGAGATCTCGCTCGATACGGGCCGGTCGAACACAAGTCGGCCGATGCACCACGGACGTGCTTTGGACAGCAAAGGATTGTTCATCGTCGGTTCCACGGAAAACGCTAGAGAGCAGGCACACAGACCCGCCAGCAAAAAGAGTGTGCGAATGAAACGTGCCATCACGCCCCTCCCGGCACATCGATATCCTTCACGATCTGCACCACGCTGTAGAGAAGCGCCCAGCGTGTCCAGGGGTGCGCGTAACTCTTCATGTGCTCATATCCGGCCTGCACAAACGCCATCTGCACGCCCTTGGCCGGATCGCCCGGCACATCCAGCTTCAGGCCACGCGCCTGCGCGTCCGCCGACCACGCCGGCACGGTGCCATCTCCGCGAATGATGCCGGTCTTGTCCGCCACGCGATCCCAGTCCGTCGTGGCGCTCACGTCGGGGACCTTGTTGGTCTTCTGCATCGTGAACGTGACACTCAGGTTGCGTTGCTGTAGCAGCACGCGGAGTTCGCCCTTGCCCGAATCGTGCAGCAGCTTGGCGGCGCGGAGCTCGGCAGGCTGCACATCGGCCGGCACGTCGCCCGTCCAGATTGCATTGCCCCAAGCCAACAGGTTCTTCGTCGGTTCGCCCTGTTCGACGGTGGGCTTGTCCTTGCTGGTGGCCTCGGTCGCCGTGCCGGACGCGGGCGATCGTGTATCCAATCCCCCATTGCCATACGCCACATACGTCTTGCCATGGTACTGGTTCTTCAACTGGCTCTGCCGGATGACCGTCTGCTTCAACGTGGCCTGATAATGGTCGATCAGGACATGGGCGCCAGTCGCGTCCTTGCCCAGCCGCTTTTTCACCAGACCGGCCGGATCAAGTTGGTCTTCCTGCGGCAACAAACCGTACCAGTTGGCATTGAGATACAGCTCGTTGTAGGCGTCACCATTCTCCGGGAACTGCATCAGCACTGTTCCGTCAGGTCGAGCGAAAATCCACCATGCCGCGCCGTTATGATAGTCCGGCATCGGCGTCAGCTCCATCGGCCCCGGCGCATTCGCCATCACCGCGACGAACTCGTCCGCGTCGCGCCCGAGCAGGCTGCCGTTAATGAACCCGTTCAGGCCCCCTTCGGGACCGCCGCCCGTCTTGTAACGCTTGGCCGCCAGCGGCGCCCCGGTGGCCGGTTGCGCACCGTGAAAGACCCCGTGAATCAAGTCTTCCGCGTGATGGTTCACGACGGCGAAGCGAGCCACCAGGCCACCCATCGAATGGGTCAGGATGATGGCCTTGCCCGTATCGTTCTCCTTGCAGATTTCGGTAATCCCCATCAGCCGCGTCTTCTTCTTGGTCTGCGGGTCGGGACAGTCCAGACCGCTGACGATGTCGCGCCCCGAATCGTCGTTCGACTGCAGCCAGTTGTAGCCGATCGCGTAGACGCGATAGCGGAACTTGATGAAACGCTCGAACTCCGGGGAATTCTCGGTAATCGCCTCGCCTTTCCCGTATGCACCGTATTGTGTGGGCGCCGTGCCAAGCACTGGATGTAGTGTCCACGTCTCGCCCTGGGGATCGGGCTCGCACCAAGCTCCGTGCAGCGTGCCGCACAGCTTGGGGTTGTTCAGCTGTTGCTCGAGCCACAGCAGCACGGGTTGATAGCCGGTCCGATACACCGAGCCCCAGCCGCGCCGACGCGCCTCCTTCTCTGTGATCGTCTTGCCATCGCCCACATTGACGGGTCCCAGCGGCGTGGCCGAAACGTTGAGCGGATCGAAACGGGTCTCGCGCGTCGATGCGCTTTGAAACCAGCCAAAAAGGACCGACAGCAATCCGCCAAGCTTCGCACCGAGCGTGTCCAGGTTCGGCGCGGAGAAGACCTCCTCGCCGCTCTCCCTGGCCACCACGGGCGAACCCATGACGCCGGGGATAAAGATCACCGGGATGATGGGACGCAAATCGTGCAATGTCTCCTTGGCGCGGGTATCGTCGGCCGGCGTCAAGGTGGCGTGGGCATACGAGTCGCCGCTCTCGTCGGTGTGCGATCCCAGGCGAACGACTTGCTGTTCGGACTCGTCGTCGCCGGAACCCGGGCCCGGTGCGTCCGGGCGGTCCGGTTGATTTTCACTCATGGATGCTCGCTTAAAGAGGTTCCGTGAAGGCGCCTAGGCCGGGTGCTTGCCCGATCGCAGCGCACGGACCATCACGGTTTCACCATCGTCGTCGCTCGCCTGCACGCTCGTGTAGCCCAGCGCGTTGGTGACGCCGCTCACGCGCGTGCCGTCGCCACGAACGATCTCGTACGGATGATGTGTGAGCGGATTGCCGGTGACGCGATCGCGCAGCAGGTACCGGTCGTTGAAGGCCGGCTTTGCCGCATGGACGACGTCCCGTGCGGCCTCGTCATCACCGGGGCCTTGGCCCGGCGCACCGGCCCGGTCAGGCTGATTTTCGTTCATGGATGTTCCCTCATCGTGGTTCTGTGAAACCGCCTACGCCTTGTTGGCGCTGGGTCGCAACGCACGGATCATCACGGTTTCGATGTCGTTGTTCTTCTGCTCGGTCGTATGGCCCAGCTCGTCGGTGATGCCGCTCAGGCGGGTGCCATCGCCACGAACGATCTCGTAGGGATGGTTCTTGAGCGGATCGCCCGTGATGCGATCACGCAGTACGTACTTGTCGTTGAACGCCGGCTTCGGGAGGCTGTTCATATGCTCGGCCACCGAACTGGGTCCCTGCCGGCTGAACGCTGCCGACTTGACGGTACGCGCACCGCGGGTGCCGTCCTCGATGCCATCGGCGGTAATCCGGATGTACGAGCCACCGCACTTGAGCATCAGTTCGGTCTTGGCGTCGATCACGATGCTGCCGTTGTTGCTCTTCAGCGTCATAGCGAATTCGGAAAGCAGGCGCAGCTGGTCGCTGAGGGCCTGGATGTCGACCGCGCCTTTTCCGGCGATCAGCTTCATGCCAGCGCGCTGGACGAAGATACTGATTTTTTCCGCGACGCCCGCCACCAGCGATTTACCGACCGCCCAGTAGGTGTCCTTGCCGCTCACCAGATTGAGGTGCTCGTCGGCCACCAGCTGCGCCGACGCGCGCGTGGTCAGGCCCATGCTTTCCTGGCTCGAACCGAGCATGACAGGCTTCGCGAAAGCGTTCGCATTGCCGGTCCCGCCGCCGGCCGTACTGCCGCCGTTGGAAACGCCTGCCTTGCTGTGCTGGGTCGCCTTCGCGAACGCGGCGAGGGCCTCGCGTCCGGGCTTCAGATCCTCACCCCTGGCCGTCGCACTGGCGGAGGACAGCGACTCGACCAGCAGATCGGCGCGCGCCAGAATCTCGCGTGGCTGACTGGTATCGAGCGGCTGCCCGTCGACGCTGGTGGAATGGGTGCTGAAGTACAGCCCCTCGCCCGCATGAACCGCGCCGGCGTTGTCGGTACGTAGCGTGAAGCCACTACCCACATAAGCGCCCCGGGTATTGCCGTTCTGGACGATCTGGTAACCGAGATGCAGGCCGCTCATGCCGTGGCTACTCATCACTCGCATCCGCGGCTGGCCGGTCGAATCGTCCATGACCTGCTGGTTGTAGCCGCCACCGCCGCCATACTCCCGGGACTGATAGCCGGATAGCAGGCCATTCGAATGCCACTGCGGTTTCGTGGCGCCGTTGTAGACGCGATGCAGCGCGATCGGGCGGTCGATATCGTTGCCGATATGGCCGATCAGGAGCTCCTCTCCTGCGCGCGGCATGTGCACGCTGCCATAGCCCTCGCCGGTGTCGGACTGCGCGACCCGTACCCAGCACGACGCGCGCTCATCGCCTTCGTTGTGCCGATCCCAGATGAATAGCACCTTCACGCGATTCAGTTCATCGGTATAGCATTCCTGGCCTTTCGGACCTGCCACGATCGCCGATTCCAGCTTCGCCTCGGGCTTGCGATGGTCGAACGGACTGCGGTACGGCACGATCGTGCGCTGCGCCTCGATGGCGATCCGGTAAAACCCCGTCGATCCGTCAGCATGACTCACCCCGAACATCTGGGCAGGATCGTGGGCACGTGCCTGCTCCAGCGCATGACTCAGACTGTGGGGGAAGCTCGTTTCATGTCCGGAGAGCGGCAGGTTGTTCTCGATGGTCCACTCCACCTCGATGCTCGCGAATTCGTTCTGGCTCGCCGCGTCCTGATCGTGCTCCGGATGTCCGGTCAGCGTGAAGCGCCGACCCGCATCCACGGCACGCAGGCCACCGATGCCATGAAAGCGCTTGGCCTGCGACTCCCACTCCTCCATCCGGATCTTCGACAGATGGTCGCCTCGATCCTGCTCCGGATACGTATAGCCACCGGTGTACTCATAGACTTCCGCTTGCGCGGGCAACGCGCCCTGGTTCGCCATCGTCGGCACCGATGTCGCCTTCGGATTGAAGGGCGTCGAAGGACTCTTGTAGTCGAAGGTGCGCGTCGACAACAACACGGATTGCAGTGTCCGGGTCCCCGCCCAGTGGGTCAGTGCGTCAGCCTCGCTATGGATGCCCGCACGATAGAACTCAACGGTGGCCGGCGACAGCGGTTCGAGCGTGTCGAGGCGATCGGTGATCACCAGCGTATGCGATTTACCATCGGCGGGCTGTTGCCAGACCCCGTACAGACCTTCCGACTCCAGGAGCCGGTGCACGAAGTTCCAATCGGCCTCGTCCTGCCGACAATAGGAACGGGATGGCAACGGCTTCGAGAGCGCAAAGCGGTACATGCCCTTCGCCTGCGGATGCTCATTGAATACGTCTGCAATGATTTCTTCCGCGGTCTTGTCCTGCCAATGCCGTTGGTCGCGACGGAACTTCAGAAAGTGCATCCACGAGGAAAAACCGAGCTGATAGCTGGTGAGACCGCCGTCCGCTCCCAGCCGGCGGGCCATGTGCACGTAGCCGTGATGCGGGCGGTAGGAACCATCGGCCTGCTGAATCCAGAGGGTCACCGTTTGGGAAATCAGCGTTTTGAGTTGAACGTCGCTGGACGTGGAAACGCAATCGAGCAGGAAGAGATAGTCGCGACCGATCCTTGAACGTCCAGTCACGCGATGCGGCAGCAGGACATTCTGGCCTGCCGGCGTGTCCAGTTTTAGAAGACGGTCCTGCTGAGATAATCCACCGGCCATTACACCGATTATGTCGCTCGCGCCCATACCGCCTCTCAGTCGATTATTTTTTACTGCTCGCGCGATTTTACGGTGAAAACCCTCAGACGATTATGAGGAATTGCAAAAAATATGGATTGACTGGGACGTCCGCCAATATTAAGGGCCTGATTAAGTGGCTACGGACAGGCCGGATCACTCACGCAGTGTGGATTCGGGAGATCACTCGAATAACGGCGATCCTAGGCGGGAACGAGACCCTGGGGCCAACGCGCTGTCGAGCAACCATCGTTCTTGGGCTGACATCTTGGGATCAAGCCGCACGGCGAGGATGGGTGACCTGCTCCCCGCGTTTAGTACGGTGACGGTGTAGAGTCCGTTCCAGAGAGGAACGGCAATGAAAAAGCGATTCACCGAAGAACAGATCATCGGTATCTTGAAGGAAGCCGAGGCTGGCCTGAAGCCGGCGGAGCTGTGTCGCAAGTACGGCATCTCGGAAGCGACCTACTACAACTGGAAAGCGAAGTTCGGCGGGATGACGGTCTCCGAAGCGCAGCGCCTGAAGGAACTGGAGCAGGAGAATAGTAAGCTCAAGCGTCTGTTGGCCGAATCGATGCTCGACAACGCCGCGCTGAAGGACTTGCTGGCTCGAAAGTAGCAAGCCCGCAGGCCAAGCGCGAAGCGGTCCGGATATTGATGACCGAACGTGCCATGGGTGTTACCCGGGCCTGCGGGCTGGTAGGGATTTCGCGCTCTCTGTTCTATTACGAATCACGCCGCCGAGTTGACGACGAAGTGCTGACTGGCCGGATGATGGCCATCGCCGCGCAGAAGCGCCGCTACGGCTATCGCCGGATTCACGTGCTGTTGCAGCGGGATGGCTACTTCGTCAATCACAAGCGTATCTGGCGCCTGTACACCAAGGCGGGACTGAGTGTGCGCAAGCGGCGACGCAAGCGTATTGCGGCTGTCGAGCGCACGCCGCTACCGTTACCAACAGGCCCGAATCAGAGCTGGTCGATGGACTTCGTTTCTGACGGGCTGGCCTATGGTCGGCGGTTTCGATGCCTGAACGTGGTCGACGACTACACGCGCGAGTGCTTGGCCATCGAGGTCGATACTTCATTGCCGGGCCTACGCGTTCAGCAAGTGCTCGAGCGGCTCAAGGAGATGCGAGGCTTACCCGCATCCATCACGGTCGACAACGGGCCGGAGTTCGCTGGTAAGGTGCTGGATGCATGGGCCTACGAAGCCGGTGTCACGCTGTCGTTCATCAGGCCTGGCAAGCCGGTGGAGAATGCCTATATCGAGAGCTTCAACGGTCGCTTCCGCGACGAATGCCTGAACGAGCACTGGTTCGTCTCAATGCGCCACGCCAAGCGGCTGATTGAGGAATGGCGTATCGAGTACAACACCGAGCGGCCTCATAGTTCGCTCGGCTATCTGACGCCTGCGCAGTTCGCCCGGGCGCACGACGCGAAGCAGCAGTTTTTAACTTCGGACTCTAACTGCAGTTCGGACTAAAACCGGGGGCAGGTCATCGTCGATGACGCATTCGACGGCGGCGTCCAGTCTGCCCCCGGTCGCCCT
Source organism: Burkholderia diffusa (assembly GCF_001718315.1). NCBI lineage: Bacteria > Pseudomonadati > Pseudomonadota > Betaproteobacteria > Burkholderiales > Burkholderiaceae > Burkholderia > Burkholderia diffusa. The sequence continues at coordinate 828,340 of NZ_CP013364.1, read as the reverse complement.
ACCCGGCTGCCTTGGCTCTAATGTGCTGGCGACCGGATCTGCGAGGAAACGTCGACGCACGCGATATACGGTGGTGCAGTGAACGCCTAATAGCTGTGCTGCTCGTTCAGCCTGCTGTCGGGAAAGCACGCCGTTGCCAAGCGGTCGAAGCACGGACGCAATCTTCGCTGCTCGAGCGGCCCGCTCTTCGATCGACGTCATATGGATTCCTATCAATCCACGCGACACGTGCGCTAGCAGTATTAATGAACACGTGCAACGTGCTAGCAACGTTAGTGAACATTGGCCAAGTTTCTGTTGCAGAAACGCAACGGCTAAGCAGCCGCCAGAAAGCTTCAAAAAGCCCCTGTTCGCCGAGGCTTCTTCGAGAATTTCCGCTAGCAACGTTTCTGAACACGGCTAGCGCTAATAATGAACGCCTACAGTCACTGTGAACCGCCATAAACGGAACGTCGCGCCGCATTCATCGTTCGACGGTCCGGTCCGGCTCTGCCCCGACATCGAACCCGGATTCCCTGCATCGCCTGTTGCCAGCCTTGGCGACATACCCGAGACAGCGGGCCACTCGCCCCGTCAGTCCCGCTTCAACTTCTCTTCCCGCTCTCTCGTCGAAAAAATCATCCTTTTGGTTGATTCAATCCATTTCCAAGGTTACCTAGAATCGGCTCGATCCTATTCGACAACATGATTCGAAGCACCCGTCGCTCCTTCCCTGGTCGCGCGCCGCCCAATATTCATTTCCCGTAGCGGGATCGATTGTGCAATCGAACAGGCTGATGCAGCGATTCCTGCTTCAAGGAGGCCGCATGAACTACAGCATTACCCAGGCGATCGAGAACCATCAGTTCGTCCCCGTCGACGACTGGCCGACGCTCGAGCAAATGGCAGACGGTTTCGCGGAGCACAAGTATCCGCGCACGTCCGTGCTGGCGGGTGTACGCGAGGTATTTCGCTTCGACAATGGTTGGCTCATCGAGCACCACTTTCTTGATGAAAACACGCTCTCGTGGAAGCTGCTCGAAGGAGAAGGCGCGGGGGCGAGCGGCACGCACTCGTACGAAGCCATGGAAATCCGCCCGGGCGTCGTGTTCGTCGAGTTCTTCAAGGACGGGTTCGACGAAAGCGTGACCCTCGTCTGGAAACTCGAAAGCGGCAACCTCTTCGCCGCCGTCTCGGGCTTCGTCGATCGGAACGGCGAGAAACGCACCACCACCGCGTACCAGACCGCGACCGTCGATGGAAAACCCGGCGACGCACCGATTCGCCAGTCCTCGTCACTCGTCGGCAAGCGCGTGCTCTATCGCTACAGCTCGGACGACTGGTACGAACACGTCTATTTCGGCCGAGAAGTGATGGCCTGGCATTGCGTCAACGGCGCCGAAGTTGGAGTGGCTGACGTCGAGAAATGCGCCTACTTCGATGTCGCGCCGGACCTCTACATCCTGTTCTGGACAGAAACCATCATGCCGGTGGAATCGATCGTCGTGATCGATCTGCAGCGCATGCGTTCCACAGGCCGGTTCTTCTGCTGGGATCCGAAGCCCAAACGGATGGTCCACCTGACGTTCGGCTCGAAAGCGACCGTCCTCAACGATACGACATACCCGACCACGTTCGCGGAGTGAGACCCAAGCCGGCGGCGCATCCTCGCGAATCAACGAACCGGTTCAAGCGCCCGGTAACGTAAAGCAAACCACCCATACCATGCATGTAGACGAAACCGCGACCTACTACACGGCAACCGCCAAGTATGCATTGAGCTTCCCGTCGCTAGAAGCCGATCTGGAAACCGACGTGGTCATCATCGGCGGCGGGTTCTCGGGTATCCACACGGCGCTCGAACTCGCCGAGCACGGGCTCACGAATACGATCGTACTGGAAGCCCGCCATCTCGGATACGGAGGCTCCGGCCGCAACGGCGGCCACGTCATGGTCGGAGTCGGGCACGACCTGGACGGTATCAAGAGGGACGTAGGCGAAGACGGCCTGAAGGCGATCTTCGCACTCAACGAGCTGGGGCCGCAGATCATGCGCGAGCGTATCGAGAGATACGACATCCAGGCGGACATTCGCAGCGGTTATGGTTATCTGGCCTTCAATGCGCGCCAGGCACGCACGCTGCAGCAATGGCAAGCCGAATTCACGTCACTGGGATCGCCGCACGAAATCCGCTACCTTGAAGGCGGCGAAGTGAAGCAAATCATTGGCTCGGACGTCTATCATGCAGCACTCCTGCATAATGGCTGCGGCCACGTTCATTCACTCAACCTGTTGTTGGGCGAAGCACATGTAGTATCGGAACGATACGGTGTGCGTATTTTTGAGCACAGTCCCGCTCTGCAAGTCACCTATGGCGATCGCATCCATGTCCGAACGGCGAAGGGCAGCATTCGGGCGAAGCAACTGGTATGGGCCGTGGACGGCTTCAACAACCGCATCGAGCCCGAACTGCATCGAAAGACCCTCGACGTATGGGCGTTCAATTCGGTTACCGAACCGTTGCCGGCCGCGCTGATCGAGCAAATCAGCCCGATCCGTGGTGCGTACAGCGATATCCGGCCCGTCATCGATTATTTCCGTGTCACCAATGACAACCGGCTGATGTTCGGCACCGCGCATCAGTTGCTCGAATACATGCCAAGCGACCTGTATGCGTTCTGCCGGGCTCGCATGCTGCAGATCTTCCCGTACCTGACCGACGTCAGGATCGACATGGCATGGGGCGGCCCCCTGCCCTGCGGCCTGAAACTCTTTCCGCAACTCGGCACACTCGTCGACCGCCCGAATGTCTTCTACGTACAGGGCTACTCCGGTTTCGGCGTCACGCCGAGCCAACTGCTCTGCAAGATCCTGGCGGAAGGGATCATGGGCGGCTCCGAGCGCTACCGCCTGCTGAGCTCGATCAGCCATGCCTCGATCCCCGGCAAGGATCATTTCCGCGCGCTGCTGGTCAGCCTCGGCAAGCTCGCCCATCAGACGTCCGGCTATTTCCACGGGCGCCGTTGAGCGTCATTCGAACCTTCCCATTCAGGAATACACCATGTCCATGATTCCTCTCCAGCAAGGCAAAACCATCGCCGAACTCGCTCCGCTCGGCAGTCTGACGGCCCTCGGAGGCGAAATTCTCGAAGGCGGCGACGTGCAAGCGTACGCACACAGTACCTACGGCACCTTCACGGATCCCGTCAATGCAGGCTACTTCGGCACCGGAAAGGGCAAATACCGCCTCGTCTACCCGTTCTCGGAGCAGGCGACGATCATGCATGGCGAAGTGCGCATCACCGATGAATCGACGGGCGAGACCCGACACTTCAAGGCCGGCGACTCATGGTTCGTCACGAAGGGCACATCGACTATCTGGGAAGTACTGACCGACGGCTACACGAAGCATTTCCTGCTGTTTTCCTGACGACACGCCGGTTCTTCGCATCCTTCAACGTCCATTTTTTTGATGGATTCCCCATGACAGCGATTTCAATCCTGCCGGAAGTCACGGCCTTTCTTTCCCGCCCTCACGGCCACTACATCCACGGTCGCGCCGTCGAAAGTCGAGGTGACCGCATTGCAGTCGTGAACCCGTCGAATGAACAGGCAATCGCCGATGTTGCCGACGCGACGCGTGACGACGTCAATGCGGCGGTGGCGTCGAGCCGCACCGCGTTCGACGGCGCATGGGGACGGACTACCCCGGCCGAGCGGGCGAATGTACTGCTGCGGCTGGCCGATCTATTCGAGAAGCATCGCGAGGAACTCGCACAAATCGAAACCCTGCAGTCGGGAAAGATCATCCAGATTTCGCGCGCGTTCGAAGTCGACCAAGCCATCGGTTTTCTCAAGCATTATGCCGGCGCCGCCACGCGCATTCACGGCGAAACCATCACGCCCTCGCTGCCGTCGTTCAACGGCGAGCGATACAGCGCATTCACTCGGCGCGAGCCGGTGGGTGTGGTGGTAGGCATCGTGCCGTGGAACTTCTCGATCCTGATTGCAGTCTGGAAATTCGCGTCCGCGCTGGCGACCGGCTGCACCGTGATCATCAAGCCCAGCCAGTTCACGCCGTTGACGCTACTGCGCGTCGCCGAACTGGCTACCGAAGCCGGTGCGCCGGCCGGCGCGTTCAACGTCGTCAGCGGCGGCGGCAATCCCGGACGCTGGCTGATCGATCATGAAGGCACGGCCAAGGTCAGCTTTACCGGTTCAGTGCCGACCGGCATTGCAGTCGGCCGCAGTGCGATGGACGCCAAGCTCACGCGCACGACGCTCGAACTCGGAGGCAAGAATGCCGTCGGATTTTTGAAGGACGTCGATGCCGACAAGACCGTGGCCGGCATCCTCGAGTCGGGCTTCGTTCACCAGGGGCAAGTATGTGCCGCCGGCGAGCGTTTCTTCGTGCATCGCTCGCGTCTCGGCGAGGTGCTCGAAAAACTCAAGAGTGCGCTGGCAGGTCTCCAGATCGGCGATCCGATGGACGAGCACACCCAGTTCGGTCCGCTCTCGAACCGCGCCCACTTCGACAAGATCGTCGGCTTCTTCGATCTGGCACGCAGTGAAGGCGGCACGATCGCGTTCGGCGGCCAGCCGCTCGCGCGCGCTGGCTACTTCGTGACGCCGACCGCAGTCCTCGTCAAAGATCGCCACGCGAAGATGCTCAGCGAGGAAACCTTCGGCCCGATCGCGACATTCCTGGCCTATGACGACGAGGCAGAGCTCGTGGACCTGTTCAACGACACACCGTACGGGCTGGCGGCGAGCCTGTGGACCAACGATCTCGGCAAGGCGATGAACCTGATTCCCCGAATCGAAGCCGGTACCGTGTGGGTCAACATGCACACGTTCCTCGATCCTGCGCTGCCCTTTGGCGGCGTCAAGGCATCGGGCATCGGCCGCGAGTTCGGCTCGGCATTCATCGACGATTACACGGAACTGAAGTCGGTCATGATTCGGCACTGACAAGCACCAAATATCGCGCATCCGAGGGCCGGCGCGGCGAGGCGCCGGCCCTTTGCATTCGTGCCGCGATCAGAACGTGTGCTTGATTCCGACCGATACGGCCACCTGCGACGAGGCATTTGCGCTACCCACATAGGCCAGCTGTGCGTAGTTTCGCATCGCGCCGCTCAGCGGGTCGATACCCAAACCGTCGCCGGCCATCTTTTCATAGTTCACCGTCGCGTACAGCGCTGTTCGCTTGGACAGGTTGTAGATGCTGCCTACGCTCACCTTGTGAATGTCGGTCCGCGAATCGGTGGCCGATATCTTCGCGAGCGTGTAGCTATATGCGATTCCTGCTTGCAGCGCCGGCGTCACGTTATAAAGTGCGCTGGCTTCGGCAGTGTCGAATCGGATATCGCTGACCGGCCCGGCAATCGCCGTCAGGTAGCGGCTGCCCAGCAGCGTCGCCTGCGTGACCGTTGCCGACAGGGTCAGCTTCTCGAACGCGTAGCTGGCGCCCGCCCCAAACGTGCGCAGTTCGTCGCTGTCGTGCATCCCGCAGTAACTCGACGGACTTTGCCCACAACTCAGTTCGCCGATGTACGCGGAATCTCCGCGCAACCCGGCGGTCAGCGGATTGCGCATCGACAGATAACCGGCCGCGGCCGCGAATGGACCGTTCGAATAGTTGATCGCCAACCCCCACGCGCGGTTTGTCGCGAATGCACCCGCCCGGTTGCCGAAGCTGAACGTACCGCCAAACGATAGACCGGAAAAGCTCGGGCTCAGGTATTTCACGGCATTGTTGACGTTGAAGGCGGCATTGAGATTGTCGATGTCGCCGAAATGCGCGCCGGCAGGCCCCGCCCAAGTGTTGCTGACCGCGAACGGCGCCAACGCATCGGTGTACGAGTCGAACTGCCGCCCCAACGTAAGCGTACCCCATCGATCCGACTGGATCCCGACGATGGCAGTCGCGTCGAACAGTGCATTCTGCTCGAATAGCGCACCATTATTCGAGAGGAAATAGTTCCTCAGGTCGAAGACCGCGTTGTATCCCCCTCCGAGGCTTTCGGTGCCCTTGAGACCCAGCGTGGTAGGCGCAACATTCCCGCTCGTCATACTCCACGCGCGCCTTCCGGCGACGCCGCCTGCCACCGATTGTTGCTGGTTGTTGACGTACGTGATGCCGGTGTCGATTACACCGTATAGCGTAACGCTGCTTTGTGCATGAGAACTGCCGCAGGCAAACATCGCTGCCACCGCGATCGCACCGCCCTTACCTCCGCGACACGCCAGATCGAAAAGACATGCTTTCATCAGTAGTTATCCTTAGCTTTTTTGACGCGTGCCTGGCAGCCTATTGCCGGCCCCGCCTGTCTGACTTTCCGGATTAGCCGCACTATCTCGCGGCCAGCCGCCGAATCGGCGGAACGGGTAATCGTCCTGCCGACTCGATTGTCGTGCACCGGTCCACTACGCCGACATCAACCGTTTGGTTGATTTCGCGACCTGAGCGGGTAAACACTTAAGGGGAATGGCGCAGAGAAGACCGCGGAAGCGGAATGCTGATCAAACTCAGGGGAACGATGGAACGCAGAAACCGATGAGTGGCATGCTGCTGCCGGCGGCACGGCCGCAGCAGAGAAAATCAATGGAAACCGTACTCGGACAATTTGGATACGAGTGTCGAGCGATTCGACACACCGACCTTGTGGAAGATCTTCAGTACGTGAGTCTTGACTGTCGCCACGCTGATATTGAGACTCGACGCGATATCGTTGTTGGTGTTCCCCCGCATCATCAGGTCGACCACATCGATTTCACGCGACGACAGCAGGAAGCGTTGCGCAGCCTCCCGCTTGAGAGCCGGCGTACCACGAGTGCGAGCCCGGCAAAGATTGAACTCGATGTACGGCTGCATCGCATCGACTGCAGACAGGATGGCCGCATCGTCATCGCACTCCTGAAGCAGCAGCGACATGCCGCCAACCACGCGTCGTTCGCTCCGAAACAACAACTCCACGACATCGGTATAACCATGTGCGCGGAGGAATCGAACGTAGTGCTGATCCTCCGGACCGTGACCGACGCGCTGCGTCAGCATCGCACTGCGCAAGTCCGACAGGGCGACCCGATGAATCTCGAATGGGTCGTACTTGCACATTCCGGTTTCGTATTGGCGATGGAACGTCTCGGACACTTCGTGGCGCTGGAAATCGCAGTATCCGGTGTTGTCGTCAACGAGATAGAACGCCGCCGTCTTGACTCCGGTCGTCCGCGCCACGAAGTGAAGGGTCTCTTCCGCAAAGCGCGAGTCCGCCGAGAACTGATTCCGCCGCCCCGCTTTCATCCACTCGCACTCGTGCATTTCAACTACACCTCGCTCAATAAACGCCCCAGATTAGCGTACAGCGCCGGGCGAGCCGACCTGAGCCACATCGCAAACGCGGCACCGACGATCGCAACCGCCAGGGTCGCGAACGGCACCACACGCGCGACGATCGAATCGCTGCCGCTGAGCAGGTCGATATGCGCAAATATTTGCCACAGACAGAAAAACAGACCCAGCGACGCGAGCGCTGGTGCCACGAGACGCTGCCAGATCGACACGCCACGGCTATTCTTCCAGAAAAATCCCACCACGGCCAATGATGCGAAACCCTGAACCGCGACGATGCCGACAGAGGCCACGACGCTCGACCAGGGAAGCACGCCCAGCAGCGGATCGACGTTTTTCACGGCACAAACCGTTAGTACCACCAGCGCACAAGCCGTCTGCACCGCGCTGGCGACATAAGGCGTTTGCTGAGTTGCATGGGTACGCGCCAGGACTGGCCAGATCACGCCCTCCCGAGCAAGCGAGAAGAAGTAACGGGAAATCGTATTGTGAAAGCTGATCAATGCGGCGAGCAGGCTCGTGATCATCAGCACGCCCATTGCATCGGCCGCCCAGCCGCCTACCAGCTTTCCGGTCATCGCGAACCACATGTTGCCCGGATCCTTGCCGGCCTGCACGATCGCGTCGGATGGACCATAGGCGGTAATGATCATCCATACCGAGACGGCGTACAGGCACATGATGACGGTGATTGCCATGTACGTTGCGCGCGGAATACTGCGAACTGGATCCCGCGCCTCTTCAGCGTAGATCGCCGTGGTCTCGAAACCCATGTACGAGCCGACGACGAACACCAGGGACGGGCCGAACCCTGCGGTGAACACTGACGACGGGGTGAACGAACTCAGCGAGAATCCCTGGGGCCCCCCATGGCCGACAACTGCAGCATCGAAGATCACGATGATGGCGATTTCGCATCCCATGAGCAGACAGAGGAATTTGCCGCTGAATTCAACGTTGCGGTAGCCAAAGTAGTGCACGATGAGCACCACGGCTGCAGCCGAGGCCCACCATGGCACATGCACTGCAAAATGGGCTTCCAGCGACTGACTGATGAAGAAACCGACCAGCGCATAGCAAGCGAGTTGCATCGCGTTGTAGGCCAGCAGCGCGAGAAACGCGCCCCCTACGCCCGCAGGCCGGCCAAGACCCGTCGCGATGTAGGCATAGAACGCCCCGGCATTTTTCACGTAACGGCTCATCGCGGCGTACCCGACACTGAAAAGCAGATAAATCAGGCCAGCGAATACGAATGTGCCGGGCACGCCAATCCCGTTGCCAAGAGTGATGCTCACCGGTATCACGCCGACAAGCGCGGTCAACGGGCCATTGGTCGCAATGACCAGAAATACTATCGACAACATGCCGAGCGCGTTTTTCCTGAGCGCAGGCTTGCTTTGGACGTCTCCCTTCATTTTCGACTGTCTCCTGAATTCACGACCTTCTCTGCGAGGTCGGATGAAGACCATTCTTCAAAGCCAAATCACCGCGCACAATCAACCGTTCGGTTGATTTTGTCTTTCAATTTCCATACATCACTTTCGCCGGAAGCCATGGAAAAGGAGTGGTCGGGATTCACTCGGAGCTTCGAGCGCACGCGGTGCCTATTACACCTGATGTGCGAGCCATGCGCGCGATCGCCGCCGTCCCCGCTTGCGCCAGTGACGATTGCGGACGACTTTACGAGGGAGCGCAAGCGGCGTCACCGATAGGTTCACGGGACCGCCCGGGACGAGCACGCCTGTCGGGAATCTGGCGTAAGCACCGCTCGGCCCTGCCAGTCAATGATCTGATGAAAAAGTCGCCCAGAACGGGCAGCTGACAAGAATCTGAACACAAACAGAGTAGTAAGTGCCAGCCGACGCTCAGGACCGCACGCCAGTCCACCACAGCACACCGCAGGGCTACGGCTGACAATATGCAGCTGGCAAATTCGGACTTCTACACGACCCGCGAGGAATTCCGCAAGCAACGTGACCGTCCGGCCGATCGACCTTTCGCCGTGCCGCCACGCCATACTATGCCCACGATGTCGAAATGGGGCCTGCGGATACGCCTGCGCGAAGCCCGCGATTAGCAGTCTCCGAGCATTTCAACAGCCTATGCTCCGCTAAGTTCAGATACTTTGGCCAATGCGCGCAAGTCTTGGGCAGGATCCCGCAGCAGGTTCGGTCCTATCCTTGCGCACCGCTTGATCAGCGTGCGCACGCTGCGCATATCCTGCCCACGGTTAAGCGTCACTCCTCCTGTTACGACGCCGTCGCGCAAGCCGAAAAGCACGCAAGAGGACGCGGCGAGATTGCCGCGCACGACCCATGCCTCCGCCGCGACATCGCCCGCGAACTGCACGTTCACGCCACATTGGTCGGTCCAGAACCATGGTACGTGCGACGCGTCGTGCGACATGCCGAGCATTGCGGCGGCCGCGCAAGCGGCTTGTCGGTTCGCGTTGTCCCAGGTCTCACCCCGCACGGCGGGCTCGCCTGGTCCGTATTGCTGGGCGACGCTGTCACCTGCCGCGAATACATCCGGATGCGACGTCCGGCACGCAGCGTCGACGAGAATAGCCCCGTCGGTGCGCAGGCCCGCCGCGCGTGCCAGCGCGACGTCCGGTTCAACACCGATCCCGTAGACAATCGCGTCGCCACGCAATTCGGTATCGTCGTCGAGCGCAAGCACGAAGTCGCCCGAATCGCGTGCGGCACGGACGACCCGGCGTCCGGTCAGCACGTCGACACCACGCGAGACATGCAAAGCGCGCAAATGCTGGCGCACGATCGATGGAGCACATCGTTCCATCACGTCGTGCGCCTGTTCGATGACCGTCGCGTGAACGCCCAGTTCCACGGCACTGGATGCAAGCTCCATCCCTATCACGCCGCCGCCAACAATCAACAGCCGCCGCCCCGCGCGTAACGTGCACGTGAGCGCACGCGCATCATCCAGGGTCCGCAACGTGTAGACGCCGTCACCGAGTCGATCGAGCATCGGCAGTCGACGTGCGCGCGCGCCGGTTGCCAGCAAAAGTCGACCGAATTCAAGCGTCGTATCGTCGGCGAGCGTCACCGCGTGCCGACCGGGATCGATGGCCACGACGCGCGTACCGAGTCGCAATTCGATCCGTTGCTCATCGTAGAACGATGAAGGAAACATCGTGACGTGTGCCGCGCCGGGCTTCACGAGCACGTCCTTCGACAGCGGCGGCCGCTCGTACGGAAGATGCCGCTCGTCGCCGATCAGCACGATGCGTCCGTCGAACCCCCGTCGTCGCAATTCCATTGCCGCGGTCGTGCCGGCCTGCCCCGCGCCGACGATCACGCAATCGTTCCTCGTCATCGCGCCCCTCCCGACACGTGCCGGATACCGCGAATACCGAGCCCGGCATCGGCCTGGATCAGCACGCCGGACAACGTCCGGTTGTTCTCGCGCGACGCGAGCAGCACGAACGGCCCGGTGAAATCGGCCGGCGCCGGGAAAAACTGCAGCGGCAGGATGCTAGCGATCGCTTCCGGCGTGCGCGAATCCATGATCGCCTGCCCCGATTGTCCCAGTGCCGCGGGCCCGCGCAGGTCGCTTGCCATTCCGCACGGCGCGACGCCGTTTACGCGTACGCGCGGTGCAAGCTCGTACGCGAGCTGGCGAATGACTCCGCTCACCGCGTGCTTGCTCGCCGTGTACAGTGGTCCGCCGCCGCCAGGGTAGAACGCCGCGTTCGACAGCGTGAATATCATGCTGCCCTGCGAAGCGACGAGCGCGGCGGCCGCCGCCTTCGCGCCGAGCAGATAGCCCTTGACGTTGACTGCGAACAGTTCATCGAAGCCTGCGTCGAGCCGCTCGGGCGAAAGGTCGAGCAGGCTCGCGCCATGATCCCACAGCGCTGCATTGCCGATGAACGTGTCGAGCTTGCCGAAGCGTGCGATAGTCGACTCGACCGCACGGCGGTTGTCATCATAAGCGCGCACGTCGCCCTGCACGACCTCGACGTCGGAGCCGAATCTGGCGCGCAACGCGTCCACCTTTTCGGCCGAACGTTCGAGCACGCCTACGTGCGCTCCTTCCGACAGAAAACGTTCGACGAGTGCGAGCCCGAGACCCGAACCGCCGCCGGTAACGAGTGCGACTTCATCCTGGAGCCAGCTCACATCGCCTCCGGTTCGTCGACATAAAGCGAACCTGCGTCGACGACGACCGGGAACGTCCGCAGCGCTTCCGTCGCAGGCTGGCACAGCGCCGCGCCGGTTTTCAGGCAAAAGCGCGCGGCATGCAGCGGACATTCGACGGTCGCGTCGTCCTCGACATAGCCGTCCGACATCGACGCATTGCCGTGGCTGCACCGGTCCGACATTGCATAGAACGCACCTTGGACATGAAACACTGCGATCGCGCCATGCGCGCCGGCCACCTTGGTCGCCGCGCCGTCGGCAAGAGCATCGACGGGGCCTACGAGAATTCGAGCCATGATCAGAAAAGCACACTCAGGTTATGGGAAGACAACACTGCCTGGTCGAGCATGATCTCGCGGCGGCATACCTGCCAGCCGGCGACGCTGCCCGTACGGCGCACGCGATCGCGCCGCGCGCCGACGTAGAACGTCTCGTCGCGCTCCTTCTGCGATCGGTACAGCAGATAGTTGATCTGCACGTCGAATTCGCCCGGCTCGCCGGCCGGCTCGATCCGCACGTTCGTGATCAGGTGGCGCGTGCGCGACGGCGGCTCCTCGGCCCATGCCATGCCGGTCTCGAGCCGCGCGATCCGGCGTTCGAGCTGCGCCTTCGTGTCGTTGAAGATCCACGTCGTCGGCGGCTGAACGCCTTTTCGGCGGTCGCGCGTCTGCGCATTGACGGTCGTGCGCATCGTATACCGCACGTCGTCGGCCAGCAGTGCGAGCCAGTCGCGAAAGCGCCACGCGTCGAGGTATTCGGCCTCGCGATACAGGAATTGCGTGATGTCGTGATGCAGTTCCACCGTCGCCGGCGCATGTTCGATCGTCGCCATTCCGTTCATTTCATCAGCTCCTGTTCGTATTCGCGGGTGCGTCGCTCGACCTCTTCCCAGTTCTCCGACAGCAGCAGGTCGGCCCAGCGGCGATACATTGCGCGCGCCGCAGTCTCCGAGAAGATGTAGTTCGTGATGCCGGGGATCCCGTCGCCGCGCACGCGTTCGCCGCCGAGTCCCATTTCCATGCAGAGGCGCGTCTTGCGCGCGCGGCTGCCGCGCAGCACCTTCTGTACCTCGACCCAGTTCTCCGAATCGTCCTGCTCGAGAAAGCCGGCCGGACCGAACGCACGTGTCGCGCTGCGCTCGAACGCTGCCTTCACTTCGTCGGACGCGTCCTTGTCGGCGATGCAGAACGCCCATACCTCGACCTGGTTCGGGCCGCGCGGATGCCACACACGCAGCGTCGCGGTGCCGTTCAGCCAGGACATCGTCGGAAACAGGTTGTTGTGGCCCGCCAGCCGCCGCGCGCGCACTTCGCCGAGGCGCGCCTTCGCTTCGTCGTACGTATCGCGGAAGTATTGCGACACTTCGCCGTCGACCCACACGTTCGCGTCCGGCTGCTCGGTGAAGAAAAAGCCGCTGCCATGGCCGGCCTGGCCATACTGCAGCGCGTCTTTCGCGGTCTCCCACACCGGGCGCGCGGTTTGTCCCGCGCCGAGCGCCTTGTCGTCGCCGGCCGCCTTCGCGCCCAGCACCTCGACCGCCGACGCGTGCGAAAACAGCGCGTGATACTGGTCGCTCGCGAATTGCTCGGCCGGGAATTTCCAGTTGCAATCGATCACCCACTTGTGCACGCCGCCGATGATCTCGGTGCCGCCCGCACGGCGATCGAGCACGCCGTCGAGGTACCACGCAATGTCGCCCATATACGTGTCGAGATCCGGTGCTTCAGCATCCCAGTTGCCGAAGATGAGCCCCTTGTGGATCGCGATGCGCGTCACCTCCTGCAGCCCGAGATGCTGCTTGCAGAGACCATGCGGAAAGGCTCGCTCCTCGAGCGGTACGTCGATCAGCGCGCCGTCCGTGCCGTACGACCAGCCGTGATACGGGCACGTGAACGAACGCGTGTTGCCGGAGTCGGCGAAGCTCACGCGCATCGACCGATGCCGGCATTGATTGAGGAATGCCTTCACCGAGCCGTCCTTCTGCCGTACGACGACAACCGGATCCTCGCCCATGTACGTGTTGAAGAAATCGCCGGCATTCGGGATCTGACTGATGTGCGCGAGGAACAGCCAGCAGCGGCCGAAAATGCGTTCGAGCTCCAGCGCGTAGATCGCCGGGTCGGTGTAGATCGACGACGTCACGCGGCCGTTTTTCGCGTCGACGAGCGCGTCGATATCAAGCTTCTCTGTCATTTGCGTCTCCTCCGTGGCACCATCCGTTCCATACGGACAGGCTCGTGACGATGATCGTCGGCCGTGCATCCGTTGTGAAATAGTTTGTTTGTTTGCCGTTAGACGTTTTGACGATGACTGCCGAATGGAACTCCGACACTTGCGCTATTTCGTGGCCGTCGCCGACGAGCTGAACTTCACGCGGGCCGCGCAACGACTGCATACCGCGCAGCCGTCGCTGAGCCAGCAGATACGCGATCTCGAAGACGAGATCGGCACGCAACTGCTCGAACGCTCGAAGCGCAAAGTAGAACTGACGGAGGCGGGCCGCGTATTTCTCACGGAAGCGAGGCTCGTGCTCGCGCAAGCGGATCGCGCGGTCGAACGTGCCAGGCAGGCGGGCCGCCAGCAAGCGCTGACGGTGAAGATCGGATTTGTGCCCGCAGCGGAGGTCGCGATCTTTCCGGCGATCCTGCCGAAGCTGCGGATGCAGTTTCCCGGCGTGCACGTCGAATTGCGCAGCCTGCCGACGATGGAACAGGAAGACGCGCTGCTGCGCGGCGACATCGACATCGCATTCATGCGCCGGCCCCTGCACGCGCCGGGCCTGCATGCCGAAGTCGTGCTGACGGAACCGCTCGTCGTGCTGATGCCGGCCGTCCACCCGCTCGCCACGTACGCGCAGGTCGAACCGGCGATGCTCGACGGCCAGCCGTTCATCCAGACCAACCCGGCGTATGCGGGCCAGCTCCACGACATCGTCGGGCGGTATTTCGCCGATCATCGAATCGAGCCCGACACCGTGCAGGTCGCTACGAACATCCTGTTGAACCTGAACCTCGTCGGCATGGGGCTCGGCGTCGCGTTGCTGCCCGCGTACGTCGAGGCCCTCGCGGGCGAATCGATGTGCTGCCGCCCGCTTGCACCGCCCACACCCGATATCGACCTGCTGATGGTCACGCGCACCGAACCGCATTCGCCGGAGCTCGACGCGTTGATCGATCTGATGCGCCGCGCGCCATTCCGGCGTCACGGCTGAACGCGGCATGCGCACGTGCGAAAGACGCGCCGCTTGCCGCCCTTTGCAGCACACGGAGCGGCCCGGCGGTCACGCGCGACCGTCACACCGGATACGGGCGCGTCATTCGCCGAGGAACTCGAGCACCATCCGGTTGAACTTCTCCGCGTGCTCCCACTGCGCCCAGTGGCCGCACCGGCCGAACACGTGCAGTTCGGCATTCTGCATCCCCCACACCAGACGCAGGCCGATATCGACGGGCACGAAGCGGTCGTCGCGGCCCCAGATCACGAGCGCCGGCGCCGAAATCTCGCCGAGGCGCGGGCCGTAGTCGGTGAACTGCTTCGGATTCGCGGCAACGCTCTTCACGAAATTCTCGAGATGATCGCGGCGCGCGAGGATGTTCGCGAGGCGGGCCTGCATCAACTCGTCGGTCAGGCTGCTGGCGTCGTACACGAAAATGTTCAGCATTTGCTTCAGGTTCTCGAGCGTCGGCTCGCGATACACCTTCTGCAGCAGCTTGATGCCTTCGGTCGGCATCGGCACGAACTGGCTTGGGCCACCGGTGCCGCCGCCCATCAGCACCAGCTTGCCGACCTGCCGCGGATACAGTAGCGCAAACGCGACCGCGCTATGGCCGCCCATCGAGTTGCCGACGATGTGCACGCGTTCGATGTCGAGCGCATCGAGCAGCGCTTTGAGTGCGAACGCGTTCAACTCGGAGCGCGATCCCGTGTTGACAATCGTGTCGCTCTTGCTCCAGCCCGGGCAGTCGAGCAGCACGACGCGGTAGCCGGCATCGACGAACGCGTCGACATTACGGTGGAAATTCGCCCATCCGCTCGCGCCGGGCCCGGAACCGTGCAGCATCACGACCGTTTCGCGGCCCTGCCCCACGTCGTTGTAATGCAGCTTCAAGTCATGCTCGCCGACCTTCACCTGCACGAACCGGCTCGTGCTGTCTTCCGTCAATGTTCGTCTTTGCTGCGTCATGTTGAACCTCGTTTGTTCATGCGTCGATCACGCGAATGCGCGCTTGCACATCCGCGACTGGAAAGTGCGAAGCGGGCGTGCCCGCCTCGTCCCTGAAATACCCTCCCTACTCGGCCACCAGCACCCGCGCGCCTGCGCGATCGCGCGCGACCACCGTCAACGCCGACAGCGCCGCGACCACGACGAGCGGAATGCTCGACGCCATCAGCATCGTCGTGCTCTCGCCGAGCGCGAGTAGCTGCCCGGCGACGAACGGCCCGAGGATCGAGCCGAGCCGACCGACGGCGACCGCCGCGCCGACACCCGTGCCGCGCATGCGCGTCGGATAGATCGCGCTTGCGAGCGCATACAGCACCGACTGCCCGCCGACCAGGAACATCCCGCACAGCAGCGCGCCGCCAGCGAGCCACGCCGCATCCCTCGCGCCGGTCAGCATCGCGAGCGCGCATGCGATGCCGACATACATGCCGATCACCGTGCGACGCCGGCCAATACGGTCCATCAGGCTCGCGATGCCGACCGCACCGACTCCGCCACCGACGTTGAACATCACCTGAACGAAACTCGACTGCGCATGCGTGAGGCCACGCGTCATCACCATCGACGGCAGCCAGTTCATCAGGAAATACAGCACGACGAGGGTGCCGAGATAACTCGCCCAGAGCGCCGCGGTCGTCAACGCGCGGCCATCTCCCCACAACGCGTGCGCCATGCTCGCGTCCTCCGGCGTCGCCGACGTGCGCGTCGCGGCGAACTGCGCCGACTCGTTCAGCCACCAAGCGAGTAGCGGCAATACCAGCAGCGGCCCGATCCCGCCGACGTAGAACACGTGCCGCCAGCCTGCCGGATCGGTGCTGACAACGCCGATCGCCGCGCCGAGCGCCGCACCAAACGGCATCCCGCAGTACATCGCGCCGACCGCCGTGCTGCGCCGTTGCGGCGCCACCGCTTCCGAACACAGCGCGATCAGGTTCGGCATCGCGGCGCCGAGACCGAGGCCGGTCAGGAAGCGTGCGGCAAGCAGGCTCTCGAAGTTCCACACATGGGTGGTCGCCAGCGAGAACACGCCGAACAGCGCGACCGCCAGCATCAGCACGCGCTTGCGGCCAAGGCGATCTGCAAGCCGTCCGCCGAGCGCCGCGCCGGGCAGCAGCCCGAGCGCACCGATCCCGAACGCCCAGCCCATCTGGGCTGCGCCGAGCGCGAATTCATGCGCCATGCGCGGTGCGGCGATGCCGGCCGATTGCAGGTCCAGTCCTTCAAGCAATGCGACGAGCAGGCATAAGCCGATCGTGCGTGCGCCGCCAGCGCGGCCGTGTTCCGACGTGTTCATGAAAAGTCTCCGATGTAATGTGTATCGCTCTTTGCGGCGATGTCGATGAAGGCGCGGCGGTCGCCGAAAGCAAACCAACGGCGCGGCTGCTGCAGCCCTTCGCGATGTCAGCCGTGCGCGCGCTTCAGGTCGAGCGCGACGTCGACGATCATGTCCTCCTGCCCGCCGACCATCCGGCGCCTGCCGAGCTCGACGAGGATGTCGACCGTCTTCAGGTCGTATTTCTTCGCTGCCTCTTCCGAGTGGCGCAGGAAGCTCGAATACACGCCCGCATAGCCGAGCGCGAGCGTCTCGCGATCCACGCGCACCGGGCGATCCTGCAGCGGGCGCACGATGTCGTCCGCAGCATCCATCAGCGTGTACAGGTTCGTGCCGTGGTTCCAGCCCATCCGCTCGGCCGCCGCGATGAACACTTCGAGCGGCGCGTTGCCGGCGCCCGCCCCCATGCCGGCGAGACTCGCATCGATCCGGTCGCAGCCTTCCTCGACGGCGACGATCGAGTTCGCGACGCCCAGGCTCAGGTTGTGGTGCGCATGGATACCCGTCTGCGTGTCAGGATTCAGCACGGCCTTGATCGCGCGGAAGCGGTCGCGCACGTCGTTCATGTTCAGCGCGCCACCCGAATCGACGACGTAGATGCAGGTCGCGCCGTAGCTTTCCATCTTCTTCGCCTCGACGGCCAGGTTTTCCGGCGTCGTCATGTGGCTCATCATCAGGAAGCCGACCGTGTCCATGCCGAGCTCGCGCGCGTATTCGATGTGCTGCTTCGAGATGTCCGCTTCCGTGCAGTGCGTCGCGACGCGCACGACGCGCGCGCCGGCGTCGTAGGCGGCCTTCAGGTCGTGGATCGTGCCGATTCCGGGCAGCAGCAGCGTCGCGATCTTCGCGTGCTCGACGACGTCCGCCACCGCCGCGATCCATTCGAGATCGCTGTGCGCGCCGAAGCCGTAGTTGAAGCTCGACCCTTGCAGGCCATCGCCGTGCGCAACTTCGATGCTGTCGACCTGCGCGTGGTCCAGCGCACGCGCGATGTCCTGCACGTTTTGGATGGAGTACTGATGCCGGATCGCGTGGCTGCCGTCGCGCAGCGTGACGTCGGAGATATAGAGTTTCTTGCTCATCGGGAAGCTTCCTTACGCGCTCACGCGTTGCAGCGACTGCGCCATGCGCTCGGCGGTCGCGAGCGCGGCGGACGTCATGATGTCGAGGTTGCCGGCATAGGCAGGCAGGTAATGCGCGGCGCCTTCGACCTCGACGAAGATCGACGTCTTCAGCCCGCTCACGCGGCCGAGGCCCGGGATGTTCAGCGGCGCGGAAACGGGAATCTCGTCGAACTGCACGGCCTGCTTCAGCCGGTAGCCGGGCACGTAGGCCTGTACCGCGCGCGCCATCTCTTCGACCGACGCGGCGATCTGCTCGCGATCGGCTGGCTCGGACAGCACATACACGGTGTCACGCATCATCACCGGCGGCTCGGCCGGGTTCAGGATGATGATCGCCTTGCCATGCGCGGCGCCGCCGACCACCTCGATCGCCTTCGACGTCGTCTCGGTGAATTCGTCGATGTTCGCGCGTGTGCCGGGCCCGGCCGACTTGCTGCTGATCGACGCGACGATCTCCGCGTAGTGAGCCTTCGCGACGCGCGACACGGCAGCGACCATCGGAATCGTCGCCTGCCCGCCGCAGGTGACCATGTTCACGTTCGGCGCATCGAGATGCGCGTCGAGGTTGACGACCGGTACGCAGTACGGGCCGATCGCCGCGGGCGTCAGGTCGATGCAGCGGATGCCGGGCTTCAGCGCGCGCAGGTACGCGTCGTTCTTCACGTGCGCGCCGGCCGACGTGGCATCGAACACGAAGTCGATATCGTCGAACACCGGCAACCGCGTGAGGCCTTCGACGCCTTCGTGCGTCGTCGCGACGCCGAGGCGCGCCGCGCGCGAGAGACCGTCGGAGGACGGATCGATGCCGACCATCGCCGCGACTTCGAGATGCTTCGCATGCCGCATGATCTTGATCATCAGGTCGGTGCCGATGTTGCCCGAACCGATGATCGCGGCCTTGAGTTTCTGAACGCTCATGGAATTCCTCAATCGATGAAGGTGGCGCACACGCTGCCGAGGCCGGCGATCCGCGCGGTGAACGTGCCGGGTTGCTTGACCGCGACCATTGGCCCGAGCGCGCCGGTCAGGATCACGTCGCCCGCGCGCAGCGGCGTGCCGAGCTGCACCATGCGGTCGGCGAGCCATGCGGCCGCGTTCAGCGGATTGCCGAGGCATGCGGCGCCGCTGCCGCGCGACAGCACTTCGCCGTCCGACCCGAGTGTCATCTCACAGCTCCGGAGATCGATGTCCTTCAACAGCACGGGCCGGCTGCCGAGCACGAACAGCGCGCTCGACGCGTTATCCGCGACGGTGTCAACGAAGCGGATGTTCCAGTCCTTGATGCGGCTGTCGACCACTTCGATCGCCGCGAGTGCATAGGCGGTCGCGCGCTGCAGTTCGGCGAACGTGTGCTTCTCGTGCACGAGATCGTGTTCGAGCACGAGCGCGATTTCGGCTTCGACCTTCGGCTGGATCAGCTGCGACAGACGCATCGGTTCGGCGTCGCCATAGGCCATCGATACGAACAGTGTGCCGAAATCCGGCTGGTCGACGCCGAGCTGTTGCTGCACCGCGACCGAGGTCAGGCCGATCTTGCGTCCGACCACGCGTTCGCGCCGCAGCGCGGCGTTCGCCTGCTGGATCGCGTACGCGTCTTCCGCGTTCTGCTCGCCGATTTCCGCGCGCAGCGGATCGATCGGCGCGCATTCCCGTTCGGCGTCGCGCAGGCGTGCAGCCAGCGCGTCGATCTGTTGTTGCGTCAGCATGTCGTCATTCCTTTTCATTTGGACGATTCGATCGCGGCGGGGTATCCCCCGCAGACCAGCCGTGCATCGCGGCGAAGCCCGCGATCCATTCGGGAATCGGGCGGTAGAAATCCCGCACCGCGTGATATGGGCCAGCGGCCGCCAGCGCGGCGAACGCGGCAACCCACGCGCGGATCTCGTGCGCGGACTTGCCGCCGTCGCGGGTGATCGCTTCGTTGGTCATCCCGTCGACGGCCTTCAGTTCGCCACGTTCGAGCACGTCTAGAAACGCCTGGTCCCATTCGGGATTGAGCGCGTGCAGCGAGCTGTCGCCGGCTGCGAATGCGCGTGCGGCGGCGACCGTGCGCGCTTGGCGCGCGGCGCGCGCATCGGCGTCCGGATTGCGACCGGCAATCAACCGCTCGGCCATCTCGGGGCTCGCGGTCGCGAGTTCCGGCACGGGCGGCTCGTGCGAGATGCCGCCCGACCCGATCACGAGCACGCGCTTGCCGGTGCGCGCGATGAAGCGGCCGATCGCGTCACCGAGCAGGCGTGCGCGGCGCAGCGTTGCCATCGGCGCCGCGACCGAATTCAGGAACACGGGAATCACCGGATAGCGGTCGAGACCGCCCGTCAGCACTTCGAGCGCTTGAGCGAAACCGTGATCGATCTGCATCCGGTACGACACCGCCACGTCGACGTCGCTGTCGAGCACGGCCTCGGCCATCTCGCGCGCGAGCGCGGCCGGCACGTTCAGCGGGCCCGCGAGGCTTCGGTAGTCGCCGACCGATTCTGCAGCGATGCCGATGCAGAACGGCGGCATCAGGTCGTAGAAGAAGCCGTTGTAATGATCCGGCGCGAACAGCACGATGCATTCGGGATCGAACGCTTCGACGCGCACGCGGGCCGCGGCCTGCACGCGTTCGACTTCGGCAACCACGTCCGGCGCCGGATCGAAATAGCCGTGCAGCGGTGTATGGGACAGACATTCGAGCAGGATCGGCATGTCACGCTCCCGCCGGCTGTGCGCTCGGCCCATGCGCGACCGCATCGGCCCGCGCCGACGGCACGTTCGGCACGCTATCGGTCAGGTGCAACAGCGACGAAAGTTCGACGATCGCATCGGACACTTCCTGCGGCGCGCATACGCCCGCGACGAAACGGTCCGGCCGCAGCACCACGACCGACTGCGGGATCCGGCTAAACCAGTCCTTCAGGCGGCCGGTGGTGTCGCCGATCGCGATCACGCCGTCGGGCACGTCGGCCGCATAGTCGAGCTGCACGTCCGGCTTCGCGAGCACGAAGCATGCACCGAGCCGCTCCCACACCGCGCGCGCCGCGTCGGTGAGGCCGAAGGTCGGATCGCTGCCCCAGCCTATCACCGCGAAGCGGTTACCGATCGCATCGTCGAGCCGCACCGTGCGGCCGTCGGCAGTACGCACGCGCGGCTGGATGAACATCCGCCCGACCGGCGACTCGCCGAACGCGTCGCGGCCGTAGACGAGCTGGCCGAACCACGAACTACGCTTCTGGCTCATCAGGCCGAGCAGCCGGCCCGGCGCGCTGCCGCCCGCGCGTTCGAGCAGCCGCGCGAGCATGCCGCCGTTGCGCGTACGTTGCGGCAGCATCACGACGCCGGCCTCGTAGCGCGGCATCGGCTTGAAGCGCATCTCGACAAAATAGCGCTTCGCGGCCGGCACCGCGCTGAGCGCGCGGACGAAGCCGTCGCGCACGAAGCGGCCGACGCGCGTCGTCGGAGCAAAGATGTCGCCGGCCACTTCCGACAGGTGAATCATCGAACGCGCATGGTCACGCCGCTCCAGCGTATAGCTCGCGAGCAGCTCCGGACGGGCCAGCCCCTTCGCGACCATCGCGAGCTTCCAGCCGAGATTGCTCGCGTCGCGAATCCCGCTGTTGTAGCCCTGTCCCTGCCAGACAGGCATGATGTGCGCGGCATCGCCCGCGAGCAGCACGCGGCCTATGTCGAAACGGCGCGCGAGCCGCGCGTTGTGCGTGTACACGCGCTTGCGGATGTAGTCGACCTTGTCCGGATCGGCAACCACCTTGCGAATCAGCGCGGCCAGGTTTTCCGGTCGCGACAGTTGTTCCTCGGTCTCGCCGGGCATCACCATGAACTCGAAGCGGCGGATCCCGTGCGGCAGCGCGGCCGACACGTAAGGCCGCTCCGCATCGCAGTGCAGGTACACGTGCGGCGAGCCGAGCGGGTCATTGCGCACATCGACGACGATCCACTGGTTCGGTTTCGTGCGGCCTTCGAACGGTACGTTCAGCGTGCGCCGCACGAAACTGTTGCCGCCATCGGCTCCGACCAGGTACGCAGCGCGCACGGTCTGCTTCGCGCCGTGTGCGTCGACGATGTCGATCGTCACGCCGTCGCGGTCCTGCGCGAACGTATCGACGCTGTGCCCGAACCGCACGTCGACGTGCGGGAAGCGCTTCAGGCCGTCGTACAGCACGCGGTCCGCGAGCGGCTGGATGAAGGCGTTGCGGCGCGACCAGCCGAACTCGTCGGTGCGCGGCTCGATCGATGCGAAGCAATGACCGCTGCCGGTGACGAAGCGCATCCAGTGATCGGGGGTCGTATGCGGCAGCAGCGCGTCGGCGAGGCCGACTGTCTGGAACACTCGCAGTGCCTCGTCGTCGAGGCCGATCGCGCGCGGGTAGTCGATGATCTGGTCGAGTTTCTCGATGATGATCGTGCCGACGCCTTGCTGGCCCAGCAGGTTCGCGATCATCAGGCCGACCGGACCGGCGCCGATGATCGCGACATCGGTCGCGATGACGTGGGGGCTGGCCGACGCGGGCGCAGCCACGTGTTGGGCGGGCATCTCTGTCTCCTGTTTTCTGTCGGGCGCGGCATGCGGCCGCCGCGCGTCTCCACCTTCCGGCCGGCCACTGGGGCAAATCGGGCTCTGCTACGATGAACGGGTCTTCGCCGACGCCATCCACCGGGCCTTCCTCGCCGCCCGGGCATCCGGTTTCGAACAAAGTCTAAGGAGCGCAATCGTTCGCCTCAACAATTTGAGCAGAACGTGCACCTGATGCACATCATTGATTAATAAGGACTTTATTGTGTCGAAATACACCAGCGTGCGGGGGCTGGCACGCGGACTACAGGTGCTGCGCGCGCTCAATGCGATGGAGCACGGCCGGGCGACGAGCCAGCAGATCAGCGAGGCCACCGGGCTGCACCGGACCACCGTGCGGCGGTTGCTGGAGACCCTCGTCGACGAGGGCTGCGTGCGGCGTAGCCCGTCCGACGACAGCTTCCGGCTGACGCTGGGTGTGCGCGCGTTGAGCGAAGGCTTTACGGATGACGAGTGGATTTCGACTGTCGCGCCACCGGTGATGGCGCGGCTGACACAGCGCGTCGTATGGCCGTCGGACCTGACGACGCCCGATGGCGATGCAATGATCATCCGCGAGACCACCCACCGTTTCAGCCCGTTGTCATTTCACAGGTCGATGGTCGGACGCAGGCTGCCGATGCTGTTGACCGCAGCCGGTCGCGCGTATTTCGCGGCCTGCCCCGATGCGGAACGCGAGGACATCCTCGCGTTGCTGCGCACGAATGCCGACGACGACGAACAACGCCGCCTCGCGCACGACGATGCGTACATCGTGAACCTGATTCGTCAGACGCGCGTGGACGGGTTTGGACTCAATGCGAGCGACTGGGGCGCGCAGAAGAAGATCGGCGCGGTTGCGGTGGCAATTGCCGCGCATGGTCACGTGCTCGGCAGCCTGAACGTGATCTACCTGTCGAAGGCGATCACGTCGGCCGAAGCGATCCGGCGATTCGTGCCCGAACTGCAGCGCTCGGCGCGGGAGATTGTCGCCTGCCTGGAAGGCCGAACAGCCCCGGAGTGATTGGCGCTTCCTGGCGTTCTTCGTCCGAAATCACGTCCGCCTCATCGCAGGCCAGCATCTACACAGCTGCAGCAGGAGGCACCTGCCCCTCCGCGGGCTCGTCGGAAGGCTGCTTGATCGCAAACCACAGCGCTGCAAGCGCACTGCCAGACAAGTCGAGCAGTCGCGTCGGCATCGCGTGGTGCTACACGATCGCCAGCCAGTCGACTTCGGCGAGGTCGGGGGTCGACTCCAGATAAGGAATCGCTCGCTGCTTGAACTCGGCCAGCATGCGCGCCACGGTGATCGGCGTCGTGCGCACGTGTCGTGCAATGCCGGGCTTGAGAAGCCAGTTCTCGCTCCTCTGTCCGCGAAACAGATGGATGTTGGAGCCGAGGTCAGGCGTTCCCGAAACCCATCGGTCTACGTATTGCAGGAAGGTCGCGAGGTCATCCGCTTCGCCGAGATACTGAGCGGTCCGGTTTTTGATGTTGGTTCGGTCAGCATAGGTCCGGCTGCGTCGACAAAAAGGATGGATCGGCCGATCATTACGACTCGCCTAGATCATCAAGACGGGCACGTGCTGCCGCAATCGATTGGTGCAGCTTCGCCTGTAGCATCTCGCGTGGCGGGAGCACCGTGAGGTACTCGGCGACATGAATACCACCTTTGCCGAGCCCGAGCAATTCGATTTGTTCTTGTTTTTTGCCAGCACACAGGATGATGCCGATCGGCGGCGCCTCATCCGGCTCCTGCCCGTGCTTCGCGAGCCAGCGCAAGTAGAGCTCCATCTGACTCTTGTCCTCGGCCTTGAAGGAACCGAGCTTCAGTTCGATCGCGACAAGGCGTTTGAGCTTCCGGTTGTAGAACAACAGGTCGAAATAAAAGTCGTCGTCGATCAGCAGCCGCTTCTGGCGCGCGACGAATGTAAAGCCGGCACCGAGTTCCAGGAGAAACTGTTCCATCTCGCGCAGGATCGCATCTTCGAGATCGCGCTCGAGGTAGTGATCGTTGAGGCCGAGAAAGTCGAGGATGTACGGATCTTTCAGCACGAGGTCAGGCGTCATCTGCTGCGCGTCGCGGAGGTGCGTCACTTCGCGCCGAATCACTTCGTCGGGTTGCCGCGACAGCGCACTGCGCTCGAACAGCATCGACTGCATCCGCTCCTGCAACTGCCGCGACGACCAGCGCTCCACGCGACAGAGTTCAATATAGAAGTCGCGCTTGAGCGAGTCGTCGACGTACATCAACATCTTCAGATGGGTCCAGCTCAATTCTCTCCGCAGTGCGGAGAGAATTGGTTCATCGGGAAACATCTCGGCCGCGCGGAAGCAGTGGCGCAATTGCTGCTCGCTCCAACCCCGGTCGTACTCAGCTCTCAGTTGTCGTGCGAGCGCGGGGAGGATTTGTTGTCCGTAGCCCGCGCGCTCCCCGCCCAGCACATCATCTCAGATGCGACGACCAACTTGCCAATAAAGCAGGGCCAGTTCCGCGTTGACGGCCGCGGCCGCCTGGGCGCGCGCCGAATCAATCATGCGGCGGATGTCGGTCAAGAGGGATGCGGGGACGAGTTCGGTCATCTTGCTGGGAATGGGGGAATCGGCGGGCCGGCGCGCGCCAGTAGTGGCCACGTTACCGGAATCTCAGCGACAGCGGAACCCTGCTGGGCGCTCACCCAATTCTCTCCGCACCGCGGAGAGAATCCAGCCATCTTCCCGCCGAAGCCTTCGCCCACACACCGCACTAAATGTGGGTGCTCGCAATTGAACTTCTGCGTCGCCAGAAAAGAAGCCACCCTCCAGTCGCCCGGCCCGGATCGAAGAACCTCCAGGCCCGCGTGTGACGCAATGCCCAATGAACCCGCCCACCGGCACGTCGTTGCCCGCGCCAGAAATACAGGGGCGCCGTGACGGTGGCGGCAGCGCTTTTTCGATCGCCGCGGCGGGGTCGCTCAATGCCCCTCGGACACGGTGCCTCGCGCGCGCACCACTCGGCCAATCATCACAATTCATTTAACTTTCCGTGAGGACTTCGACACCGGCCGCTGTCTACGATGGGCGCATGTTTTCAGGAGCCCATCATGCCCACCCGCAGACATCTGCTGCTGTTCGCCGGCGCCACCGGCCTCGCCGCGCTCGCGACCCTGTCGTCCGTCGGCCGGCGCGCACTGATTGGCCGCGCGTTCGCCGCATCGCCTGCCACTCCGCAAACAGCCGCCCCTTTTGAAGTCACCCTCAGCGACGCCGAATGGCATCGCCGGCTCACACCCGCCCAGTACGCGATCCTTCGCGACGCCGGCACCGAGCGGCCGTACAGCAGCGCGCTGAACGACGAACATCGCACAGGCACGTTCGCGTGTGCGGGCTGCGGCCTCGCGCTGTTCTCGTCGGCCACCAAGTTCGACAGCCACACCGGCTGGCCGAGCTTCTGGAAACCGCTCGACCACGCGGTGGCGACCGACGCCGACACGTCGTTCGGGATGGTCCGCACCGAAGTGCACTGCCGCCGGTGCGGCGGCCATCTCGGCCACGTGTTCGACGACGGCCCGCCGCCCACCGGCCTGCGCTATTGCATGAACGGCCTCGCGCTCGCCTTCCACCCGGCCGCCGCCTGATCCGGCCCCACTCCCGACCGACTGGAGACGCACCATGCTGCTCATCGTCCTTGCCTATCTCGGCGGCGTGCTCACGATCCTGAGCCCGTGCATCCTGCCCGTGCTGCCGTTCGTGTTCGCGCGCGCCGACCAGCCGTTCATGCGCACCGGCCTGCCGCTGCTGGCCGGGATGGCGCTCACGTTCGCCGTCGTCGCGACGCTTGCCGCCGTCGGCGGAGGCTGGGTCGCGCAAGCCAACCAGGCCGGTCGCTGGGCCGCCATCGTGCTGCTCGCGCTGTTCGGCCTGACGCTGCTGATGCCGCGCCTCGCCGAACACCTGACGCGCCCGCTCGTCGCCGCAGGCAACCGGCTCACCGGTCTCGCGCAGCGCGACGGCCGCCCGGCCGGCCCGCTGTCGTCGCTGCTGCTCGGCGTCGCCACCGGCCTGCTGTGGGCACCGTGTGCGGGTCCGATCCTCGGGCTCGTGCTGACCGGCGCCGCGCTGCGCGGCGCGAGCGTCGGCACGACACTGCTGCTGGCCGCGTATGCGGCCGGCGCCGCGACGTCGCTCGGCGTCGCGCTCGTGATCGGCGGCAAGGTGTTCGCCGCGATGAAGCGCTCGCTCGGCGCCGGCGAATGGATCAAGCGCGGGATCGGCGCAGCGCTGCTGGCCGGCGTCGGCGCGATCGCGCTCGGCCTCGATACGGGGGCGCTTGCGCAGTTGTCGACCGTTACGACGGGTGGTCTCGAGACGAAGCTCGTCGAACGGCTCGGCGGCCACTCGAGCGGCTCGCCGACGGCGATGTCCGCAACGGGCGCTCCGGCGGACGGCTCGGCAGGCCGCACCGCGACCGGTCCGGGCGGCGCGATGATGGCCGCAACGGTCGATGCCGCGCACCCCGGCGGCGCGATGATGCGCGCGGCGGACGTCTCACCTGCGAAACCGGCACCGGCCGCGCTGCCGGTCGAAGGCACACTGCCGTCGCTCGACGGCGCCGTGCAGTGGCTGAACTCGCCGCCGCTGACCGCGGCCGGCCTGCGCGGCAAGGTCGTGCTCGTCGACTTCTGGACGTATTCGTGCATCAACTGTCTGCGCACGCTCCCATATACGACTGCCTGGGCACGCAAGTACGCGCCATACGGCCTCGTCGTGATCGGCGTGCATGCACCGGAGTTCGCGTTCGAGCGCGACATCGGCAACGTGAAGAAGGCCGTGCACGACCTTGGCATTGACTTCCCGGTCGCGATCGACAACCACTACACGATCTGGCGCGCGTTCAGCAACGAATACTGGCCCGCGCACTACTTTGTCGACGCGCAGGGACGCGTGCGCCGCCATCACTTCGGCGAAGGCGAATACGCGCAGTCGGAACGCGCGATCCAGTCGCTGCTCGCCGAAGCCGGCCACCCGGAAGCATTGAACGTGCCGCTCGGGCTCGCCGGCGCGCCCGCGCAAGGCGCGCTCGCGGCGGCCGATAGCGCCGACGTGCGCTCGCCGGAAACCTATGTCGGCTATGCGCGCGCGAACGACTTCACGTCGCCCGGCGGCGTCGTGCGCGACACGGCACACCGCTACGACGCGCCCGCGCATCCCGGCCTGAACGACTGGGGCCTCGCCGGCTCGTGGCGAGTCGGCGCCGAGCGCGCGTCGCTCGCCGCACCGTCAGGCCGGATCGTCTACCGCTTCCACGCACGTGACCTGCATCTCGTGCTCGGCCCGGGCGCAGACGGCAAGCCGGTGCGCTTTCGCGTGACGCTCGACGGCGCGGGGCCCGGTGCCGCACACGGCGCCGACGTCGATGCGCAGGGCTACGGCACGGTCACCGGGCAGCGCCTGTACCAGCTCGTCCGTCAGCCCGGCGCGATCGCCGATCGCACCTTCGCGATCGAGTTCCTCGATCCGGGTGTCGATGCGTACGCATTCACATTCGGTTGAACGCCTGCCAGGCCGACACCCGACCGCCGTCTTCCCAAACGCATTCCGAAGGAGCCAACGATGAACCCGACACCCACCCGCGCTACCATGCCGCGACGGCGCACGGCAATGCTGCGCCGCATCGGCGCGCTTGCCGTCGCGGCCGCCGCCGTGTTCGGCTACCAGCGCATCGTCAACTCCGCCGAGCCGATGCGCACCGTGCCCGCGCCGACACTCGACGAAACGCCCGGCGCATTGCACGACGAGACGGCCGTGCTTGCCGGCGGCTGCTTCTGGGGCGTGCAGGGCGTGTTCGAGCACGTGAAGGGCGTGAAGCAGGTCACGGCCGGTTATGCGGGCGGCGCGTCCGAGACCGCGCACTATGCACTCGTCGGGTCCGGGCTGACGGGGCATGCGGAATCGGTACGCATCGTCTACGATCCGACGCAGATTACCTACGGCCGGCTGCTGCAGGTGTTCTTCTCGGTCGCCCACGATCCGACCGAACTCAACCGGCAGGGCCCCGACGAAGGGTCGCAGTACCGGTCCGCGATCTTCCCGACCACCGCGCGGCAACGCGCGATCGCGACCGCGTACATCGCGCAGCTCGGCACCGCGCACGTGTTTCCGGCGCCGGTCGTCACGCGTATCGAGGACTACAAGGGGTTCTACCCGGCCGAGGCCTATCACCAGAACTACCTCGAACTTCATCCCGACGCGCCGTACATCGCGTTCAACGACCTGCCGAAGGTTGCCGGGCTGAAACACTACTTTCCCGCGCTGTACCGCACAGACCCGGTGCTGTGGCGCGACGCCCGCTCGTGACCGGCAACCGGCCGCGTGGCGGGATGCGGCCCGCCGCACGGCCGAGACCGCAGCCGGGCGGCCTCGCATGCCACACGTGCCGCCCGCGCCCCGGATTGCGCCGCATCAAACAAACCGCGCTCGCCGTGCCGGTGCAAACCCGCATCGCGTCCGCCATGCGGTGCAACTTCGCGTAGACTTCTCCCAAGCCACGCCGCTTGTCGCGGCGTCCGGATCTTCCGTCCAGCCAGGAGGCGTCACGCATGCGCGCAGTGCCTTTGTCTGACAGCAGCGCCCTCGAAGAACCGTCCACCAGCGCGGTCGTGCGCGACCTGCGCCGCGTGCCCATCCATCCCGATCACTGGTATCCGCTTGCATGGTCGCGCGAACTGAAGCGCGGCAAGACGCTCGGCGTGCGCTTCGCCGGCGATCCGATCGTGCTCGTGCGCACCGAATCCGGCGCCGTGCATGCGCTCGAAGATCGTTGCGCGCACCGCCAGGTCCCGCTGCATGCGGGCGTCGTGAGCGGCGAAACGCTGCGCTGCTGCTACCACGGATGGACCTACGCGTGCGATAGCGGCCGCTGCGTCGACGTGCCCTATCTCGGCCGCGAGCGTCTGCCCAACGGCGTGCGCGCGTATCCGTGCCGCGAGGCGCACGGGCTGATCTTCGTGTTCCCCGGCGACGCGACGCTCGCCGACGAACGCCCGTTCCCCGCGCTCGAATCGGCAGACGACCGTGCATTCAAGACGCGCCGCTTCGGCCGCGAGGTCAAGTGCCACTACTCGTTCATGCACGAGAACCTGATGGACATGAACCATCAGTTCCTGCATCGCAAGCAGATGGGGCAGATGCGGGCGCGCTCGGTCGGCCGGCGCCGCGGCGACGATTGGGTCGAGGTCGATTACACGTTCGTGCGCATGGAAGGCAAGCAGCCGGTCGGCGAGGCGCTCGTGTTCGGCTCGAGCAAGAAGCCCGGCGACCAGGCCGACAAGAGCGTGATGACGGTGCGCACAGGCTACCCGTACCAGACGCTGCAGATCCGCTCGAGCGAAGGCACCCTCGTGATGGACCTGTGGATCGTCTACGTGCCGCTCGATGCGCAACAGCGCACCAACCGCACGTTCGGACTGCTGTCCATCCACAAGCCCGGCATTCCGTTCGCGCTCGATCTCGCGTGGCCGCTGCTCGTCTGGTTCACCGAACGGATCTTCCGCGAGGATCGCTGGATCGTCGAGCGCGAGCAGGAAGCGCACGATCGGCAGGGCGCCGACTGGAACCATGAGGTGTTTCCGGTCATCAACGAACTGCGCGATCTGCTGCGCCAGTGCGGCGCGCGAACCGTGATCCCGATCCGCGACGCGCGCGACGACGCGTAATGCGCGCGGCGTGCCGCGGCGAGTGCGTTACAGGCTGAACGCGCCCGGCAACAACGCGCGGGCCGTCGTAACCTCGACGGCCCCTTTCAGATTGGCCAGGATCACTTCGATGTCGGGCATGCCTATCTCGATGATCACCTGACGGCACGCGCCGCACGGCGCGATCGGGCCGTCCGTGTCGCCGATCACCGCGAGCCGCGCGAAGTCGCCCGGACGATAGCCGGCGGCAATCGCCGCGAACATCGCCGTGCGTTCCGCGCAATTGCACAGTCCGTAGGACGCGTTCTCGACGTTGCAGCCGTGAAAAACCGTTCCGTCGCGCGCCTCCAGCGCAGCGCCAACCTTGAAGCGCGAATACGGCGCATACGCGCGCTCGCGCGCCGCCCTGGCCTGTTCGATCAGCTCGTCTCGTTCCATCTCGATGGCGCCTCCAGTGGTGTGCCGGGATGCATCGACACGACGCGCCCCGGCCGGCACGATACTCCCGTCATGTGAAGCTGGCGCCGATATCCGCACGTTCCGCCGTGCCGGTATCGGCGCCCGGTCAGCCAATCTGCTCGTAGATGGTCGGCGGCGCGTCGCCCGTCTCGCCCAGCACGTAGCTTTGCCGCACTTCCTCCACCGCACGTGCGGCGAACGCTTCGCCGCGGGCATGCACGTAGCCGAGCGGCTGGCCGGCTTCGACACGCTGGCCGATCTCCGCGAGCGCCGTCAAGCCGACACGGTAGTCGATCGCATCGTCGGCGCGCGTGCGGCCGCCGCCGAGCGCGACGACCGCGAGCCCGAGCGCGCGGCAATCGACCCGCTGCACCACACCGCTCGCGGGCGACGGAACCGGCACGATCACATCGGCCCGGGCAAGATGACGTGCGGGCGCTTCGATCAGGTCCGCCGGGCCGCCGAGCGCCGCCACCATTCTCGCGAAGCGTTCCGCCGCGGCGCCCGAATCGAGCGCCTGCAGCAACATCGTGCGCGCCTGGGCGACATCGCGCGTCAGCCCGCCGGTCACGAGCAACTGCGCAGACAACGCCATCGTGACGTCATGCAGGCGCGCCGGTCGCGACTTGCCCGTCAGGTAGTCGATCGCGCAGGCCACCTCGAGCGCATTGCCCGCGCACGGCGCGAGCGACTGGTTCATGTCGGTCAGGATCGCGGTCGTCTTCATGCCCGCGCCGTTGCCGACGTCGACGATGCTGCGTGCCAGCTCCGCCGATTTCCCGGCAGTCGGCATGAACGCGCCCGAGCCGACCTTGACGTCCATCACGAGCCCGTCGAGCCCCGCCGCGAGCTTCTTCGACAGGATCGACGCGGTAATCATCGCGACCGACTCGACGGTCGCCGTCACATCGCGAATCGCATAGATGCGCTTGTCGGCCGGCGCGAGCCGCGCGGTCTGCCCGATGATCGCGACGCCGATGTCGCGCACCGTGCGGCGAAACGTGTCTGTGTCCGGTGTCACGTCGTAGCCGGGGATCGCGCCGAGCTTGTCGAGCGTGCCGCCGGTATGGCCCAGCCCGCGCCCCGAGATCATCGGCACATAGCCGCCGCATGCGGCCACCATCGGCCCGAGCATCAACGACACGACATCGCCGACGCCGCCCGTCGAATGCTTGTCGATCACCGGTCCGCCGAGATCAAGCGCGTGCCAGTCCAGCACATCGCCGGAATCGCGCTGCGCGAGCGTCAACGCGACGCGCTCATCGGTGCTCAGGTCGTTGAAATACACGGCCATCGCGAACGCCGCCACCTGGCCCTCGGTCACGCTGCCGTCGGTCACACCGCGCACGAACGCGGCAATCTCGTCTTGATCGAGCGGCTGCCGGTCGCGCTTGCGGCGAATGAATTCCTGCGGCAAAAACATCGTTGCGTCTCCTCGATCGCTCAGTGCAGCGAAAAGAACAGGCCGGCGATCGCCGCGCTCATCAGGTTCGACAGCGTCGCGGCCGTGAGCGCACGCAAGCCGTGCCGCGCGACTTCCGAGCGGCGCTCGGGCGCGACCGCGCTGAAGCCGCCCGCGAGAATGGCGATCGACGAAAAGTTCGCGAAGCCGCACAGCGCGAACGACACGATCGCGAGCGTCTTCGGGTCGAGCACCTGCAGGCCGGCCGCCGCGACGTGCTCGCCGCCCTTCAGATACGGCGACAGGTCGCCGTACGCGACGAACTCGTTGAAGATCAGCTTCTCGCCGATGAAGTTGCCGGCCAGCGCGGCGTCGTGCCACGGCACACCGATGATCCACGCGAGCGGCGCGAACAGGTGGCCGATGATGCCCAGCAGCGTCACCCGCGGAAAGCCGGCGAACGCGGCCACGCCGCCGACGATGAGGTTCATCAGCGCGATGAGCCCCACGAACGCGATCAGCATCGCGCCGACGTTGATCGCGATCCGCAGCCCAACCGACGCGCCTGACGCTGCCGCCTCGATCACGTTGGCAGCCCGCTTGTCGTCGAAATCGAGCCCGTCGACCACGACGCGGCTCGGCTCCACGGTCGGGAACAGCAGCTTGCCGAACAGCAGCCCGCCCGGCACCGCCATGAACGAGGCGGCAAGCAGGTACTCCATCTTCACGCCTAGACCGGCGTAGCCGACCAGCACCGAGCCCGCGACCGATGCCATGCCGCTTGCCATCACCGTAAAGATCTCGGCGCCCGTCATGTGCCGCACGAACGGCTTCACGAGCGCGGGCATTTCGCTCTGCCCGAGAAAGATCGTTGCGACGGCCGAGCACGCCTCGATGCGGCTCACGCCGAGCACTTTCGCGAGCCCCGCGCCAAGGATCGCGACGATCCACTTCATCACGCCGACGTAGTACAGCACCGAGATCAGCGCAGTGACGAAGATGATCATCGGCAGCACGCGCAGGCCGAATACGAACCCGCCGTCGCCGAACAACTGGAACATCCGGGCGTCCACCAGCCCCCCAAATACAAACGCGATGCCGTGATTGCCCATGTCGAGCACGCGATTGACACCGTTCGCGGCAGCCGCCAGCGCCGCGCGGCCTGACGGCACGAACAGCACCAGCGCGCCGATCGCGAACTGCGTGAGCAGCGCGGCGATCAGGGTCCGGCCGCTCACCGCGCGCCGATTGTTCGACAGCAGATAGGCCACCAGCAGCAGGAACAGCATGCCCAGGAGACTGCGCAGAATATCCACCTCGTACTCCTTGCTCTCTATGTTTATTGGACTGCTCGGCAGGCGGCCCGGCCCGGCTCGCCCGTGTCACGCCGTCGGTGGATATTACTCGCCGTCATGCACGACGACAATGCAAACAAAATGGCATGCTCCGTGTAGTTTCACTTGCGTCGCATATTTGCTCAGTTGTTCTATGTACCTGAAAATCGCACGGACGCGACGATGCTCGATTCGTCCCATATATTGAGCGAATCGACGCGGGGTCGAGAAGAAGCAGGGGCCGGCGATGCACGTGACCGGCCGCTTGAACGCGCGGGGCGGGCCGTGCGAACGGACACGCCCCGCGCAACTGACGAAGTACGCTGTTCAGCCCGCGCGTTCGACCGGATGCGGCTCACGCAGCCGGTTCGCGATGCGCGCGGCTTCGTAATAGCCGGCTGCGGGCGGCCGCTTCAGATAGCGGCCCGCTCCGCGCACCGCACGCAGCTCACCGTCGGCCCACGCGAGCGCGCCGCGCGTCAGCGTATGCGTCGCGACGCCCTGCACCGTCATCCCTTCGAACACGTTGAAGTCGACCTGCTGGTGATGGGTCTTCACCGAGATCGTTTTCGTTGCCGCCGGGTCCCACACGACCAGATCGGCATCGGCGCCGACTTGCACCGCTCCCTTGCGCGGATACAGGTTGAAGATCTGCGCGGCGTTCGTCGACGTGATCCGCACGAATTCGTTCGGTGTGATGCGGCCATGATTCACGCCGTGATGCCAAAGCACCGACATGCGATCCTCGACGCCACCGCAGCCGTTCGGGATCTTCGTGAAGTCCTCGCGGCCCATTGCCTTCTGCGATGCACAAAACACGCAATGATCGGTCGCCGTCGTATGCAGCTGCCCCGCCTGCAGCCCGCGCCACAGCGCCTCGCGATGCTCGGCCGAGCGGAACGGCGGGCTCATCACGTGCGCGGCTGCGCGCGTCCAGTCCGGGTCGCGATACACCGACTCGTCGATCACCAGATGCCCCGGCAGCACCTCGCCGAACACGCGCAGCCCTTCGCTGCGCGCGCGCGTGATTGCATCGACCGCGTCCTTCGCTGACACGTGCACGATATACACGGGCACGCCGAGCACCTGCGCGATGCGGATCGCACGGTTCGCGGCCTCGCCCTCCACCTCCGGCGGTCGCGACAACGGATGCGCCTCCGGCCCAGTCATCCCGCGCGCGAGCAGCGCCTGCTGCAGCCGGAACACGAGTTCGCCGTTCTCCGCATGCACCGTCGGCAGCGCGCCGAGTTCGAGCGACCGCGAGAAGCTGTTCACGAGGACCTCGTCGTCGGCCATGATCGCGTTCTTGTACGCCATGAAGTGCTTGAAGCTCGATACGCCGTGCTCGCGCACGAGCGTGCCCATGTCGCGGTGCACCGAATCGTCCCACCACGTGACGGCCACGTGGAAGCCGTAGTCGGCCGCAGCCTTCTCTGCCCATCCGCGCCACTCGCGAAATGCGTCCATCAGCGGCTGCTTCGGGCTCGGAATCACGAAGTCGATGATGCTGGTCGTGCCGCCCGACAGCCCGGCGGCCGTGCCCGAATAAAAATCGTCGCTCGCCGTCGTGCCCATGAACGGCAGTTCCATGTGCGTATGCGGATCGATGCCGCCCGGCATCACGTACTGGTCGTGCGCGTCGACCACCGTCGCGGCGGCCGGCGCGTCGATCGTCTCCGCGATCTGCAGGATCGTGCCGCCGTCCTGCGGGTCGGCACACAGTACGTCCGCGCGATAGGTGCGGTCCGCATCGATCACGGTGCCGCCGCGAATCAGGATTGCCATTTGCTTACCTCCTCGTTGACTGTCGGGTGCCGCATGCGCTCGCGCATCATGCGCTCGCGATCTGCGCGCGCTGTCCGGCGCGCCACTTCATCCAGGTACCGTACACGCCGGACGCCAGCACGAGCCCGACGAACCACGCATACGTATAGAGCGTGTTGAAGAACGCCGGCACGTTCGGGAACGACGCCGGAAACGCGGTATGCAGGAAGCCGGGCAGGTTCGGCAGCACGCCGATCGCGAGCGCGACCAGCGCGGCCGGGTTCCAGCCGCGTGCGTAGCTGAAGTCGCCGCGCTCGTCGAACAGCGCGCGCGTGTCGAGCCGCGTGCCGCGAATCAGAAAGTAGTCGACCATCAGGATGCCCGCGACCGGCCCGAGCAGCGCCGAGTAGCCGACGAGCCAGGTGAAGATGTAGCCGTCCGTCGTCGCGAGGATCTTCCACGGCATCATCACGATCGCGAGCGTCGCGGTGATCAGCCCGCCCGTGCGGTACGAGATCGCCTTCGGCCACAGGCTCGAGAAATCGTAAGCAGGACCGACCAGGTTCGCCGCAAGATTGCAGCACATCGTGTCGAGCGTGAGGATCACGAGCGCGATGCCGACGCCGATGCCGGTCATCCGGCTCGTCAGATCGATCGGATCCCAGATCGCGTTGCCGTAGATCACGACGGTGGCCGACGTCACCACGACCGACACCACCGACAGCAGCGCCATCGGCAGCGGCAGCCCGATCGACTGCCCGATCACCTGGTCGCGCTGCGAATGCGCGAAGCGCGTGAAGTCGGGAATGTTCAGCGCGAGCGTTGCCCAGAAGCCGACCATCGCGGTCAGGCCCGGCCAGAACGTCGCCCAGAAGAGCCCGGCCTTATTGCCGCCCGCAACGAACTGCGAAGGCGCCGACAGCATCGTGCCGAAGCCGCCCGCCTGCGACGTCGCCCACCACACGAGCGCGATGCACATCACGACCTTGATCGGCGCGGACCAGCTCTCGAGCCAGCGGATCGAATCGGTGCCGTGCCAGATGAAGTACAGCTGCAGCGCCCAGAACACGAGAAAGCACGCGAGCTGCCCTAACGAAATGCCGACGAGCGGCAGCAAGGGGCCGTGCAATGCGTTGCCGGTCAGAATGTTCAGCAACGTGTAGATCGCGCTGCCGCCGAGCCAGCTTTGGATCCCGTACCAACCGCATGCGACGATCGCGCGCAGCAGCGCGGGTAGCTTCGCGCCCTGCGTGCCGAACGACGCGCGCACGAGCACCGCATACGGAATCCCGTGCTTCGCGCCCGCATGGCCGATCAGCAGCATCGGCACGAGCACGATCAGGTTCCCGAGCAACACCGTCAGCACCGCCTGCCACGGCGACATGCCTTCCTGGATCAGCCCCGCCGCGAGCATGTACGACGCGATGTTCATCACCATCCCGACCCACAGCGCCGCGAAGTGATACCAGCGCCATGTGCGCTGCGCCGCCGTCGTCGGTGCGAGGTCATCGTTGTACAGGCTGCCGCCCGGCGCCGCGGCGCTGTCAGGATCGGCGGGAATCGCTGCTGGTTTCATCGAACGCGCTCCACGTAAACGTCAGTACCGGCATCGCGAGATGCCGGCAGGACAGGACACAAGCAGCAGCGCGAGCGATCCCGCGCCGCCGACCGCCGGTCAGGCGGCCTTCGCGTGCTTCGCGGGTTCCGCCGGGCTCGCGCCGGCGTCGGCACGCGCCGGGTTGTTCGGGTGCGTGGTCCAGTTCGCATAGTCGCCCGCGTCGACCCGCTCCATCGTGATGCATTGCTCGACCGGACACACATGCATGCAAAGATTGCACCCGACGCACTCCGCATCCACCACCTCGAAGTGCCTCACGCCGTCCTTCTCGGCCATGATCGCCTGATGCGACGTGTCCTCGCACGCGATATGGCACAATCCGCACTGGATGCAGCGGTCCTGGTCGATGCGCGCCTTGATGTCGTACTTCAGGTTCAGGTATTTCCAGTCGGTCACGTTCGGCACCGCGCGCCCGCGCACGTCGTCGAGCGTTGCGTAGCCCTTCTCGTCCATCCAGTTCGACAGCCCGTCGGCGAGATCCGATACGATCCGGAATCCGTAATGCATCGCGGCGGTGCACACCTGCACGCTTCCGGCGCCGAGCACGATAAACTCGGCCGCGTCGCGCCACGACGAAATTCCGCCGATGCCCGAGATCGGCAGGTTCGGCGTTTCCGGGTCGCGCGCGATCTCTGCGACCATGTTCAGCGCGATCGGCTTGACCGCCGGCCCGCAGTATCCGCCGTGCGTTCCCTTGCCGTCGACGGTCGGCATCGGCGCCATCTGGTCGAGATCCACCGCGACGATCGAGTTGATCGTGTTGATCAGCGACACGCCGTCCGCGCCGCCCTTGTAGGCGGCGCGCGATCCCATCCGGATGTCGCTGATGTTCGGCGTGAGCTTCACGAGGCACGGCAGCTTCGTGCCTTCCTTGACCCAGCGCGTGACCATCTCGACGTATTCCGGCACCTGCCCGACGGCCGCGCCCATTCCGCGTTCGCTCATCCCGTGCGGGCAACCGAAGTTCAGCTCGACTGCATCGGCGCCCGTATCCTCGACGAGCGGCAGAATCCATTTCCAGTCGCGCTCGTTGCACGGCACCATCAGCGACACGATCAGCGCGCGGTCGGGCCAGTCGCGCTTCACCTGCGTGATTTCCTTCAGGTTCACGTCGAGCGGGCGGTCGGTGATCAGCTCGATGTTGTTCAGCCCGGCGATCCGCTGGCCGTTCCACTGCACCGCGCCGTAGCGCGAGCTGACGTTGACGACGTGCGGATCCAGCCCGAGCGTCTTCCAGACGACGCCGCCCCAGCCCGCCTCGAACGCGCGATTGACGTTGTACGCCTTGTCGGTCGGCGGTGCGGAGGCCAGCCAGAACGGATTCGGCGAAGTGATGCCTGCGATTGTGCAGCGAAGGTCGGCCATGTTCGGCTCCGTGAAAATGGGGCGTTTATCGTGATCCAGGTGGCGCGCGCCATGCATGCGATGCGCGCGATGCCTTTGCGTATCCCGCGCTCACGCGGCCTTGGCGGCGCGCTGCGCGAGCGCCGCGTCGATCGCCGCCGCCGCACGCTTGCCGTCCTGCACGGCCTGCACCGTGAGGTCGATGCCGTCCGTCGCCGCGCAATCGCCGCCGGCCCATACGTCGGGCAATGCAGTGCGTCCGTCCGCGTCGACCACGATGCGCGTACCGTCGGCCGTCAGCAGTGCGCCCGGGACACCCTCCGGCGCCAGCGTCTGACCGATCGCCTTCAGCACCATGTCCGCGTCGACGATGAAACGCTCGCTCGACACGGTCTCGAATTCAACGCCCGTCACGTGTCCGTTCGCGCCGGCGATGCGCACCGGTTTCGCGTGCGTGATGAGCGTGACTCCGCTCTTTTGCGCGAACTCGCGTTCGGCCCAGGTGGCGCTCATCGCGTCCACGCCA
This sequence comes from Burkholderia diffusa, assembly GCF_001718315.1. Taxonomy (NCBI): domain Bacteria; kingdom Pseudomonadati; phylum Pseudomonadota; class Betaproteobacteria; order Burkholderiales; family Burkholderiaceae; genus Burkholderia; species Burkholderia diffusa. The sequence continues at coordinate 789,493 of NZ_CP013364.1, read as the reverse complement.
CGGCGGTACACCATCGTCACGCGCTCCGCGCCGAGCTTGCGGCTTTGCACCGATGCGTCGATCGCCGTGTTGCCGCCGCCGATCACGACCACCCGCCGCCCGACCGGCACGTTCTCCAGCGCATCGGCCTGCCGCACCTGCTCGATGAAGTCGACTGCGGCCATCACGCCGGTCAATTGCTCGCCGTCGATCGCGAGCGTGCGCACGCCGCCCAGGCCCATCGCGAGAAACACCGCGTCATGCCGTTCGCGCAGCGCGTCGAGCGTCACGTCGCGGCCGAGCGCGACACCCGTTTCCAGCGCGATACCGCCGACCGACAGCAGCCACTCGACTTCGCGTTGCGCGAAATCGTCGACCGTCTTGTACGCAGCGATCCCGTATTCGTTCAAGCCGCCCGCCTTCGGCCGCGCATCGAACAGCGTGACGCGGTGCCCGGCGAGCGCGAGCCGGTGTGCGCAGGCGAGGCCGGCCGGCCCCGCGCCGACCACCGCGACATGCCGCCCCGTGTCGGGCGCGCGCGTGAATCGCACAGCGCCGCTCGCCATCGCCCAGTCGGTCGCGTGCCGCTGCAGCGCACCGATCGCGACCGGCTGCGCGTCCTGGTGATTGCGCACGCACGCGCCTTCGCACAGGATCTCGGTCGGACACACGCGTGCGCACATCCCGCCGAGCGGATTCGCGGACAGGATGTCGGTCGCGGCGCCCTTCAGGTTGCCGTTGCCGATCTTGCGGATAAAGCTCGGGATGTCGATCTGCGTCGGGCAGGCCTGCACGCACGGCGCGTCGTAGCAGTAGTGGCAGCGGCTGGCTGCGGCCGCGGCGGCAGTCGGATCGAGCAGCGGCGCGATATCGGCGAATTCGCACGAGAGTTGCGTGGACGACAGGCGATGCGCGGCGATATCGCCGGTTGGCTTGGTGGTCATACGCGTTCCTTCGACTGAGTGGAGACAAAGCCGTCCCCGCCGCCTGCGAATGCGCAGTCGGGGCGGTCATGCATCAGGAGTGCTACGTTTACACGATGCGCGGCGTGCCGGCCGCGCTATACCCGATCCATCACGAAGCAGGCTCGCATGCGCGCGACAGCATCGCGTGCAGCAGCACGTTCGCGCCGGCCTCGATCCACGCAGGCGTCGCGTCCTCGATCTCGTTGTGACTGATGCCGTCGACACAGGGTACGAACACCATCGATGTCGGCGCAACCTGTGCCAGGTAACATGCGTCATGCCCCGCACCCGACACGATGTCGCGATGCGAATAGCCGAAGCGATCGGCCGCGCCACGCACGGCCGCCACGCACGCCGGATCGAACGCGACGGGCTTGTAGTAGAAAATCTGCTCGAGCTCGGTTTCGAGCCCGATCTCGCCCGCGATGCGCGCGACGCCGTCGCGCAGCGCGGCGTCCATCTTCGCGAGCACGGCGTCGTCCGGGTGACGAAAATCGACGGTGAAGAACACACGGCCCGGAATCACATTGCGCGAGTTCGGGTGAACCTGCATCATCCCGACCGTCGCGCAACCGAACGGCGCGTGATCCAGACCGATCCGGTTCACGAGATCGACCACGCGCGATGCGCCGAGCAGCGCGTCGCGGCGGCGCGGCATTGGCGTCGGCCCCGCATGCGCTTCCTGGCCGGTGAACGTGATCTCGTACCAGCGCTGCCCCTGCGCATCAGTCACGACACCGATCGTCTTGCACTCCGCCTCGAGAATCGGCCCCTGCTCGATATGCAGCTCGAACGCCGCATGCAGCTTGCGGCCACCACAGGGCACGTCGCCCGCGTAGCCGATACGCGCGAGTTCCTCGCCGATCGTCTTGCCGTCGACGTCCTTGCGCGACAGCCCGTACTCGAGCGGAAACACGCCCGCGAACACACCCGACGCGACCATCGCCGGCGCGAAGCGCGAGCCTTCCTCATTGGTCCAGATCACGACCTCGACCGGGTGTTCGGTCTCAATGCCGTGATCGTTCAGACTGCGAATCACTTCGAGGCCACCCAGCACGCCGTAGATGCCGTCGAAGCGGCCGCCCGTGGGCTGCGAATCCGCGTGCGAGCCAGTGACGACCGGCGCCGCGTCCGCCACGCGGCCCGCGCGGCGCATGAACACGTTGCCCATCGTATCGACCGTCACCGTGCAACCGGCGGCTTTCGCCCAGCCGACGATCAAGTCGCGTCCGGCCTTGTCGAGATCGGTCAGCGCGAGGCGGCAGACGCCGCCCTTCGGCGTCGCGCCGATCTTCGCCACCTCCATCAGGCTGTCCCACAACCGCCTGCCGTCGACCTTGATCGACGTATCGAATGCTGCCCGCTTCGCTGTTTCCGATACTGCGTCCATTCGTATCGCTCCTGTGGGGTCGGTCATGCCGTCATTCCGGTCGCTGCCGGTGCGCGCATTGCCGCTGTCGGGGCAAATCCGCACCTGCGAGGTGCGGGCGCGCATCGTTCGCGTGATTCGTCCGATCGATCGGCGGATTGCCGGCACTGCATTCCGTCGATCGTCAAATCCTGTCCGATTGGACAGGTTTTAGACGATCAAAATGCCCAGCGCAATGTCTTTCTTGCGTGAACCGGGCGAGCGAGAAACGTGCCACCGCATCGCAGCATCGCGCGCGCCGATGTCGGCGGGCACGTGCGTTCGAGGCGAACCAGCGGCTAGAATGAAGCGCAACGCGGCATGCAAGCCGCGCGAGGGTGACGATGAGACATGACGAAGCGGCCGCCGAAGCCACCAGCGACGACGAAACCAACATGCCTTTGCGGCGACGCAAGGCGCACATCCGTGAGTCCAACGAAGCGCATCTGCTGGCCTGTGCGGAAGCCGTATTCGCGGAGCGCGGGCTCGATGGCGCGAGCACCGCAATGATCGCCGAACGTGCGGGCCTGCCGAAAGCTAACCTGCATTACTACTTCCCGACGAAGCTGGCGCTGTACCGTCGCGTGCTCGACGACTTGTTCGAAGACTGGCACCGCGCGGCCGGCTCGTTCGAGGCCGGCGACGATCCGGTCGAGGCGATTGGCGGCTACGTGCGCGCGAAGATGGATCTGTCGCGACGGCGCCCGCTCGGCTCGAAGGTGTGGGCCAACGAGATCATCCATGGTGCCGCACACATGCAGGACATCCTGTCGGAACGCGTGAAGCCCTGGTTCGACACGCGCGTGAAGGTAATCGAAGGCTGGATCGCGCGCGGGCTGCTCGCGCCGATCGATGCGCACGCGTTGATGTACCTGATCTGGGCGACCACTCAGCACTATGCGGATTTCGATGCGCAGATCCGCGCGCTGAGCGGCAAGCGCGCGTTCACGCAAAAGGCGTTCGCCGAGAAGACCGAGCAGGTCGTGCAACTCGTGATTCGCGCGTGCGGTGCGGTGTCGCCTGAGGCGAACGCATAACGCGATCGCGCGCGCCCAGGAAAGTGAAAATGGGCGACGGCCGCGAAGCCCCGCCGCCCGCGTCGCGAGACGGCGTGCGTGCCGTCTCGCGCGTGATGCGTCAAAGTGCTCGCGTCACGCGACGCGCTCGATCGCGATCGCCGTCGCCTCGCCGCCGCCAATGCACAGCGACGCAACGCCGCGCTTCAGCCCGTATGCTTCGAGCGCGGCCAGCAGCGTCACCATCACGCGTGCGCCCGATGCACCGATCGGATGGCCGAGTGCGCATGCACCGCCGTGCACGTTGACCTTGTCGTGCGGCAGGTCGAGATCGCGCATCGCGGCCATCGCCACCACCGCGAAGGCTTCGTTGAGCTCGAACAGGTCGACGTCGCGCAAGTTCCAGCCGGTTTTCTCCGTCAGCTTGCGGATCGCGCCGATCGGCGCCGTCGCGAACAGACCCGGCTTGTTCGCGTAGGTCGAGTGCCCGACGATCACAGCCTTCGGCGCGAGGCCGAGCCGGTCCGCTTCCGAGCGACGCATCATCACGAGCGCGGCCGCGCCGTCCGAAATCGACGACGAATTGGCCGCCGTCACCGTGCCGCCTTCGCGAAACGCCGGCTTGAGCGTCGGAATCTTGTCGAGCTTCGCCTTGCCCGGCTGCTCGTCGATCGACACGATGGCTTCCGTCTTGCCGGCCTTCACGGTCACCGGCGCGATCTCCGATACGAAGCGCCCTTCCGCGATCGCGCGTTGCGCGCGCGTCAGCGATGCAATCGCGAACGCGTCCTGCTCCTCGCGCGTGAACTGGTAGGCCTGCGCGCAATCCTCCGCGAACGTGCCCATCAGCCGGCCCTTGTCATACGCATCCTCGAGCCCGTCGAGGAACATGTGGTCGAGCACTTGGCCATGCCCCATGCGCATCCCGGCGCGCGCCTTCGGCAGCAGGTACGGTGCATTCGTCATGCTCTCCATCCCGCCCGCGACCGCCACGTCGGCCGATCCGGCCAGCAGCAGGTCGTGCGCGAACATCGCGGCCTTCATCCCCGAGCCGCACATCTTGTTGACCGTGGTCGCGCCGGCGGCCAACGGCAAGCCCGCCTTCAGCGCGGCCTGCCGCGCCGGCGCCTGACCCTGCCCGGCCGGCAGCACGCAGCCGAACACGATTTCATCGATGCGCTCGGCCGGTACATTAGCGCGTTCGAGCGCGGCGCGAATCGCCACCGCGCCGAGCTCGCTCGCGCTGGCCCCGCCCAGGTCACCCTGAAAACCACCCATCGGCGTGCGCGCCGCGCCGACGATTACGATCGGATCCTGTGTCGTCATGATTGCATTCCTCCAGTGTCAGCGCGGTGCCATGCGCAGCGCGCCATCGAGACGGATGACTTCGCCGTTCAGCATCGTATTCTCGGCGATGTGGCGCACCAGCGCCGCGAATTCCTCGGGGCGGCCGAGCCGCGGCGGGAACGGTACGCTCTTGCCGAGCGCGTCCTGCACGTCCTGCGGCATGCCGGCCATCATCGGCGTCGCGAAGATGCCCGGCGCGATCGTCACCACGCGAATGCCGAATCGCGCGAGCTCGCGCGCGATCGGCAGCGTCATGCCCACCACGCCGCTCTTCGATGCCGCATACGCGGCCTGCCCGATCTGTCCGTCGAACGCCGCGACCGACGCGGTGTTGACGATCACGCCGCGCTCGCCTTCCGCGTCGGCGTCCTGCTTCGACATCGCTTCCGCCGCCAGCCGAATCATGTTGAACGTGCCGACCAGATTGATCGACACCGCACGTGCGAAGCGATCGAGCGAATGCGGGCCTTCGCGGCCGACGACCTTCTCGCCCGGCGCGACGCCCGCGCAGTTCACGAGCGCATCGATGCGGCCGAACGCGTCGCGCGCGGCGGCAACGGCGGCCTGCCCGTCAGCTTCGCTCGTCACGTCGGTCCTCACGAAGCGCGTAGCCGCGCCAAGCTCATGCGCGAGGCGCGTGCCGGCGTCTTCATTGACGTCCAGCAGCACGGCGTTGCCGCCTTCGGCGACCACCATGCGCGCTACCGCCGCGCCGAGGCCCGAACCGGCGCCCGTAATCAGAAAAACGCGATCCTTGATAATCATTCGCAGTCCGTATTCAGTATTCAGGATTGAGCGGTCTTCTCGGCTTCCAGCTTGCGCAGCACGAAGCGCTGGATCTTGCCGCTCGGGGTTTTCGGCAGCGCGTCGACGAAGTCGATCGCGCGAGGATAGGCGTGCGCCGACAGTCGCCGCTTCACGTGCTGGCTCAGTTCGTCGGCCAGCGCCGGTGTACCGTCAAAGCCTTTCGATAGCACGACGAACGCCTTGACGATTTCCGTGCGCTCCGGGTCCGGCACGCCGATCACGGCAGCCTCGCTAACGGCAGGATGCTCGATCAGCGCACTTTCCACGTCGAACGGACCGATCCGATAGCCGGAAGACGTGATCACGTCGTCCGCGCGGCCGATGAAGCTCACGGTACCGTCCGGCTCGAGTTCGACGTTGTCGCCGGTCCGGTAATACCCGCCCGCGATCGCCGGCGTGTCTTGCTGCCAGTAACCGTCGAACCACAGCAGCGGCGAGCGCGCGATGTCGATCGCGAGGATGCCTGGCTCGCCGGGGCCGAGTTCGCGCCCGGCTTCGTCGAGCACCGCGACGCGATAGCCGGGCATCGCGAGGCCCGCCGAACCGGCATGGACAACGTGCGTGAGCCCGTGATGATTGTTCACGACCATCCCGAGTTCGGTCTGGCCGTAGTGATCGTAGATCGGCGCGCCGAGCGCCGCGTGGAACCAGCGCACAACTTCCGGATTCAGCGGTTCACCCGCGCTGCTGACGACCCGCAGTTGTCCTTTCAGACGCGCGGCCGCTTCGGTGCCGGCCGCCATCAGCATCCGGTACGCGGTTGGTGAGCCGGCCAGGCTCGTGATGCCGAGCCGTTCGATCACGTCATAGGTGCTGTCGACCGTGAAGCCACCCTCGTACAGCGTCGTCGCATGGCCGAGCAGCAGCGGGCCCGTGATCGCGTAATACAGGCCGTAAGCCCAGCCCGGATCGGCGATGTTCCAGAAGCGGTCGCTGGCGCGCAGATCCACCGCGTCGCGCATGTACGCACCGAAGGCGAGCAGCGCACGCAACGGCACCGGCACGCCCTTCGGCAAACCCGTCGTGCCCGACGTCGACATCATCATGAACAGGTCCGTGCCCTTGCGCGGGACCGGTTCGAATACTTCGGACTGCGCGTCGAGTACCGTGCGGAAATCGATGTCGCGCGCCGGCAGTGCGTCGCCCGACTCGCGCACCATCGCAACCTGCGGGCAATCGGTGATCTCGTCGAGCTTCGCGCGATTCGCGACGTTGGTAACGACCAGCCGCGCGTCGCTCATGCGCAATCGGTGCTCGATCGCCTTCGGGCCGAACGCGGTGAAGAGCGGCTGATAGACGGCGCCCGCGCGCCACGTGCCGAGGATCGTCGCGACAAGTTCGGGCGTGCGCGGCAACAGGCCGGCCACCACGTCGCCCGGCTTCACGCCCTGCTCAACCAGCAGGTTCGCGACCCGCGCCGACAGCGCCTGCATCTGCGCGAACGTGAAGCTGCGATGCTGGCCGCCGACGTCGATCCAGTCGAGTGCGATCGCGTCCGGGTTCGCCGCCGCATGCCGGTCGCAACATTCGACGCAGGCGTTCAGGCCCTGCTCCAGGTCGCCGTGCAGCTTTGCGGCGGCGGTCTCGATACGAAAGCCGGCCACGGCGTCGGCGTAGGCCGGCGCCACCCGGGCGGTTGCTCCATCACGCATGCGTGTCTCCTGTTCGTTATGCCCGCCGGCGAACCGGGGTATATCGATGATGGTAGACAGCCGTCACATTGCAATCAATGACAAACAGAATCTAGAATCGTGATCGCTTTTGCCATGTCTGGAGGGCATGAAAAAATGGGGCCGCAGATGATCTCGCCGGATTTCGTCGAAGATGCGCTCGAGAGCCTGCGCCGGCAGCGGATTCCGACCGGGCCCGTCCTGCGCATTGCCGGCCTGCCGGCCGCCGTGCGCGAACCCGTCACACCACAGCAGTACGGTCGCCTGTGGCTGGCGATCGCCAACGCGATCGACGACGAATTCTTCGGGCTGGCGGCCCGCCCGATGCGGCGCGGCAGCTTCACGCTGCTGTGCCATGCCGTGCTACACGCGGGCACGCTCGAGAAGGCGCTGCGGCGTGCGCTGCAGTTTCTGCGCGTGGTGCTCGACGAACCGCGCGGTGAGCTCGTGGTCGCCGACGGCCAGGCGCAGATCGTCCTCACGCAAGCAGGCGCACCGTATTCGGCGTTCGCTTACCGGACGTTCTGGCTGATCCTGCTTGGCGTAGCCTGCTGGCTCATCGGCCGGCGCATTCCGTTACAGCGCATCGATTTCGCGTGCCCGAGCCCCGATCAGCGCAGCGACTACCACCAGTTCTTCGGTGTGCCCGTCCATTTCGACCGCCCGGACAGCCGGCTCGCGTTCAACGCCGCGTACCTCGCGCTGCCGACGATCCGCTCCGCGCAGGCACTGAAAACCTTCCTGCGCGGCGCACCCGGCAACCTGCTCGTGCGCTATCGGCACGACACCGGCTGGGTGGCGAAGACGCGTGCGCATCTGAAGGCGCAGCCGGCCGCCGAATGGCCGGACTTCGACACGCTGGCCGTGCGCCTCGGCACGACGCCCGCGACGCTGCGGCGGCGCCTGCGCAGCGAGGGGCAGAGCTTCGCGTCGATCAAGGACGAGCTGCGCGGTGCGCTGGCCCAGTCGCTGTTGCGCGGGCACACGCTCAGCGTCGCGGAAATCGCGGCGGAACTCGGTTTTACCGAGCCCAGCGCGTTTCATCGCGCATTCCGGAAATGGACGGGGACGAGCCCGGGCGCATTTCGGCGGGATGTCAATGCGGCGCAGGCGGACCATTGAATTTCGGCGCGGGCATGCTTCGCCAGATGCGAGCACGCTAACGGATGAGGTCAACGTGCATGATCGCGATGAATTTCAGCAGTCCTGCGGTTTCTCAAGTCGTTGGCCTTCAAAGGAAGTTCTGGACGAACCGTTCTCCTTTGCTTCAAGAGGCGATTGTGCGCATTCGGTACCAGGCGATCGATTCGGCCGCGAGCATGCAATCCCTCTGCAATTTGGCGTCCGATCGCGTCCGGCTTCGGCAACGACACGCCGCAGAATCGAACCGTGCCGCATGCCGGCGCGCACGTTGCGCGTTGCGCCGCCTGACCACATACTGACCTGCCCATGCGAACAAGACCACGTTGATGGTGACTATCGGCCAGGATACCGCTTCCGTGCTGGGTGTCGTCGGATCTGCCGTGTCGCTGCTGGCAGCCATTCCGTACACGCTCGCGATCTACCGGCGCAGCGTTCGGCCGCACCTGTTCACGTGGTTCGTCTGGTCGGTCGCCACGGCGATCGCGGCCGCCGGCCAGTTCGTTGCGGGCGCCGGAGCGTCTGCTTGGTGCACGGCAGCGATCGCGCTCACTTGCTTTCTGACTTTCGTCGCGAGCGTGTTTCGAGGCGAGCGCGGCTGGACCCGCGTCGACTGGTTCTTCCTGTGTGCCGCGCTATCGGCGATTCCGCTCTGGATGCTGACCGACGACCCGACGATATCGATCTGCCTGGTCACGTTGATCGAGCTTGCCGGCCTGGGTCCGACCGTACGCAAAACGCTTCGCGACCCATGGAGCGAGAGTCTCACCTATTTCGCGCTGTGCGTGCTCAAGTACGCGCTGGCCCTGCTGGCACTGAGCACCTGGAATGTCGCAGCCGCGTTCTATCCTGCGGCCAACATCGTCGCGTCGATCGGCATTTGCTTGGTGATGATGGTTCGACGTCGTGCGCTGTCGAAACCGGAGTAGTCTCTATCGAGCAGCTTTGATGCCGGAATGCGAGGGCGCCACAGCCCGCTTGCCGGTCGCGCATGAGAAGCGGCTCCTTCGAACGATGCGAGGCCCCGATATGGATGCAGTTCGTGCAGTCATCGAACCGTATGAAGCCGCACTGCGGGCGGCGATGCTCAGCAACGACGTCGACGCACTCGACACGTTGCTGGATGACCACCTGGTCTTCACCATCCCGAGCGGACTGATCATTTCGAAATATGACGATCTGTCCGCGCATCGCGCGAAAACGCTGCGTCTCGACACACTCGATATCCAGGAGATTCAGGCAAAGACGATCGGAGAGATGATCCTCACCACGACAAAGGCGAAGCTTGCGGGTCGTTTCGGCGGCACCGCATTCGGCGGCATATTCGCCTATACGCGCCTGTGGCGCCGATCGGGTAGCGACTGGCGTGTCGTTGCAGGACATGCATCACAGATCGGTTGAACTACGACGTGTCGGCGAAGACAAACTGCAGGATTTCAAGGTGAGTCGATACCGACACTATCGCGCACCGACGAGGCTCGGCACATGGCGACCGTCGCCAAACAATGGCGGAGGAGAGGCGCCGTGGATTTAGGGTCCGTGCAGCGCGTGCGGCTGTGCGAACGCTGAACGCAACAGAAAGATCGCGCGATTACCTCGCGGAAGGGATGGTGATCAGGTTCTGGATTTCCGGAGCCCAAATGCAAAAACCCCCGCCTGTACGGGCGGGGGTTTCTGGCTTTAGGGAGCCTGACGATTACCTACTTTCACACGGGAATCCGCACTATCATCGGCGTAGAGTCGTTTCACGGTCCTGTTCGGGATGGGAAGGGGTGGGACCGACTCGCTATGGTCATCAGGCAAAGAGGGTTGTCCTGCTGGCGTGGCCAACAGAACCAATCTTGGAAGAAGCAGTAATTTTGAGTTGTGTGTATCACACACGAGAATCCAACTTGTCGCTCTGGATCTGGCGGCCGGTGCTGTCGCACGGCGCCGATCTACAAGGCAGACTTGTTATAGGATCAAGCCTTACGGGCAATTAGTATCGGTTAGCTGAACGCATTACTGCGCTTACACACCCGACCTATCAACGTCCTGGTCTCGAACGACCCTTCAAGGGGATCTAGTCCCCAGGGATATCTCATCTTAAGGCGAGTTTCCCGCTTAGATGCTTTCAGCGGTTATCTCTTCCGAACATAGCTACCCGGCGATGCCACTGGCGTGACAACCGGTACACCAGAGGTTCGTCCACTCCGGTCCTCTCGTACTAGGAGCAGCCCCCTTCAAATATCCAACGCCCACGGCAGATAGGGACCAAACTGTCTCACGACGTTTTAAACCCAGCTCACGTACCTCTTTAAATGGCGAACAGCCATACCCTTGGGACCGGCTACAGCCCCAGGATGAGATGAGCCGACATCGAGGTGCCAAACACCGCCGTCGATATGAACTCTTGGGCGGTATCAGCCTGTTATCCCCAGAGTACCTTTTATCCGTTGAGCGATGGCCCTTCCATACAGAACCACCGGATCACTATGACCTGCTTTCGCACCTGCTCGACTTGTCGGTCTCGCAGTTAAGCACGCTTATGCCATTGCACTATCAGCACGATTTCCGACCGTACCTAGCGTACCTTCGTACTCCTCCGTTACGCTTTGGGAGGAGACCGCCCCAGTCAAACTGCCTACCATGCACTGTCCCCGACCCGGATCACGGGCCAAGGTTAGAACCTCAAACAAACCAGGGTGGTATTTCAAGGACGGCTCCACCGAAACTAGCGTTCCGGTTTCATAGCCTCCCACCTATCCTACACAGATCGGTTCAAAGTCCAATGCAAAGCTACAGTAAAGGTTCATGGGGTCTTTCCGTCTAGCCGCGGGTAGATTGCATCATCACAAACACTTCAACTTCGCTGAGTCTCGGGAGGAGACAGTGTGGCCATCGTTACGCCATTCGTGCAGGTCGGAACTTACCCGACAAGGAATTTCGCTACCTTAGGACCGTTATAGTTACGGCCGCCGTTTACCGGGACTTCAATCAAGAGCTTGCACCCCATCATTTAATCTTCCGGCACCGGGCAGGCGTCACACCCTATACGTCCACTTTCGTGTTTGCAGAGTGCTGTGTTTTTATTAAACAGTCGCAGCCACCAGTTTATTGCAACCCCTTCACCCTCCTGGCGCAGGCCAGTCAAGCTACAAGGGCGTACCTTATCCCGAAGTTACGGTACCAATTTGCCGAGTTCCTTCTCCCGAGTTCTCTCAAGCGCCTTAGAATACTCATCTCGCCCACCTGTGTCGGTTTGCGGTACGGTCATCGTTAGACTGAAGCTTAGAGGCTTTTCTTGGAACCACTTCCAATTGCTTCGCTCCCGAGGGAGCTCGCGCCACACCCTTGAATTACGCGCCCGGATTTGCCTAAGCGCCTTCTCCAATGCAGCGACCGGGACTTCCAACACCCGGACAACCTTCCGCGATCCGTCCCCCCATCGCATCTAACAATGGTGCAGGAATATTGACCTGCTTCCCATCAGCTACGCATTTCTGCCTCGCCTTAGGGGCCGACTCACCCTACGCCGATGAACGTTGCGTAGGAAACCTTGGGCTTACGGCGAGGGGGCCTTTCACCCCCTTTATCGCTACTCATGTCAGCATTCGCACTTCCGATACCTCCAGCACCCTTTACAAGGCACCTTCGCAGGCTTACGGAACGCTCTCCTACCATGCGTGCTAAGCACGCATCCGCAGCTTCGGTATATAGCTTAGCCCCGTTACATCTTCCGCGCAGGACGACTCGATCAGTGAGCTATTACGCTTTCTTTAAAGGGTGGCTGCTTCTAAGCCAACCTCCTGACTGTTTTAGCCTTCCCACTTCGTTTCCCACTTAGCTATATTTGGGGACCTTAGCTGGCGGTCTGGGTTGTTTCCCTCTTGACACCGGACGTTAGCACCCGATGTCTGTCTCCCGTGATTGCACTCTTCGGTATTCGGAGTTTGCTATGGCGGGGTAATCTGCAATAGACCCCCCAACCATGACAGTGCTCTACCCCCGAAGGTGAGACACGAGGCACTACCTAAATAGTTTTCGGAGAGAACCAGCTATTTCCAGGTTTGTTTAGCCTTTCACCCCTATCCACAGCTCATCCCCTAACTTTTCAACGTTAGTGGGTTCGGACCTCCAGTACGTGTTACCGCACCTTCATCCTGGCCATGGATAGATCACCTGGTTTCGGGTCTACGCCCAGCAACTGAACGCCCTATTCGGACTCGCTTTCGCTACGCCTGCCCTATACGGTTAAGCTTGCTACTGAACGTAAGTCGCTGACCCATTATACAAAAGGTACGCCGTCACCCCTTACGAGGCTCCGACTGTTTGTATGCATGCGGTTTCAGGATCTATTTCACTCCCCTCCCGGGGTTCTTTTCGCCTTTCCCTCACGGTACTGGTTCACTATCGGTCGATCACGAGTATTTAGCCTTGGAGGATGGTCCCCCCATCTTCAGACAGGATTTCACGTGTCCCGCCCTACTTGTCGCACACCTAGTTCTTTCATACTGTTTTCGCCTACAGGGCTATCACCTGCTATGGCCGCACTTTCCAGAGCGTTCGGCTAACAATACAAATAAAGAGTGCAAGGCTCATCCCATTTCGCTCGCCACTACTTTGGGAATCTCGGTTGATTTCTTTTCCTGCGGTTACTTAGATGTTTCAGTTCACCGCGTTCGCTTCACATGGCCTATGTATTCAGCCATGGATACTCCAAAAGGAGTGGGTTTCCCCATTCGGACATCTACGGATCAAAGCTTGTTTGCCAGCTCCCCGTAGCTTTTCGCAGGCTACCGCGTCCTTCATCGCCTGTGATCGCCAAGGCATCCACCACATGCACTTGTTCGCTTGACCCTATAACGAGTCTGTCTCATCGACAGTCGTTACAGGTTGAGTTCTCGCGTTGTGCCGTATTCCAATTGAGCCGAACATGAAGTTCGAATCATCTTGAGATACATCGATACAATCACAACCCGGATAGTTTCCACGTCCATCTCAAAGACGCTTCCGCTATCCAAATTACTTACTTCTTCCAGATTGTTAAAGAACGACAGCCGATATGGTGTTACTCATATCACTCTGACTGGCTCAATCGCCAATGCAAAATTCTCGGTTCAGTGTCTGAACCAAGCCCTTAGCGTTGGTGATTGGTGGAGGCAGACGGGATCGAACCGACGACCCCCTGCTTGCAAAGCAGGTGCTCTCCCAGCTGAGCTATGCCCCCATGAGTACAGATGCCTCAGGTGTTCTACCGCCAGACAATGGTGGGTCTGGTTGGATTCGAACCAACGACCCCCGCCTTATCAAGACGGTGCTCTAACCGACTGAGCTACAGACCCCTGAGTCTGTCTTTAAATTACAGCCGATAAGCGTGAGCGCTCAACTTTGCGAGAAGCTCTGGAAAGGAGGTGATCCAGCCGCACCTTCCGATACGGCTACCTTGTTACGACTTCACCCCAGTCATGAATCCTACCGTGGTGACCGTCCTCCTTGCGGTTAGACTAGCCACTTCTGGTAAAACCCACTCCCATGGTGTGACGGGCGGTGTGTACAAGACCCGGGAACGTATTCACCGCGGCATGCTGATCCGCGATTACTAGCGATTCCAGCTTCATGCACTCGAGTTGCAGAGTGCAATCCGGACTACGATCGGTTTTCTGGGATTAGCTCCCCCTCGCGGGTTGGCAACCCTCTGTTCCGACCATTGTATGACGTGTGAAGCCCTACCCATAAGGGCCATGAGGACTTGACGTCATCCCCACCTTCCTCCGGTTTGTCACCGGCAGTCTCCTTAGAGTGCTCTTGCGTAGCAACTAAGGACAAGGGTTGCGCTCGTTGCGGGACTTAACCCAACATCTCACGACACGAGCTGACGACAGCCATGCAGCACCTGTGCGCCGGTTCTCTTTCGAGCACTCCCGCCTCTCAGCAGGATTCCGACCATGTCAAGGGTAGGTAAGGTTTTTCGCGTTGCATCGAATTAATCCACATCATCCACCGCTTGTGCGGGTCCCCGTCAATTCCTTTGAGTTTTAATCTTGCGACCGTACTCCCCAGGCGGTCAACTTCACGCGTTAGCTACGTTACTAAGGAAATGAATCCCCAACAACTAGTTGACATCGTTTAGGGCGTGGACTACCAGGGTATCTAATCCTGTTTGCTCCCCACGCTTTCGTGCATGAGCGTCAGTATTGGCCCAGGGGGCTGCCTTCGCCATCGGTATTCCTCCACATCTCTACGCATTTCACTGCTACACGTGGAATTCTACCCCCCTCTGCCATACTCTAGCCTGCCAGTCACCAATGCAGTTCCCAGGTTGAGCCCGGGGATTTCACATCGGTCTTAGCAAACCGCCTGCGCACGCTTTACGCCCAGTAATTCCGATTAACGCTTGCACCCTACGTATTACCGCGGCTGCTGGCACGTAGTTAGCCGGTGCTTATTCTTCCGGTACCGTCATCCCCCGGCCATATTAGGACCAAGGATTTCTTTCCGGACAAAAGTGCTTTACAACCCGAAGGCCTTCTTCACACACGCGGCATTGCTGGATCAGGCTTTCGCCCATTGTCCAAAATTCCCCACTGCTGCCTCCCGTAGGAGTCTGGGCCGTGTCTCAGTCCCAGTGTGGCTGGTCGTCCTCTCAGACCAGCTACTGATCGTCGCCTTGGTAGGCCTTTACCCCACCAACTAGCTAATCAGCCATCGGCCAACCCTATAGCGCGAGGCCCGAAGGTCCCCCGCTTTCATCCGTGGATCGTATGCGGTATTAATCCGGCTTTCGCCGGGCTATCCCCCACTACAGGACATGTTCCGATGTATTACTCACCCGTTCGCCACTCGCCACCAGGTGCAAGCACCCGTGCTGCCGTTCGACTTGCATGTGTAAGGCATGCCGCCAGCGTTCAATCTGAGCCAGGATCAAACTCTTCAGTTTAAACCTGTTACTGTTTTCGGTTCGGTTAAGAACCGGTCGCTCACTCAAAGCTGACAGGTATATGAATCACTTCATAAACCTGACTTACTTTAGTGTGAGACTCTTGATACTTTCGCTATCTGATCCGAGGATCAGCTCGCGGCCATCAAGCGCCCACACTTATCGGCTGTTAATTTTTAAAGAGCATTTCTGCGAGAAACCTGAAGTTTCTCAGCAGCGCTGCGTTTTCAGCAGCAGAGAAGCGAGATTATGAACCGTCTTTTTCGGTTCGTCAACAACTTTTTAACTGCTTCGTTGCGACGACCGGGGTTCAACTTCGTGTGCGCCGGGGCGCTCTACAGCCAACCCATCGCACCGCTTCCCTTCTTCCCTCGCGCCGCGTTGCCGTTAGCGCGAAAGAGGCGTGATTCTATGCACCCGCCCCCGTCTCCGCAACCCCTTTGTGAAAATATTTTGAAAAAGCCCCCGTGCGCTGCCGCGCACGGGGGCTTCGGGTTTGACGCACTACCTACCTCATGCGGCGTGAGGAGCCCACGATGAATCCGACGCGAGCCCGTCTTTCCTCCCATCCCAAATAGGAATCGAATACGCCCTCTGTTCGACCGCGCTGCGCATTTGCCCGGCGCCAGGCATCGGCCTGCGCACGAACAAGGGCTCGCACGCCGTCGAGTATCATGCCGCGATCGAACAACGTACTCATACACGACGATGGATACCACCACTCAATCCGGCGACGCCGATCTCCGCGATGAATACGCCGCGCTGCGCGAGCGCGCCGACATGCTCGAGGAACAGGTTCCACCGCTCCTGCAACACATCTCGGATGTCCTGCCGCGCATCAGCGGCGAGTCGGAACTGGCGGACGAGCATCGTGAACGGCTCGTGGGCGCGCGTAACGCAGCAATGGTCTCAATCGAAAATTATCAACAGGCGATCCCGTTCCTGCAAACGGCCGATTCGATCATCGAGCAACTCGACAAGACGCCCGAGCGCGACGAAGACATCGAGTGGCGCGAATCGCTGCTGCAGCGACTCGACGAACTGATCGACGTCGCGGTCGTGATGATCGACGATGCGCAGGGCTATTTCGAACAGGCGGCTGCCTGCGATCTCTCCAGCGTGCCGAAGTCCATTCTCGAAGACTGATCATTCAGCCGGGAAGCGTACGGTGCCTCGACTGCATACATGTCGCGCACGCCACCGGCTCCGCCCATGCCGACCGGCTGTCACTGCTCGACACCTCGATGTCGACTGCCCGATGCGCCTCCCGAAAAAGCTCACCTTTCTGTCACAGGTTCACGGATATCAGTCAGCCGCGGCCTCTGACTGAAGCACATCGAGACTAATCGTTTCGCCGACGATCGGCACACGGATATACCCGCCTTCCGCATCGCCATACGCGTGCGCGTTTCCGTCGATCACGTATTGCGCGGTCAATGCACACAGCGTCGCGTCGCGCGCATCGACTGAGCGCAATGTCGACACGTCGATCCCGAGCTTGGTCAGCAATTGCCGGCGCTGGTTGCGTTTCTGCTTCGCCGACGCGATCGCCTTGCCAAGCATCGCGCAGGTAATCGCGTACGGATAAGTCTCGAAGCTCACGCGCCCGCCGACATAGCGCGCGCCGGTCAGCAGCGGATAAGCGTCGGCCAGCGCGCGGTAGACGCGCTCTCCCATGAACATCCAGTCGAAGAAGCCCGATGTGCTGGCCACGGCCTGCTCGCGCGACGGCGTCGGGAAACACGAGATTCGTTCACGCGCAAGCGCCTGCTCGGCAGCCCGGCGTCCGCTTCCCGTCCACCACAGGCTCGGCGCGTCGACGCCGACGGCCACCACGTCATGCTCGATACACAGCGAAGGCAGCGCTTCAGGCGCGATCCGCTCCTCGCGGCAGACGATCGTCGAGCCGCGCAAGATCACGAGATCGCATTGCTTCCTGTCGCCGCCCACGTCGACGCCCGCCACCGCGGGCAACGACCGGGCGACGGATCGAGATCGGGCCGCCTGCATGGCTGCGCGTCAGTCCGCCGGCCGCGCGTCGTACGCGGCATCGAAGATTCCCTCCAGGCCCGGATGCACGCCGCGCATCCGGTCGACGACCGACTTCGCCCAGTCGAAGTACGCCTGCTTGCGCTCGAGCGGCCAGTCCGCGGGCGGATGCCGCGCAATGTCGCGCAGGTTGCAGATCTTGTCGGCGAGCTTCACGAGCTTCGCGCGCCGGCTGATGGTCGCCGCATGCTCGACCTGCAGGCGCTTGCGCTCGTCCTTCGGCAACGACTTGTCGTCGGTGACTTCCATCACGATGTCCGCGATGTCCTTGCCGAACAGCCGCAGCAGTTCCTGCTCGGTGGTCTCGGTGTCCTCGATCGTGTCGTGCAACACCGCCGCGACGATCACGCGCTCGTCCTCGATGCCGGCTTCGTTGGCCAGTACGGCGGCCAGCGCGATCGGATGGTTGATGTACGGCGATGCCTCGTCGTCCTTGCGCCGCTGATTGCGATGCTTGTCCGCCGCGAACGCGATGGCAGCTACCAACTTGTTCATGTTGATCCCTCGTGTGGCCGGACCCGCGACCGGTTGAACCGGACGCGTGCGTTTCGGAACCGCACATACTACCTGTACGCGATGACCATTCCCACATATCGGAACTTCGGGCCGTCCGGCGTCATGCGCCGGCCGCCTCGCGCTGCAGCCCGACCACGTTGACCTGCGCGCCGAACACGTCGCGCACAAGCGGCAGCAGGTGATCGTGGTGCGTCAGGAACAACACCTGGGTCCGCGTCGACAGATCGCGCAGCGCCTCGAGTCCCGCCTTCGCGCGCGCATCGTCGAAATTGATGAACAGATCGTCGGCAACGAACGGCAGCGCGGTCCTGCTGGCGAGCTGCAGCTCGAGTGCCGCGATTCGCAGTGCGAGGAACAACTGATCGCGCGTCCCTTCGCTCAGGCCGGCGACCTCGACCGACGTGCCCTTCGTGCGACGCGCGTACAACGCGGGCGGCGTTCGCTCAGTGTCGACGGTCAGCCGCGCGAATTCGCCGAGCGTCAGCCCCGCGAAAATCTCGCCCGCGCGGCGCAGCATCGGCCCCTGCTTCTGATCGCGATAGCGATCGGTCGCCCACTTCAGCAGGCGGCTCGCGGTCGCTGCCTCCAGATACTGTTCGGCCGCATCGCCCATTGCCGCCAGCGCTTCCTGCCGCTTCGCCTCGGCCACGGCTGCGTTCGCCTGACCGTCGATCGCGCCGAACGCCTGCTGGGCGACGACCTGTTGCTGCGCGAGTGCGTTCAGACGTTTGCCGACGTCGTCGAGCGATTGCTTCACCGCTTCGAGGTGCGCGGGCACGTCGGCGATGTTCTGTTCGGCGACCTCGGCCTCGATGGCCGGCTGGGACAACCCGTCGCCGTCGCGCACCAGCGCCTCCTTCGCGGCGTCGATGGCCTGCCGGAGCTGGCGCTGCCGATCCGATCGCTCGGCCAGCGGCAGCGCAGCGTCGATCGACGCGACGCCGGCCAGTTGCAGCAACGGCTGAATGCGTGCGTCCGCGCCCGCCACCGCGGCGGCCGCATCAGCGACCTTGCCGTCGGCCTGACGCACCGCGTCGTCGGCACGAGCGATCGCGCGAGCGGCTTCCCGTGCGGCCGCCACGCGCATCGTCAACCGGCGCGCGACCTCCAGCCAGTCGCCGCTCGCCAGCCATTCGGGTTCGAGCGCCTCGGCCAGCCGCCGTGCTCCGGCCTCGAGCGCAGCCAGCTCGGCACGAATCGCGGCAATCCGGTTGCGCGGCGCATCGGCGTCGGCCAGTTCGTCGGTCACCGCGTTCGCGAGCCCGAGCGCCCCTTCCGCCGCAGCCAGCGTCACCGCGTTCGCGGGCAGCTTCGCGTCGGCGAGCGCGTCCCGCCATTGCGCTTGCCACGCATCGTAGACGGCCTGGGCCTGGCCGGCGCGCGAACGGGCCGTCGCGCATCCGCGTTCGGCTTCGCGCGCGCGGTCCTCGAGGCTGTCCTTCTGCGCAAGCGTCTTCTCCGCCGACTGCACGAACGTCTCGGCCATCGCGATGAGTGCCGCCAACCCATCGGCGTCGCCACCGCGCGAGACCAGGCGCAGCGCAGAACGCAACGCGGCTTCCGCGCCGGCGCGGGCATCGCGGATCGTCGCTAATTCGCGGCGCAGGCGGTCAAGTTCGGACTGCACGGCAAACACCGCATCGCGCTTCGCAAGCCAGTCGCCCATCGCCGCCAGCGGCATGCCGGGTACACCGGCCGTCGTCGCCAGTTCGGACCACGCGTCGCGATGCACGGCGAGCTCGCGTTCGCGCTCGTCCATGACCGCCTGCCGGCGCATCAACACGGCACGCGCGGATTCGACCTGTTGACGCAGTGATTGCAGCGTCGCCGCCGCTTGCGTGGCGCCGAGCTGTGCGTCGACGAGTTCGTCGGCGAGGCGAATCGCATCGTCGACGGCCTGCGCGCCCGTTGCCAGATCGACCGTGCCGTTGCGAATGTCGCCCCACGCGCCGTCGCGACGCGCGCGCGCCGCCAGCACCTCCGCGGTCGTAACGACCTTGTGGGTCTCCGCGAAATGCTTCTCCTGCAGTTCGAGCCGCTCGTATTCCTCCTGCGCGCCGTCCCGTGCATCGCGTGCGGCGGCCGCCGCACTCGCGCGCTCGCTTGCTTCGTTGAGCAGCGCACCGAGCCGCGCGGCCGAGGGTACGTCGAGCACACGCAGCGCGTCGACCGGCTTGCGCCACTGGCCGAGCGCATCGAGCGCGTCGGCGAGCGTGCGCTCGGCAGCGGCAATGTCGCGCTCGAGCATCAGTTCGCGCTGGCCGCTGCCGCGAAAGCCCTGCGCATCGGCGAGCGCGGCACGAAGCACTTCCGGCACATCGACGGTAGACAGACGCGCCAGCTGTTCCTGCGCCTGTGCGAGTTCCTGAGTGCGTTCGTCGAGCGATTCACGCGCGCCGGCCAGCGCCTGATGCAGCGCGCCATGATCGCGCAACAGGTTCGCGACCGTCTTCAGCGACAGCGCGGTCGGCAATGCAGCGCGCAGCGACGCCTCGTCGGTGGGCCAGCCGAGCTGCGCTGCGGCGGAAGCCGCGGCGGACAGATGTCGCTCCACATCCGCGCCGAGCAACAGCAGATCCTGAGCATGATTCATGCATGCACTGCGTAACCGGTCGAGCGCCTCGATGTCGCCTTCGAGCGCCAACGCTTCGGTATCCGGATCGATCGCATCGCGTGCCTGCCGTTTCGCGAGCAAGTCGGCACGTCGCTCCTCGAGTACCTTCTGTTCCGCCGCGAGATCGCCTTGCGCTTTCAGCAAGTCGGCATACGCGGTCGGCGGAAGCTCGACGACTGTGCCCAGTTCGGCAAGTGCGGCTTCCTTGATCGTCAGTTCCTTCAGGTAGGGCGCCAACCGCCGCACACGCTCGAGCTTCGAGCGCAGCGCTTCGAGGCGGCGTTGCTCCACACGCGCGTGCCCGATCTCCTGCTCGACCGCGTCGCGCGCCTCCTTGCGATCGACCCAGTCGCGTGTACGCACCTGGACGGCCTTCAGTTCGCCCACCGCTTCGTTGAACGACGTCTCGGCCTGCGCGAACGCGCTGCCGCTGCGTCGCGGCGCCCACAGCTCGCCCGCGCGCGCTTCGAGCTCCTCGCGCACGGGCCCGAGCGTGCCGACACCCGCCGCCGATTCGAACAGCACCTGGCCGAGCTTGTCGGACGCGTCGAGAATGCTCCGGCCGCCATCGACGAGCCGCCCATGATCGAGCCCGAACATCTGCTCGAAGAACTCGCGCGTCGCGCCGTCGAGCACGGCCGTGAGGTAGTCGTCCGGCAGCTTGTCGTCGGCGGGCGTACGCAACGGACTGCGCCCGCGGGCGCGATGAAATGCGAGCGCGCCGGTGCTCCCCTCGAGCACGCCGCCGATCCGCAGGTCGGGCGTCGCATGCAGGAAGTCGAGCGGCGTTTGCAGTTTCATCCCGAACAGCAGTTCCGACACGGCCGTCCGGATCGTCGACTTGCCTGCCTCGTTGGGCCCCACGATCACATGGAAATCGTGTCCGGCCGACGGAAAGCGCAGCGTCTCGTCGGTGAACTTGCCGTACTTGATCAGATCGAGCTGGCTGATGCGCATCGCTTATTCCCCCCTCGCCAGCCGCGCGAGCAACGCGGGACCGACCTGCTCGACCAGCGCCGTGAGTTCGCCAGCGCGCGCCATCGTCAGCAGCGGCACCTCTTCCTTCACGTCGCTGCGCACCTTGCCGACGAACGGCTTCAGGTCGCGTTCGAGCAGCGCGAGAAAATCCGGATCGTGCGCGGCGTCGGCCAGGATCTGCTTCAGATCCTCCAGCGCCTCGAGTTGCTCGCTCTCGCCGTGTGGCTGCTCAGCCGCGGACGTCGCGAGACGGACCTTCTCCAGCCACAGCCGTTCGTTGCCGATGATGCCGATCTGGTTCAGCACCTCGGCGCGCAATTGCGGCGCACGGCCGAAGAAGAGTCCGTGCGCAGGCGTGCGCCCCGTGACCGTCACGCGCACCGCTCGCGGCACGTGACCGTCGACGCTCAACAGCGCTTCCAGCGACTGGCCGATTTTTCTCGACAGGTCGGCGACCGTGAGGCAATCGGCCGCGTCGACCGACAAGGCTTCCCAGCGCAGCACGTCGAGGTACAGGCGCTCGACCTGCGTGTGCCCCTGCTCGACCGTCACGAGCACCGCGCCGCGGCGGCCCGTCTCGCGGATATGGCGACCCTGCAGGTTGCCGGGAAACACCACGGTCGATGGTCCCGACCATTGCTGGAACTCGTGCACGTGGCCGAGCGCCCAGTAGTCGTAGCCCTTCGCGTGCAGTTCCGCCAGCGTGCACGGCGCATAGTTCGCATGCGCTGCATAGCCTTCTAGCGCGGTGTGCAGTACGCCGATGTTGTAATGGCCCGGCACCGGATCCGGATAGCCGATCGCGAGATTGTCGACAACGGCCTTGTCCTTGAAACTCTGCCCGTGCAGCGCGACGTCGAATTCCGGCAACAGATGGGTTTCCGGCTTGCGATGGCCGAACACGGTGACGTTGTCGGGCAAGGTCAACTTCTTCGTCATCTCGCTTTCGGCATCGTGATTGCCGCCGAGCACGAATGCGCGAATGCCGGCCTTGCGCAGGCGGCCCATTTGCTGACCGAAAAAAATGCCGGTGTTGTGGTCCTTCCAGTCGCCGTCGTACAGGTCGCCGGCGATCACGAGGAACGCGACCTCCTCTTCGATCGCCCGATCCACGAGCTGTCGCAGTGCCTCGCGCGATGCGTTGCGCAACTGCGAGGCCGGTGCGTCGGGATACGCGCTCAGGCCGTGCAACGGGCTATCAAGATGAATGTCTGCCGCGTGGATGAACTTCACGAAGATTCCTCTGTTTCAGGACGAAGGGACGATGTCGACAAGCATTGTGCGCTGTCGAGCGGCGCAACGCGGCCGCGAGGTACGAACCGGAACATCGCCGTTGCATCGCGACGATGAAACATCGTCCGGCCGATGATGCCACCCTCGCCAGCGGGTCGGGATGGTACCTGAAACCGGGCCTCGGGAATGCGCGCGACCCGGTGCTCTCGATCTGCGCGTTATCGCGCAGCCGCGACGAATATGCGACTCGAAACACGGGAATCGCGATGCCTCGGAATATTATCGGATCACACCGGGCAAACTGGGGCGACACGTTGAAATCGTCTGTCGTCACGATGCCGATCGGACATGCTTGCCCGAATGGACCTGCGCTGCCCGAGGGCGGGCCGGCGACCGGGAGTCGCGCTATTCAAGCGTGGCGGGCAAGCAACGGCAGAGGGCGTGCGGACCGCCTGTTGCGATCCACGGCACACCAACGCGACCACCACGATGCGCGGCGGGCCCAATGAAAAAAGCCCGGCCCGCATCGAAGCGGGCCGGGCCTTGGCAGACTGCGTGTCGCTTACAGCGCGCCGCCTTGTGCCGACGCCGAACCCTTCACGCCGACCGATGCGCCGCCCTGCACCGCGTTCGTCGCGCCCTCGAGCGCTTCGCCGGCCTTTGCCTTCGCGCCACCGGCGACATCACCGGCCGTCGACACCGCGCCCTGCGCGCGGCTCTTTGCGGAGTTCGCGACATGCTTCACGTGCGACTTCGTCGCGTGCACGGCCGATGCTGCGGCATCCTTCGCCGAGCCGGCGGCCGAGCCGACTGCCTGCGTTGCGCCACCGACCGCGTTGCCCGCTGCCGAGCCGACGCCGCCCACCGTCTTGCCCACGCCGTTCAGCGCACCGCCGACGAGGTTGCCTGCGCCCGAACCCGAGCCCGCTGCATTCGCGCCTGCACCTGCCTGCACGCCCACGCCACCGCCGAGCAGCGGCGTCTGGACTTGTGCACCGACGCCGGCGGAGCCTTGTGCGCCCGTCTGTGCCGTTTGTGCGAAAGCAGCCGATGCGATTGCCGTCAGCGCGGCACCAAGCAGAATCGTGCGAATCTTGTTCATGGTCATTCTCCCCAAAGACGTTGTTGCTGCGAGCCGCCTTCGTGCGGCTGGTCGCATGCCTCGCCGCGACGTGCGGCAGGTGGAGCTAATGTAGCCGCGCCAACGTCCAAAACCATCGAATTGCAGGGACTGTTACTTCAGTTGCAAATGCTGACGATTGACTCACACTGTTTGACAATCATCGCGCGCGGCGCGTGATTGGCGTCGCTCGATGACATGCATCGGCGCACCGGGCACGAAGTATCGGCTAGCACGGAAAGCGGCCATTCCTGTAGGCATCCCAAAGAACGCGGGTCGGCCAGCCGTCGGTGCAGCCAGACAACCGGCTTCTCGCGATCAGCTCGATGTCGTCGGACACGCATGCCGCGATGTCGGCATTCCCCGATGCCCGGAACGCCAGCCTGAACGCCTTTTCCCTGAGTGCGTCCACTGCCGCCTTATCGAGCGCGGCCCCCGGATCGCCGTCGATTTCGTCGAATGCCGTCATCCAGCAGATGTCGAACGGCTCCGCTTCGCGGCTGGTCAGCGCGCGATCGCAATCGACGTCGCCGAGGAAATCGAAAAATCCCGGCCCCGACAGGATGGCGTCCATTTCAAGCAGATGCGCGTTCGTCACGGCGGCCCCTTGCCACGATGCGTGGCCGTTCTGTTCGTCGATCGTTGCGATCACGAGTCGCTTCATGGTTCATGTCGGTCACGCGCAGCGCTGTATCCGCCGCGATCGACAGACCCGAGCCGCACGTCATACTCGGATGCCGCCCGCTCACGGCCTGAACGTGTCACCCAGCACGGCACCTTCGCGCCGCGGATCGGTACCGCCCTGCAGCGCGGGCGACTGGCCGACCGTCACGCGCATCACGGTGTTGATACCGCTCGCCTGCGCGGACGTCGATACCTTGTGCCCGAGCGCGACGAGCCCCGCGATCAGCGGATCGTTCGCGCCGTTGTTCGACGCATCGACGTTCGGATGCTCGCCGCCGACGTTCGTCGTCGGGCTGTTGCTCGCGCCGAAGTCGACAAGCCCCGCCGACTGCTGCGCATCGAGCCGCCAGTCGAGCGCGCCGATGAGCGTCTTCACCACGTATTGCGGAATCGTCCCGCCGCCCGGCGAACCGGTGGCCATCACGAAATCGCCACGCGAGCCGTCCGCGGCCCTGCCGAACACAATTGTCGGCGCCATCGAGCTGCGCGGCCGCTTGCCCGGCTGCACGCGGTTCGCCACCGGGTTGCCGGCGCTGTCGACCGGGTTCGCCGAGAAATCGGTCAGCTGGTTGTTCAGCAGAAAACCGTGGGTCATATGGAACGAGCCCATGCTCGACTCGACGGTCGTCGTCGCGCTCAGCACGTTGCCATCGCCATCGACGATCGTGAACTGGTTGGTGCCGTGCTCGATCAGCGTCGTGTCGACGCCGAGCGGCACCGCGCCGAGATTGCCGGGCTGCGCGGTGCCCATGCTGCGGCTCGTGTCGATCAATGCGGCACGCGACTTCAGGTATGGCTTGTTCAGCAACGTGTCCCACGTGCCACCTGGCAGCGGCACGAAATCCGTATCGGCCACGTACTTGTCGCGATCGGCATACGCGAGGCGCTCGGCTTCGGTGATCAGATGCACGCCGGCGACGGTCGGCTTGCCGCCTTCGAGATCGATCGCCGTCGGCTTCAGCGGCGTCAGGTCGAAGTTCTCGAGAATGCCGAGCGCCGACGCGACCGCGATACCGCCCGACGACGGCGGCGGCATCCCGCATACCCAATAGTTCCGATAGGTCGTGCACACGGGTTCGCGGCGCTTCGCCTGGTACGCGGCCAGATCGGCGATGGTCGTCTTGCCGGGCGTGATCGTCGAGCCGTCGGCGCCCCGCGTCGTCGCGATCTTCGCGACGATGTCCTGTGCGATCTGCCCGGTGTACAGCACATTCGCGCCGGACTGCGCCATCAGCGTCAGCGTATGCGCGTAAGCCGGGTTCTTCAGCACGGTGCCGAGCGTCTTCGGCGTGCCGTCGGCGTTCAGGAAATACGCGGCGGCCTCGGGGTCGCGCTTCAGGTTCGCCGCATTCAACGCGATGGCATCGGCCAGCCGGCCACCGATCGGAAAGCCGTTGGTCGCGAGCGTGATCGCGTCGCCGAACAACCCCTGCCACTGCAGCTTGCCGTGATCCTGCTGCAACGCCTCGATGAGCCGCGGCACGCCGATCGTGCCGATCGAACGCCCGCTTGCGCGCGCGTTCGGTTGAGGTGCCGACTGGTCGGTCTGGTCGTCGACATAGCGCAGGTAGTTCCCGGTTGCCGCGGCCGGCGCCGTTTCCCGTCCGTCGTATGCCTGCAACGTCTTGCCGCGCGCATCGTAGTAGAGCAGCACGCCGCCCGAACCGAGCCCGGTCGCCTCGGGCACCGTCAAGCCGAGCACGGCCTGCACGGCGACTGCCGCGTCGGCGGCCGTACCGCCCCGCTTCAGCACCGCGCAGCCGGCCGCACTGGCATAAGCGTTCGAGGTCGCCACCAGGTACGTCTTCGCATAGACGGGTTTCATGCCTGTGCGATAACCCGACGAGGCTTCCGGCAGCGACGGATCGCCCGGCTGGTTCGAGCCCACGACGACCGTCGAGCCACTGCTGTCGATCGCGAGGCAGCTCGCGTCGGATACAGGCGACGACGTGGCGACTGTGTTGTTTTCGATGTCGTCACTGCCGCACGCCGTCATCAGGACGGCTGCGACGAATGCGAACGCGTATGCGGGGACAATCGCGGTTCTGCTCATTTTCTCTCGAGATTCTTGTAGGCCGTTGCGATGCTCGCCATGCTGCCTGCCTCCCTCGACGGGCAGGCAGCCCGATCGATAGTCCCACGAACGGATTTTTTTGCGCAAGAACGGAATGGGGTGGCGTGACCAGCACGTCGTGCATGCAACGTCGTCGAACCGCTCGCGATCGGCTTTCACGCAATCGACCTGGGTCCGCGCGTGCTGCGCAACACCGCAACGCCTATGCGCGCCGCCAGTTGGCCGACATCCGCATGCCGATATCGGCGCAATGCGTGGCGTCGCCAGCTCATGAACGGTTACGCAAATCCGGCGGACGCTGGCGCCCGATGCGGGTGCAGACCGCGCGCGCATGCTGATCGGTGTTGTGCACGCATCCGCGTGCGGCCAGTCCTATTCGCGCTCGTTCGACTGGACCAGCCGCAGAATCCGGCTGTCGTACGGCGACTGAATGACTTCCGCGATGCGGATGTCGGATGCGGCAGGATGCAGCGGATTCAACAGGAAGTTGTGCGCGTGCGGCACGACGACGCTCGGGACGCGCAGCAAGGCACTCGGCTGTGTGTGCAGCCACTCGGTGCCGGCGCTGCGGGTCCAGTCGACGTTCTCTCGCCAGTCGGCCGGCGCATCGCCATCCGCGATCTCGGCAACGTCCACCGATTCAGGCACCTCGATGCGAAGCAACTGGTATCCGCTCGGCAATTGCGCAACGGTGGCGATTTCGAAGTGAACGAGCGTCTCGAGCAGTGCAAGCGCCGGATGCTCGGCGAGATAGACGACGGGCTGCCCGGCAAAATGCCAGCGCCCACCGGCCCGCAATCCGCCGACGCCTTTCAGGTCCGCGTAATTGCTGATCCGCCACAGCGTCGTCAAGCGAAGTACCCCTCGTCGATCTGCGTGAGGGCTTCTTCGACGAGTCGCGCGCCATGCTCGGTACTCGACATGTCGAGCGACGTGCGTCCGCCGAAGCGCTGGAGCCCGTTGCGCAGCCACGCCATCGCCTTGTCCTGGTCGCCGAACGTGGCCGTCGCCTGCGCGACGATGCGTGCCAGCCGGATCGCCTTGTCGGACTCCTCCGGCGACAGGCGCTCGTGCGCCTGGCGACGATGGCTCAGTGTGCGTCGGGGGATGATGAACGCGAGTTCGTCCGACTTCAGGCCGCGTTCTGACAGCCGATCGATCACCGCAACGTCGACACGCGCGCTCGCCAGCTCGGCGAGATCGGCCCCCGAGCGCACGCGAATCGCGAGCAGCTGCTCGAGGATCGTGAACTCGGCCTGACGCGGGTGTGCGGCGCCCGACGGATGGAATGCGATCGTGCTCATGGATCTTCTCCGGCAATTTGCCCAATTATTATAGGCGTTTTGCCGACGCCAGGTGAACTCCGTAGTTGCCCTTCCCGATGGCGGGTGGCTGCGTGTGTCGGCGAAACCGGCTGTCCTGCCTCGCAGCCCGCGCCGTCACGCGTGACGACATGAAGTTGTCACGTAACAATTTTTCTCACGAATAGCGCCAACTGCAACCCGTGACCACCACATCAGCCATGCCAATAATCATCAGACGAAATCCTCTTAATCGTTTACCCAGTTGCAATAATCATTCGCTGGAACGCGTATTTCCGACTGGTATCGCGATCGCTACGATGCAATCAACCGCTCAACGCAACACGCGAAGCGCGAAATCGACGAAAACCGGAGGTCACCATGAAATCGTTCATCCACGCAGTCGCCGCTGCCGCTGCCCTGTCCGCATCTCTTGGCGCATTCGCTCAGGCGAATCCGTCGGACCAACTGACGCGCGCTCAAGTCCGCGCCGAACTCGTCCAGCTCGAACAGGCCGGGTACAAGCCGGAAGTGTCCGACGCCCACTATCCGAATGCGCTGCAGACCGCGCAGGCACGCGTGACGAACGGCGACTCGACGGGTTACGGCACGCAGGCCGCAGCCGGCGTGCGTACCGGCCGCGCAATCGCGGTCAAGCAGAACGCTCGCGACTCGGTCTATTTCGGTCAATAAGGCCGCCAAACGCGGCGCAACACGCGATACGCCCGCTATCGACGAAACACCCCGCTCCCGTTCATCGGGGCGGGGTGTTTCGCTTTCGGTACACACGACATGCGCGCTGCACGAAGCCCGACCGATGCGTGGGGGCGGTTCGGCCAACGCGACGTTCACGCGGACCGCCGGCGTTTGCGCATAGAATGGCCGCGTGGTCGGCGCCGGCCGAAGCGAGCACGAGCGAAGCCTCGACTCACCGGGCATACCGCACTCGCTGGCCGACCCGATGCCGCACTCATCGCATTTTTCGAAAAGGAGCGGTTTCATGTCTCAAACATCCGGTTCCATGATCACGTTTCGCCGTCCGGACGGCCAGGAACTGCAGGGCTACCTCGCCACGCCGGAAAAGACCGAGGGTGCGCCCGCGGTCGTCGTCATTCAGGAATGGTGGGGCCTGAATGACCAGATCCGCGGCGTTGCCGACCGTCTCGCGCGCTGCGGCTACTTCGCGCTCGTGCCCGACCTGTATCGCGGCAAGGCGACGGTGGAGGAGGAAGAAGCGCACCACCTGATGACAGGCCTCGATTTCGGCGACGCGGCATCACAGGACATTCCCGGCGCGGTGCAATACCTGAAGACACACGCGTCGCGCGTGGCAATCACCGGCTTCTGCATGGGCGGCGCTCTCACGCTGCTGTCCCTGCAGTTCGCCGATGCGGACGCCGGCGTCACCTGGTACGGCTTCCCCCCGCTCGACTACCTCGATCCTTCAAAGATCAAGGTGCCGCTGATGGGACACTGGGGCACGCAGGATGCGTTCTTCGCAATCGACCAGGTCGATGCGCTGGACAAGAAGCTGACCGACGCAAAGGTCGACATCGAATTCCACCGCTATCTCGCGCATCACGCGTTCGCGAACGAAACGGCCGTCGGCCCGGGCCGCATCGGCGGCACGCAGTTCGATCCGGTGTGGTCGCAGATCGCGTGGGATCGCACGCTCACGTTCTTCGGACGCACGCTCTGGGACAAGCAGCAGTAATATCGCAGCGACCCCCCACCGCTGCCCGGCAGCGATGCATGAAGCGAAACGCCACGGACTTGCAGCCGTGGCGTTGTCGTTTTGCGGAATGAATTCGTGATGCGGCCGTCTCGCGCGTCACGGGTTCGACACCAAAGCGCGCACGAGGGAATGGGAGTGCCACGGGCAGCTCTGGAATACCCCCAGTCTCGAAAACTCCGCTGCACCCTCGTCATCAACTTCGGTGTGCAAAATATCTGGCATGGCCAAACGTCGATTCACGGGCTACGTTGCGAGTGCCGAGTCATTCGGCCCGGCATTCGTTGTCCGGCCTTCGCTCAGGGCTCGCAGGAGCCGCGCAGCGCCGCCTCGTCGGCGGACAGCATTTCAGGCACGCATTCACGCAGGAAATCCACGAACGTGCGGATCTTTGCGTCGAGGTACTGGCGCGATGCGTACAGCGTGTAGACCGTCAGCTTCTGCAGCCGGTACTCGGGCAACACGCGAACCAGCGCACCGCTCGCCAGGGCGGGCACCGCGGTCGACATCGGCAATGAGCCGATTCCGAGGCCGGCGCGCAATGCGGCGCCGAGCGCATCGGCGATATTGACCTGAAAATCCGGCAGTGGCAGTTCGAAGGTCTCGCGACCGTCGGGGCCGTCGAGATGCCACCGGTCGCGTGGAAAGATCGGCGTGACGATCTGAAGGCACGCATGCGATTCGAGATCGCGCACGGTGCGCGGCGTGCCGCGCGCCTTCAGGTATGCCGGGGACGCACACAGCACGCTATGCACATCGCCGAGCCGCTGCGACACCAGCCCCGAGTCCGGCAGCTCCGTCGTGCTCAGTTGCAGCGACACGTCGTAGCCTTCGTCGATGATGTCGGGTACATGCTGCGACAGCGTGAGCTCGACGGCTACCGACGGATAGCGTTCCCGGTATCGCACCACCGCAGGCACCAGGTAGGCCTGGCCAAAACTGGTCGTCGCATGCACATGCAGGCGACCCGACGGCTTCGCCTGCGCGTCGGCCGCCTCGGCTTCCGCTTCGTCGATATAGCCGAGGATGCGCTGGCAGCGGTCGAGATAGCGCTGTCCAGCATCGGTTAATGCGATGCGGCGCGTGCTCCGGTTGAGGAGACGGGTGCGCAGGTGCGTTTCGAGTTGCGCGACCGAACGCGATGCGTAGGCGGTGGTGATGTCCAGGCGCTGGGCCGCGCTCGTGAAGCTGCCCTCCTCCGCCACCCGGACGAAAATGCGCATCATCTGTAACGTGTCCATCGACATGTCCCCGGGATTGAAATCGCCTTGCAGCGGCGCCCGCCCCGGCACGTTCCGGTCTGGCGCGAATTGTGCGGAACAGTACCGCAGCGGTGCAGGCATGTCCAGTTTGCCGTACGCCACATCGGCGAGCGATCGCCCATTGCGATACCCCATGCCGAAGGACGACCGGCTCCGAACCGACGCGGTCTGCCGGACACTCATCGCGCGTGCCGCGTCGCACTCAGAACGGGTCGAAGGGGTTGCTCAGCACAATCGTGTCGTCGCGCTCGGCGCCGGTCGTGATCATCGACACGGGCACACCCGCGATCGCTTCGATACGCGCGATGAAATCCTGAGCGTCGCGCGGCAACGCCGCGCGCTCGCGTACCCCCTTCACGGTGCCGTCCCACCCGCCGAACGTTTCGTAGACGGGCGTTGCGCGCGCCTGCGCATCGAGGCTCGCGGGCAGATGCTCGACGCGTGCGCCGTCAAGGTCGTAGCCAACGCACAGCGCGATCGACCTGACACCGTCGAGCACGTCGAGCTTGGTAAGCGCGAGAGAATCGATGCCGGAGATCCGGACTGCCTGCCGCAACTGCGCGGCATCGAGCCATCCGCAGCGGCGCGGCCGACCCGTGTTGACGCCGAACTCCTGCCCGCGTGCGCGCAGCGTTTCGCCAGTGGCGTCGGTCAGTTCGGTGAGGAACGGTCCGCCGCCGACGCGCGTCGCGTACGCCTTCGTCACGCCCAGCACGTGGCCGAGTTTCGACGCGCCGAGGCCCGTGCCGGCCGCCGCGGCCGACGCAACGGTGCCCGACGACGTAACGAACGGATAAGTGCCCCAGTCGATATCGAGCATCACGGCCTGCGAGCCCTCGAACAGAATGCGCTCGCCGCGGTCGTTCGCGTCGTTGAGGTCAGCCCATACGGGACGCACGAACGGCAAAATCTTCGGTGCGATGTCGAGCAGCATTGCCAGCATCGCATCGCGCGAGCACGGCTCGAGCCCCAGGCCGCGGAACCATGCATTGTGATGATCGACCAGCACATCGAGCTTGTCGGCAAGCTGGCCCGGCTCCGCCAGATCGGCGACCCGCAACCCGCGGCGCCCGACCTTGTCCTCGTAAGCTGGCCCGATCCCGCGCAGCGTGGTGCCGATGGGTTCGCGACGCAGACGCTCCTGCGCCCGGTCGATCGCACGGTGAATCGGCAGGACCAGCGTGGCATTCTCGGCGATCGACAGATTATCCGGCGTCACCGACAACCCGAGCTCGGCCATCCGCCCGATCTCGGCCAGCAACGCTTCCGGATCGAGCGCCACGCCGTTGCCGATCACGCCACGCTTGCCACGCACGATGCCGCTCGGCAGCAGTGCGAGCTTGTACGTCTTGTCGCCGACGACCAGCGTATGGCCCGCGTTGTGGCCGCCGTTGTAGCGTGCGACGAGATCGGCCTGCGCCGCCAGCCAGTCCACGACGCGCCCCTTGCCTTCGTCACCCCATTGGGCGCCCACCACCACCACGTTCGGCATGCTCCATCCTCCATGTGAGAAATTCAGACATCTATTTCGGCCGCGTCGGCCGTTTGTGTGCCATATTGGCGGAGCAGGATCACCCGATCAAACGATTAAAACTGAGTGCTCGCGTGAGTAAATTTCACGCGAAGTGATGCATGGCCCGACGACTCCCTCCGTTGAATTCGCTGCGCGCGTTCGAAGCCGCGGCCCGCCTCGGCAGTTTCACGCTCGCCGCCGACGAGCTGTGCGTCACGCATGGCGCGATCAGCCGGCATGTTCAGCAACTGGAAGCATGGCTCGGCCGAGCGCTGTTCGAGCGGCACAACCGGCGCGTCGAACTGACCGATGCCGGCCGCCTGTACCTCGCCGAGGTCGGTGCATCGTTCGACCGAATCGCGCTCGCCACCGCGCAGCATTTCGGCCAGGGGCAGCAGCGCGTGCTGCGCGTCAGCGCCCCCGCGACGTTTTCGCTGCGCTGGCTCGTGCCGAAGCTGTCGTCGTTCCAGGTTGCGCATCCGGCAATCGAGGTGCGGCTGTCGACATCGAACGACCCGATCGAGAAGTTGCGCGACAAAGTCGACCTGATCGTCCGCGGCGGCCCGCAGGCAATCGATGGATATGTTGCGGAGGAATTCTTGTCGGAAATCCGGCTGCCCGTATGCGCGCCGAAGCTGCTCGAGGGCCGGCCGTTGCGTACGCCGGCCGATCTCGCCGGCTTCACGCTGCTGCATGCGGCCACCTATCCCGGCATGTGGCCCGAGTGGCTCACGGCTGCGGGGCATGCGAACCTGGTACCGCAGCATTCGCTCACGCTCGAACATTTCTATCTGACGCTGCAAGGCGCGCTGGACGGCCTCGGCGTCGCGATGGGGCCGATCGCGCTCGTCGCGGACGACATCGCCGAAGGCCGGCTCGTGCAGCCGTTCAGCGAACCGGCATTGCCGCCGTGGCGCTATTTCACTTACGTGGCGGCTGCGCGCGCGGAAGACGAGGCCGTGCGGGCATTCAAGGACTGGCTGAAAGCGACGGGGAACGCTGCGGCGGACGGGCGGCGCTGACCGAATCGGGAGGTCGGCGACCAGGTCGTTGCACTATGTGCAGCCGCTCGATTGATGCGAATTTCCTGTGCGCTTGCGCGAAGCCTTATCGCTCGTGCATGATCGATTTTCGTTTTGTGATTCATCCATCGATCTGCTGCATTCCGTAGGATTCCTCTGAAAATGAACAAGCAGGATGGTGTGTGTCGTTCACGGCGAGCAGGAAGATTCGACGGATCGAGATGGCATTCATCTCTTCTATAAACAAAGGATGCCGAATCAATTGGCCCGGATGTCACATCTGCATGGTGACTGGCCGCGCATCGCGTTTCAGCAGCACAAACGACAAACCCCGGCTCGCGCCGGGGCTTGTCTTGGCGGAATGCTTATTGGCTTGCGCCAGCGGCTTCGCCCGCCTTCTTCTGAGCGTTCTGCAGATTCTGCGGATAGTTCGGATCGTTGGCTGCCGGCTTGTAGCCAGCGTCTTCGAGTTTCTTCAGCTCGGCGTTGTTCTTTGCACGCGCTGCCTTGTGTTCGGCTTTGCGTTTTGCTCGCGCTGCCTTGCGTGCTTCACGCTTCGCGGCTTTCGCATCCGATGCGGCGGATGCGGCCGGTGCGCTGGCGTCGGTCTGCGCGAACACCGGAGCGGCCGAGCCGAAGAGGAACGCTGCTGCCGTAGCAGCCAGCGTCAGTTTTCTGATCTGGATTCGCATCGCTGAACTCTCTTTTCTGATTGGTCACGGAGTGAAAGCACATCGAGATACCGCCCCTGCCCCTGACCAGTCTTCATGTCGCGGTCAGGGCCTTTGCATCATAACCGTGTTGCAAGAAATGTGGCGCCATCGTGCGTACCGTCGCGGGGATACATGTATGGGAGTGTCCTATCGTCATGTGTCCCGCGCGCCGCCCGCTCCGCTTTTCGTTGGCGCCACGACGATGCATCGTGCTCGGCAGCCACGCAACATGCACGACCGCGGCAACGGTGTGACGAAGCGGATCGTTCCACCGATACTGTGCAGATTGCCGATGAAGATTCAATCGATCTAGGTATTTCCCACCCTCGCACAACGCCGACTGTTTCATCCATGGAAATTGCTGCTCACGCAACGCGATCGTTGTCTCATGAGCGGGACATGCGGCGGGATCGCGGACCTGTGCACCATGTTGCGACTTGCTGCCGCCCGAACGGCGGTTGCTCCCATAAACGACCACGATTCATTCGTACCGAGCCTGCCGCGTTCCGCCGCGCGTCGGCACGATGCGAGTCGAACGTTCGGGTAACCGATCGCCGCACTCATGGTCACCTGTTCAGTTCTATTCGTCGCCGGTTGTGGGAGATGACGTCTACGGGTAACGACGACTTCCGCCTCTCAAGGTGAACGCTTCGATCGACATTCGTTCACGATTGCGCTCGGGCATGACGCCTTCGGTCGCCGGTGCGAGTGCGTCGCGCTTGGTTTCGCACCGACGTCGCGCACAGTCTTCAGCCTGACGAGAACGGCGATGTGTTCGGCGCCGCGTGTATGCCCCACAGCTTTTCCGTTCGGTGACAGCATCGGGGTAGAGGCGTCGCCTCACGGTTTGTTAGTCCGGCAGACGCCTTGTAGGTGAGCTTTTACAGGAAAAGGCCGCTTCCTACGGTGAGAATTTTCGGGATTCGAGTGCGGATCCTGTGAGACTGAGTCATGCCGATAGCGCAGCCTCACGTTCGGGTCGGCTCGCCAGGATTGTTACGATCGAGTGCCCATAGTCGGCATCTCGCGCGGCACAGTGATGTGATTCCGGTCGAGCCTCGGAATACGTTGCCAATTCCGATCCTGGGCCAAAGGTAGAAAACCGCGACGCGGAATGAGCGGTGCAAGAGCCAGCCGGCTCCGTCGGTGGACGGGCCATCGGCTGGAAAGTGCCCGACAGATCAATATGTGACAACCGAAGAGTTCTCCATGGAAACGGTGGCACAGATGCCAAAAAAACGGCTCGAGAATGAATTTCGGCGATTTCTCACTGCATTGACGGAAACCTGCGGACCCCGCTGTCGGGCGCGGCTGTCGCCCATCTACGGGAAATCCCGGACGAGGAACATGCCGTTGGGGATGTCTTTCACTCCCATAGGTGGGAACCTATGCCCCGAAAACGAGGATTTCCTCCCATAAGTTTCTACGTTTGAGAGCTTGTTAGTGGGTACTCACCATCAGGAAATGCCTTGCCAGGCTTGGAACGCTTGAAAAATAAGGCAGAAATGGGGGGTTCGAACAGGCGAGGCGTCTGGATTGCTGTGCTTACAAGCCTTTTCCGTACGCATGGGTAGCGGTTTATGGGGGGTGTTTTTCTGCACAGGCACACGTGTGTTTACATCTTTGATAAACAACGTTTACTTCTTTAACTACTTTTAGACGGCTCACAGCCTTGTCTGGCAACGGTTTGCCAGGTGTTCGGTACCCATTTATGGGGGCACAGGCGGATGAATATGGGGTTTCAGGTCTGTGGATTTGGGGAATCCGGTACCGAGCTGTGGGAAATGGGGGATGTGGATATGGGGAACACGTAGCCTGCTATGGGATTTTCGCCCAAAAACGCGTCAGGTAGCCTTCTATGGGGGAAGCTATTGGTACCCATTTATGGTGCCTTCTTGCTGAATCATCTACGGTGCCGGGCACAGCATTTCATGTGGGGTTGCCAGTTATGGGATGGATTTCAGGTAGCCGTTTATGGGCGACAGCTTGGGCAGAATGATCTCGTTCTGCTCATCCCTTAGGATCCAGGGTCCCATAAACAGGATCAGGGCGGCGGAAAGGTCACCTTCTGTGGGGGAATCATGAGGTAGCCATTTATAGGAGATGCTTTCGTCTTGGAGATACCGATGGAGGCAAGACGCCGAGCTGGCGGATCTGAATAGGTACCCATTCATGGGATATTCCAAAGGTAGCGTGTTATGGGGGAATGCAGACCGTGTTGCAGGGCACCACGAACCGGATTCGTCAATCCAGTTGCCCTGGATTATTTCCCATGAATGGGTACCTTCAGTAAGGCAATTCCCATGCCGGCCTCTGGCGTCAGGCCACACAGGTAGCCGGATCTGGGAGTGGTTCTTGGCGAAAAGGTATATGGATATGGGGTGTCGCACAAATCGTGAAAATGGAATTTTTCCTTTTGAATCGCTATGTTAGCGGCACTATTGAAAGTGATACTGGAGAACGGGTCGTTGCTCGACGGCTTGAAAAGGTATAAAGTCCGCCATCAACACGGTCACCTTCTCCGGACATCACGATGCCGCGCAAGCCCGCAATCAAAGGCTCCGACAAGCAGGTTTCGCTATTTCAGACGCCCGAACCGCCCGATCTGCTGCGCAAGGCGGTCCAGGCGATTCATATCGCTCCAAAGTCCGGAAAGATCGGTCTGCAGCAGCGCAAGATGTTCAGCTCACTGATCAAGAACGCCCTTCGTCAGGAAGCGTTCGAGCCGGGCCGGACGAGTTTCTCGATCTCGATCGCCGCGCTGTCACATGAGAGCGGGTTGAACAGCAACAACACGAAGTATGTGAAGGACACTGTCAACTCGCTGATCAGTACCGTCGTCAACTGGGACTACCTTGCCGCGGACCGCTCGACAGTGTGGAAGGCGTCGGGCTTGCTCGCCGGCGCCGAGCTCGAGCAATCGGTGCTGAAGTACAGCTTCTCCGACCAGATTCGCAGCGAACTGCTCAATCCGGAAATCTACGCGCTCATCGATATGCGGATCGCGCGCGAGTTTCGGCGCTCGCACTCGCTTGCCCTTTGGGAAAATACGGTGCGCTACGAGGGGATCGGCATCACGGCAAAGATTCCGCTGCCGAAATTCCGCGATCTCATTCTCGGTCAGGACAAAGCGTCGCAGTCGTACAAGGAGTACAAGCTCTTCAAGAGCAAAGTCCTGGTGCCGTGCATTCAGGAGGTGAACGAAGTTTCCGACCATACGCTCGAGCTGATCGAACACAAGTCAGGTCGCAGCGTGGAGGCTGTCCAGTTCAAGGTAACGCGCAAGCAGAGCGCGGATACGGTCGAGGAAGGCGACGTCAAGAACGAAGCACTCGTCGACGAAGTCGCCAAGTTCGGCATCCCGCGTTCGGAAGCGCGCCGGTTGATCACGCAGTATGGTGTGCAGCGCATCAAGGCAGCAATTGCCTATACGCTCAATCGGACTACGAAGAAGAACGCAGCGCCGGTCGACAACGTGGCCGCATATTTCCGTAAGGCGCTGACGCATGGCTATACGCTGGCCGACGGGCAGGGGACCGAAGCGGCCGCGC
This sequence comes from Burkholderia diffusa, assembly GCF_001718315.1. Taxonomy (NCBI): domain Bacteria; kingdom Pseudomonadati; phylum Pseudomonadota; class Betaproteobacteria; order Burkholderiales; family Burkholderiaceae; genus Burkholderia; species Burkholderia diffusa. Next base: position 751,880 of record NZ_CP013364.1, on the reverse strand, counting down.
CGGCAAAGGAATCCGCGCAGAGCAAGCAGGAACAGATTCGCGACAAATATCTGGCCGCAAAGGTCGACGAAGCCGGCGCGTATTTCCGCGAGCTGGAGATCGACGACCAGACCAGGCTGCTCGAGCGTTACAACGAAACGGTGGCCGGTTCGAAGGACCTCACGCTGTCGCCGAAGAAGAAGGCGAGCAAGCTGGCGCAAACCAGCTTCTTCCGGTGGTTGGCGCTCGATACCTGGGGCGAACCGACCTCGGACGACTTGCTGGAATTCCTGCTGAAAAGCAGCCTCGCGACCAACTGATCAAGGCCTCGCAGCCTCGCGTGCGCCGTGTACCGGATTTCGTCCGGCCGCGCGGAGCCATGCAGGTGCGAGGCTTTGCTTTGGGTGCCTTCTTTTACTTTTGCGCCGCTACCGCCAGTTCAGCGACGTATGCGTCGATCACGGTCTTGAGCCGGTCGGCAAGCGCTTCCTGATGGGACGCATCGACCCCCTTCAGTTGCAGATCCAGACGCCCGTCCGGATAAGTCTTCAACTGACCGATCGCGCGTGATTCGAGCGCGAAATCGTGGCGAACGCTGTAACGTGTACGCCCGGCCTTCTTGTTGCCGTCGCTCTGCGCGCGCAGGAAATTCTCGAGGTCGCGCACCGACTTTTTCCGGTCGATCACCGCCGTGAGCAGACGGTCGGCCGCCGGTTCGCCGAGGCGCTCGAAAATCAGTTTCAGGAAGTACGCGGCTTGCAGCCCGACCACATCGTTCGCGCTGGCCATCCGTTCGAGCAGCGTGTTCGGTAGTGCATTCAGCGACAGTGTCTTGCTGATTGATGCCTTGTCCTTGCCGATCTTCTCCGCGAGCGTGTTCTGGTCGGGAAAGACCTTTTCGTCGAGGAGACGTTTCCACGCCACCGCATCATCGAAGATGGTCTGGCGTTCGTGGTCATGGTTGGCGCGATACGCGATCGTGTAGAGCTGCTCGGGGGTGTGGTCCGTGCGAAACGTCGCATTGATGGTTTCGTCGCCGTTGATGCTCGTCGCGCGCAAGCGGCGTTGTCCGTCGATCACGACGAGCTTGCCGGGAAATTCCGGGAGACGCGTGACCTTGATCGGTTCGATCTGCCCTTCCCGCTTCAGCGTCAGTGCGAGCTCGTGCAGGCTCGACTCGGAATAGAACACGCGCGGGTTGAACGGGTTCGGGATGCAGTCCTTGACGGCAACTTTCTGCGGGGCGCCGAGATCGAGCGCGTCGGCGGGCGTGGCAACGATCGTGGTAGCGGTCGGGGCCTCGACCGCCAGATTCGGTGCGGGCGCCGGCTCGGGCAGGCGCGTTTCCAGCGCCGCGTTTTCCTGCGCGAGCCCGCGCAGCAAGCCGGCTGCGAGATGCAGGTTGCCAGTCGGCTTCTTCTCTTTCGATGTGTCCTTAGCCATGAGCGGCTCCGGTAGCGCGCGTCGACGCGATGTATTGGGCCATTTCGGTGACCAGCCTCTCGATTTCCGCGCGGGCTTCTTTTAGCCCCTTCAGGTATCGATTGTGATGATGAATCGTGGTGCCAAGGGCGAACGTCTGTCGGTACACCTCGCGCTGCGCAATCTGGCTGTCGAGCAGATGCTCCCCTATTTCTTCAGCCCTTAGAATTTTTAAAATTTCTTCTCGCATTTTAGTTTTTCCATTGACGCTATTTAGCATCAGCGCGGAAGACAAATTCGGGTTACGAACGGCCCGCATTGACTCGATCATCCGAATCATCGCGACGGTGCTGTACAGATCGGCCGGCGACGGCGACAGCGGCACGAGGCAGAAATCGGCGACTTCGAGCACGGACGCAATGCGGGGGTCTTCGAGGTTGCCGGGGCAATCGACGACGATCACGTCGAAATTTGCATCCTGCTTCTTGATTTCGCCGCCGATACCGCGACCGGCGGGGGCTAACGACAGGACTGTCATCGGAAGCGTGTTTTCGCCGCTCGTCACCCATCTGACCGATGTGCCTTGGGGGTCGGCATCGATCAAAGCAACTTTGTTGCCGCCCGCCTCGAAGGCCGCAGCGATATTGACGGAAATGGTGGTCTTTCCAGTACCACCTTTTTGATTACTGACGGCGATCTTGAAAGCCATTAAATCTCTCCAAGGAGTTTTGCGTAATATATGCAGTTATTGTGGAAAAGTCCAGAAAAGTGTTAGACGGGAAGAGAAATTTTTCTATAGATGTTGTTGTCACGTGACAAGCAGGTCAAATGGCTAGTTAAGTACTTTGATTCAAAAGTGATGTAAACAAAATTACGGCATGGCACTCGACGTAAGGTGCTAATGGAAGTGTTGAGGACGTCAGCGTCGCAGGACCCGAGTTCATGACAGTGGTTCCTAGATCTGATGTCGCTATCGTTGGTAATCTCGACGCAGTTTGGCGATCGGCTTGTGATCCGGAGCGGTGTCAGGATTCGAGTTGTCACGTGACAAATTGACTTGACTAGCCAAGACATCAAACGCTTGTGGACGGGAAGCAAGCAGACTCGACGCGCGATCGCGATATCCGCGATTTCTTCTTCGTCGCCCCTCATTACATCGACTTGCGTCCAGATATGGCGGATGGTGCTTGCGCTGCGACTGCAACTGATGCGGGTTGTTACGTGACAACCTGCCTGGCGGCGATCCTAGACGCATATCCTCAAGCTCAACGCAGTCACGATAGTAGTTTGCGAATGCGAAGAAGTCCGTTCGATATATGAGTGAATCGGGGCCAATTGGGCCGGATCACTGATGTGTAGACCATCGGTTTGTTGTCACGTGACAACCACTTCGGCTTGATGCTGGAATGATCAGCTTGATGCTGCCGAGAAATCTTCAGTGACGGCGTAAGAGGATTTGCCGGACGAGCGGGGATATATGTGTGATCTATGCTGGCCGAGCCGATCGAGGTCTTCTCTCGAGGCTCCGGAGCGACGCATGCTTTCAATCTCCACCGGCCGGCCAACCGAGGGATTGATATGGCCCTAATAAACGGAACAGATCAACGGGCTCGGGGCAACGGCGGTGAGGCGGGCGGGGGCAGAATTGAATCTTGTTGTGCCCCCGTTGATCCGACGTAGAGAGCACTGGCATCGCGTCACGCGTTCTTGATTGGCTGGACGCGACTTCATGCACGCGTTGGCGATGCAAGACGGCGCAAATCTGTCGGGCGTGAAACAATTCTTCAAAAAGGGTAATGGTCCCGAAACCCTTACCTGGCAAAGGGTTGCGGCACTTTCTTCATGCTGTTTCACGCAAAACAAGCGCGAGCAACAGGCAAAATGGGGGCACATGAATCTGGCGCGCGCTGCTTGGGTTAGATAATCACGGTTGGCGCGATAATGTATCAATCAACACGTGTTGTGTGATAAATAATACGATCCATCGGATCGACTGTAGTTCGATTGATCTGTTTGAGATCAATACCCCGCGCGGAACAGGCTAGCAAGGATTCAATAGATGTGGCGAGTTCTTCATCGCTAGTTGTCACGTGACAACGCGCAGCGTCGACGGCGCCGGATTACAAGTCTGCAGGCAATGGGAGGAATCGAAGCGAGGCCTGGTCAATCTTGAGTTTGCGACGCGCTCCAAGGCAACGTTGAGCTAAGCCGGATTCTGTAGACTGCCTCGATGATCGCTTCGGATAGGCTTGGCCTGTGTTTATCGCGGTGCGGATGAGGCAGCAACCTGGAGATTTTGCGTCAAGAGGGCGAGTGCATCGTCACAATTGGGTCGGTCATATATAGCTCGGTCTCTGACGGATGTTTGCTGCCGGGAGCGCGATCGATCGTCGTCGCCCACGATCGACCCAAGAGTCCGTGACGAAGCCACACAGCACGACGAAAATTCGCTGCCGCGACGTTTCCGGCCGGAGACCGCCGCGGCCAGCGGACCTACTTCGTCGCCTGCGATGTGCACATCTGCTGCCACCGACGCCACTTCGTCGCCGGAGCCTTTGCCGGCTCATCGACCGTTCGCCACCAGCGTTCACCGCGATGCGGCGCATCCAGATCGAGCCGCTCGCCCATCCTGGGCGTCGACAGCTCAATGCCGCGTACCATTGCCAACGCGGTGACGCGCTCGAACGGTTCTTGCCAATGGTGCATCGCGAGATCGAACGTGCCGTTGTGAATCGGCATCAGCGTGCGACCGCGCAGGTCGATGTGCGCTTGCACGGTTTCTTCCGGTTGCATGTGCACGTAGGGCCATTGCGGGTCGTATGCCCCGGTCTCGATCAGTGTCACGTCGAAGGGCCCAAGCCGTTCGCCGATTGTGCGGAAACCATCGAAGTAGCCGGTGTCGCCGCTGAAGAACACCCGCAGATCGTCGTCGACGATGACCCATGACGCCCACAGCGTGCTGTTGCCATCAAACAAGCTGCGTCCGGAGAAGTGCTGTGCCGGCGTCGCGGTCAGTGTCAGACCATCGACGTCGACACTTTGCCACCAGTCGAGCTGGCGCACCTTTTTTGCTTCGATACCCCATTCGATCAGGCGGTCGCCAACGCCCAATGTCGTGACGAACACGCTAGTCGTTGCTGCAAGCGCGAGCACCGTGTCACGGTCGAGGTGATCGTAATGATCGTGCGACAGGATTACGCCGCGCAACGGCGGGAGGTGTTCAAGCGTAATCGGTGGCGCATGGAAGCGCTTTGGGCCGATGCGCCGAAACGGCGATGCACGTTCGGCAAATACAGGATCGGTCAGCCAGAATTCGCCGCGCAGTTTCAGTAGCAGCGTGGAATGCCCTAGCCGATACAGGCTGCGATCCGGGGCTGCGTCGAGTTGTTCGCGAGTCAGTGAATCGATGGGCAATGCGCTTGTCGGAACCGTGTCGCGTGGTTTGTTGATCAGCATGTTCCATGCAATGCTGAACGTTTTGCCGAAGCCTTCGGCCGGTCGCGGAGCAACGTTGCTGAAGCGCACGCCGTTGTGCTGCGGCGACTCGCCGGACAGCGTTCGACCACGCCTGGCAGCGGCGAAACCCAATACGCGATGAAGAAATACGAGAGGCGAAGCCATGTCGATTCGTCCGGAAAATAAAGTACACCGATCAGTGTAGTTTATCTCTGGGAAAAGTAAACTGACGGGTGTAAAATTTTTTGATGGATACGAGCACTTCTCCTCAACGGCTGACCGATCGAAAGCGTGCGGCAATACTAGCCGCGGCGATCGAGGAATTCCTTGCGGCCGGCTATGACGCGACCAGCATGGATCGCATCGCCGCGCGCGCGGACGTGTCGAAGCGCACCGTCTACAACCACTTCGCGAGCAAGGAAGCATTGTTCGCGGCGATCCTGCATCAATTGTGGGACGCGACGCTGACCGCCAGCGCACCGGCTTATCGTGCCGACGTGCCGCTGCGCGACCAGCTTCTCGCGCTGCTGGGCCGCAAATTGCGGTTGCTGAACGACGAAGCGTTTCTTGCCCTCGCCCGCGTTGCGATTGGTGCGGTTATCCACTCGCCGGAACGCGCGCGAGATATGGTCGAACGCATGGGCGAGCGTGAAGAAGACCTGACAATCTGGATTCGTGCGGCCGCGGCGGCTGGCCGGTTGTCGGTGACCGATCCCGAGTTTGCCGCGCATCAACTGCACGGGCTCGTGAAGGCGTTCGCGTTCTGGCCGCAAGTGACGATGGGCCAGCCGCCGCTCGGCGCACACGAACAGCAGAAGGTCGCGGAAACGGCCGCCGACATGTTTCTTGCGTACTACGCGCGCGCGAACCACACCGATGTGACTCGTACCGGGCAGGACTGACCGCGCGTCGTGTGAGGCGCGAAGCGAAACAGTCGTGTCGATATCCGCAAGGCAAGCCTCATCCATCGCCTCGAGAAAAGCGCCATTCGACAACCGGCGAATGCAGGCACTGGTACACACGTGGACGTAGCTGGATTGAGGCGGACCGACGCATGTGAAAGGGGCAAATGAAACCGAACGCGAGCAAAAATTGATGAAGACGCTGTTGATCGTCTATCACACGATGACCGGAGGCACGCAGCAGATGGCCGAAGCGGCCGCGGATGCCGCGCGCGAGCAACCCGGCGTCGACGTCAGGTTGCAGCGCGCGAATGCGACCAGCGCGGACGACGTGCTCGCTGCCGACGCCTACCTGTTTGCTACGCCGGAAAATCTCGCTGCGATGTCGGGGCTGATGAAGGACTTCTTCGATCGCTGTTACTACGCTGCGCTCGATCGCGTGAACGGTCGCCCGTATGCGGCGATGATCTGTGCTGGCAGCGACGGACAGAGCGCGCTGCGCCAGATTGACAGAATCGCGACCGGATGGCGGCTCAGAAATGTGGTGCCGGGCCTGATTGTCTGCACCCATGCGCAAACACCGGAGCGGATCCTCGCGCCGAAGACGATTGGCAGCGAGGATCTCGCACGGTGCGCGGAGGTCGGTGCGGGTCTCGCTGCGGGTTTGGCGCTTGGCGTGTTCTGACTGCCGGTGATCGAGCCGGCAGAAGCGTAGCCGCGGCCGCGTGCAACGACCGGAGCGCGGCGCCTGGTGTGCAGCGCCCGATTGCACTGAATTCACAAGACCCCTACTTTTCGTGAGCCGTCGCTCACGCGAATCGCATCGCGGTCTGCGACAGCGGCGAAAACCGGCGCCACGCTGGCGCACCGACGCCGCCGCACAATCGACGATAGATGCGGACGCAACTAATAGAAAAGAATGCCGGCAGCGATTGAGGAAACCCGCGACGCCACGCGAATTGTATGCAACAGCCCGATCCCTCGGAGATGCGAACCCCAGGTATCGGCGTTTTCGTTATCCATACCATTGGGCGCCATTTCGTAGTGTGGAATAACCGATGAGTCGCGCGATCGGTGCACCGAACCCGAAAGTACCGTTAACGACACTACGTAACGCGAGGGTCGATCCACCGCGAAAACGCCGCCATAATGCGCTGCACGACCGCGCGGACGCATGGCCTTTGCCTCGGATCCGTCAAATGCGAACCGCTGAGTCAACCGATGGCCGCGCGTACCGGTATACTTCCACTCCTGCCTTTGTCCGGCATCGTGGCCGGGTGCCTGAAACAGTGGTGGTGGCGATGCGGCCCCGCAATGATCCGCGTCGGTGGCAGATGAGCCGCAGGCGATGCGGCGAACGCCGATGTGCGGAATGGCTGCACGAACCACGCCTTATATTCCTGGTGGATTGAATTATGGGTTTTGAACAACTTGCCGAATTGCGGGCGCAGCTCGCAGCAAAGGCCAAGCAGGAGCGCAACGCGAAGCGACCGGCTACGCAACCGGACGCAGGCGCGAAGCCGAAGTCCGGCGACCGGCCCGCTCGCGGGGCCAAATCGGGTGCCGGGGCCAAAGCGTCGTCCGGCGCGAAATCCGCTTCGGCGAAGCCGTTGACGCCGGTCGATCCGGTTATCGTCGCGATCGGCAAACTGCAGCGCCGCTTCCCGCGCGCGTTCCCGAAAAATCCGGCCCCGAAGGTGCCGCTGAAAGTCGGTATCTGGGACGACCTCGCTCGCGAGGCGCAAGCCGTCGGCCTGAGCGAGGCCGAGCTGCGCGAGGCGATGTCAACGTGGTGCCGCGGCAATCGTTACTGGTCGTGTCTCGTCGAAGACGCGGTGCGGGTCGATCTGCAAGGCAACGAAGCGGGGCGCGTGACGCACGACGACGCGGCGCGTGCGCGCCGGCTGAAATCGCGCCGTCCGGGCAACAAGGGCGGAGCGCAAGCGGCGAAGGGCGCACAGCAACAGCCGAAGGCGCAAGCGCAAGCCGACGCCGCCGCGTCGCAGCCGGCGACCGCAGACGTACCGGCCGACGCAGCACCGCAGCCCGAGCAGCAAACGGCCGCGAGCGAGTAACACGCGACGTGTCGCCGCGCGACCGCGTGGCGACGGCCTGGCTGCATCGCGCATGCAGCACATCACATAACAGACCGATCTGCCCCGAGGGCAGGTCGGGACTGCCTCCGCTGGCGGCACAGCCAGTCGGCCTCACGCAATCAGCATCGAACTGCCAATCGAACCGACAACGAAAGCGTGTCGGCGGCTGCCTTGTATGCAAGGTATTTGTCACACCAGGCGAGCGTGGCGACGGGATATCTGCCAGGGGCGGCATGCATCGATCAATTCGCGGTCGCGCCGCGCTCCGGCGAATGTTGAATGGATGGGCATCGCGTGCGGCTGCGCATCGATCTTGAGAGCGGACGGCCGACGCGTGTGTCATCGTGTAGGCGGCCCGCGTCCATCCGGTCACATACCGGCATGATGATTCGTTTTCCTAATGTAATTGGATTGCAGATGGAACCCGGATTCACGCCCACGACGGCCACGTTGGTTGGCGGCCAATGACACACGCGCGATAATCTGCCCAGCACGAATCGTCGGACCGGTACATTGCCGGCAGCGCATGACGCGACAGGTACCTGAAAGCCAGCGCAACTCGCCCCGACATTCACCGAAATCGAGAGGCACCGGCAAACCGTACGCACCACCGCATCACGCGATGGCTGCCGATTCTGCACGCACAACGCCCTACGCAAAGACCGCATCATGAACCCGAGACACTCCGCGATTCTCGTCGCGCTCACCGCCGCTGCGCTGTTCGGCGCCGCGACGCCGCTGGCCAAGGTGCTGATCGGCGCGATGTCGCCGTTCATGGTCGCCGGCCTGTTCTATCTCGGCAGCGGGATCGGTCTCGGTATCGGGATCCTGCTGCGCCGGTTGCGCCGCCGCCGCTTGCCGGCCGAGGACGCCGCGCCGCTGCGACGCGCGGACCTGCCGTGGCTCGCTGGCGCGATCGCGGCCGGCGGCGTCGCGGGTCCGGCGCTGCTGATGCTCGGACTGTCGAGCACACCGGCTGCGACGAGTGCGCTGCTGCTCAATCTCGAAGGCGTGCTGACGGCGGTCATCGCGTGGGTCGTGTTTCGCGAGAACGTGGATCTCCAGGTGTTTCTCGGCATGGTCGCGATCGTCGCTGGCGGCACGCTGCTGTCGTGGATCCCGGGGCGCACGGGCATGCCGGGCGGCGCGTTGCTGATTGCCGGCGCATGCCTGTGCTGGGCAATCGACAACAACCTGACCCGCAAGGTTGCCGCGAACGATGCGATGGTCATCGCGTGCGCGAAAGGCCTGGTCGCCGGGCCGGTGAACATCGGTATCGCACTCGCGACCGGCGCGGCGCTGCCCGCCGGTCCCGCCGCTGTCGCCGCGATGCTGACCGGCCTCGGCGGCTATGGGATCAGTCTCGTGTTGTTCGTCGTCGCGCTGCGTCACCTCGGCAGTGCGCGCACCGGCGCGTATTTTTCGGTGGCGCCGCTGTTCGGCGTCGTGCTGTCGTTGCTGATCTGGCCGGCGTTGCCGTCCGTCACGTTCTGGATCGCTGCCGCGCTGATGGCGCTCGGCATCTGGCTGCACGTGCGCGAACGGCACGAACACGAGCACGCGCATGAACGGCTCGAGCATACGCACCGGCACCGGCACGATGAACATCATCAGCACACGCACGATTTTCCGTATGACGGCGACGAGCCGCACACGCATCCTCACGTTCATCTGCCGATCACGCACAGTCACGCACATTTCCCGGACATTCACCACCGCCATCGTCATTGACCGTTGATGGCATGCGCAATATGCATCGCAAGGTATCCGTTTATGGGGTGTTGTTTCGTACCCACCGCACCCATCGACACGGGTCGATTCAGTTGTCCGTCTGAATCAAGCGAATCAACGAGCCGTCCGGGTCGATCAGCGCGCCGACGCTGCCACCCCATGCCTCCCGTTTAGGCCGATGCGCGCGCGGCCAACCGGTCGTCTGCTCCGGAATGCCGGCCGCGAGCACCTCGTCGAAAAATGCGACGACATCGGCGAGCCGAAAACAGCAACTGAACCAGCTCGTGGCCGGGTCGAGACCGGGATGCGGAAAGAATTCCAGCAGCAGGTCGCCGCGTCGCAGGATCATCCAGCCATCGTCGCGCCACGTTTCGACGAAGCCGAGTTTCGAGTAGAACAGCGACGTGGTTTCGAAATCACGCGACGGCAGATTGGGACTCGCGACGTCAGCCACGGTTGTCTCTCCGGTGAACGCTTGCGATTGAATGAAGGCGTGGACAGCGCATGGACAGATGTCGCGCATGATCGGTCAAACGATGCGCGCCGGCAAGCCGCGCAGGCCGCCGTCGTCAATATCGTGCCCGGGGAAAGCAGAAACCGAAATCCTCGCACCCGGGACATCCAGGCGCGGGCCCAGGCGGCTGCCCGAGCGATGCGGCTACTTCCTGCGCGAGGAATTTCTTCCAGCGTAACTGCGCGGTATTGCGTGCAGCGAGCGCGGGGAAATAGCGATCGAGCATCGCGGAGACCGCGTCGCGTCCGTCGAGGCCCAGATCGCGCCACAGGTGATCGGGGCGCAGGCACGCATGCGCAATGATTGTCGCGACGCAGTCAGCATCGTCGTGTGCGACGGTGGGATGCGCATCCCGCATCAGCAGCGCGTGCAGTGTCGCGACGAACTGCGCGTGCGCGGCCGGCGGCGGCGCGATGGCGGCGGCCGATACGAGCGCGGCGGCATCGGTGGAACGCAAGTGCGGAAACCGGCGGGCAAGCAGGCCGCTCAACCGTACGGAAGACAGGCCGAGCAGCGCAAGTTCGTTGCGGCATGCGCGTGCAGCAACCAGTGCGCCGAACAGGCGTGCATCCGGGGAGTCGGTGTCGTACGCCCCGGACAGCAGCGATTGAAACATGCGTTGACGCGCATGCTCCAGCGCGGACGTCATCGTGCGCGTGTGCACGCAGCGTTGCACCCTGTTCGCGGGCGCGGCGAACGATGGGGCGCCATTGCGATCAATTGCACGGTCAGCCGATCACTCGACGCCGATGATCACGCTCGACGCCTTGAAGATCGCAGACGCGGGCTTGCCGCTCGCGAGGCCGAGATGATCGACGCTGTCGTTGGTGACGATCGCGACGATTTCCGCACCGCCCGCAGCCTTGACCACGACCTCCGAATTGACCGCGCCCTTCGCAATCGACGACACGGTGCCCGCGACGCAGTTGCGGGCCGACACCTTGCTGCTGTCGACGTCGACCATCACGATCACCGACGATGCCTTGATGAGCGCGAATGCCTTGGTGCCGGCCGCGAGACCGAGCGATGCGGCGCTGCCGTGCGTGATCACGGCGACGATGTCGAGGCCGTCGGGGGTACGCAGCGTGATTTCGTCGTTGACGGCGCCGGGCTTGACGGCGCTGATCTGGCCGGCGAATTGATTACGGGCGCTGGTTCGCATGATGACTCTCCGGGAAATGGGCCGCCGGCGCGTGGCCAGCGAATGACGGACACCGCGGACGAGTTTACCGGCAATGCAGATGAAGCGCGACGTCGGCATCGACATACCGGACATGCGAAACGACGCACGATGCCGCACGACGGCAGGCGCGTCGTGCACGCCGCGCCGCCCTGGGGCGCGCTTACTTTGCAGCCGTCGACGCAGCAGCCGGCGCGCCGGCTGTCGTCGTCTGCTGCGCCGCAGCGGCCTTTGCATCGCTTTCCCATCCCCCGCCGAGCGCGAGGAACAGCTTCACCTGGTCGGCCGCGACCTGACCTTCGGCCGCAGCGACCTGCGCACGCACGCTCGTCAGCGTGCGCGTCGCATCGAGATCCGAAATGAACGACTCGCGGCCGGCCGTATAGAGCCGGTGCGTTTCGTCAGCGGAACTGCGCGCCGATTCGTAGGCCGTGCGCAGCGCATCGGTGCGCTGCACGTCGGCCGCATAGGTCGCGAGGCTCGACTGCGTTTCGCGCAGCGCGTTCAGCACGACGCCGTCGAAGTGCGCGAGCGCGCCACCGGTCGCCGCCTCCGCTTCACGCACGCGCGCGCGCTGGCCATTGACCGGGAACGACCAGCTGATCAGTGGTCCAAACGACCAGCGATTCGTGGTGGACGAGAACAGGTCGGCGGCGACGCCGACCGAACCGGCGGACGCGCCGATGCTGATCGACGGATAAAGCGCGGCGGTCGCGACGCCGATCCGCGCGGTCGCCGCGGCGAGCTGACGCTCGGCTTCACGAACGTCGGGACGGCGGCGCAGCAGCGCGGCACCGTCTCCGATCGGAATCGGCTGGCGCAGCTTCGGCAGGCGTTCGCATTCGGCAACCGCCTTCGGCAGGTCGGCGGGCGAACGCGCGAGCAGCGCGGCGAGCTGGTATTGCGCGATCTTGCGGCGGCCTTCGAAGCGCGGGATGTCTGCCGCGAGCGTGCGCACCTGCGTGACGCCGCGCGTGACGTCGGTCTGGTTGCCGCGTCCCGCATCGCGCAGGCGCTGCGACAGCTTCACGCGTTGCTGCTGCAGCGCGAGCGATTGCTTCGCGATCGCGAGTTCGTCGCCGGCGGAGCACGATTCGACGTACGCACGCACGACGTCCGCGACGACGGTGATGCGTGCGAGGTCGGCGGCCGCTTGCACGGCTTCGCTGTCCGCGCGCGCGGCTTCGACGCCGCGCCGCAGCTTGCCGAACAGATCGAGTTCGTACGACACACTGATGCCGACCGTACCTTCGTTCACGACCGGCAGCTTGTTTTCGAGCAGATATTGCTCGGCCGATTCCTGCGCGCGCTGCACGGCTGCTTCCGCGCTGCCGGAGAAGCCGCCCTGTTCGTTCGCGACTTGCAGCGCCGCGCGCGAACGTGCGAGGTTGGCGGCCGCGACGCGCAGGTCGGTGTTCGATTTCAGCGCGCTGCGCACGAGTTCGTCGAGCACGGGATCGTCGTACAGCTGCCACCAGTTGCCGGGCACCGCATTGCGCGATACGAGCGTGCCGTTCGCGTCATCGAACGCGTGGTTCGCGAGCGGCGCATTCACGTACGCCTGCTGCGGCAGCTTGTAGTCGGGGCCGACGGACTTGCACGCACCGAGTGCGAGCGCGAGCGGCGCGAGTGCCGCCGCGAGGCGCAGGCCATGCCGCTTCATTGCGATGCTCCCGTCGCGCTGACGGCTGCGGGCGCGGATGCCGCAGGCGGCACGGCTGCTCCGGAAGCACCGGCAACCGGCTTCACATTGTCGTCGCGGCGCGTGTCGGTGCGCACCGCGACGGTCGCGGTGCGGCCGGCAATCATCCGGAAGTCGTCGGGCACCTCGTCGAGCACGACGCGCACAGGCACGCGTTGCGCGAGCCGGACCCAGCTGAATGCGGGGTTCACGTTCGGCAGCAGGTTCGCGCCCTGCGTGCGGTCGCGATCCTCGATCGCGGCGACGATGCTCTGGACATGGCCGCGCAGCGGATGCGGCTCGCCCATCACGACGATGTCGACCGGCTGGCCGATATGGATGCCGCGCAGCTTGGTTTCCTCGAAGTAGCCGTCCACGCGGAACGAGTTGCGATCGACGACCGACAGCACTGCGCGGCCAGCCGGCACGTATTCGCCGACGCGCGGAGCGCGGTCGTTCAGGTAGCCGTCGACGGGGCTCACGATCGTCGTGCGCTGCAGATTGAGCTTCGCGGTGTCGAGCGACACCTGTGCATCGGCGGCGGCGGCTTCGCCCTGCTCGACGCGCGTGCGGCTTTCCTCGACCTGCTCGCTGGCGACCAGGTTGCCGAGCTGCAGGTTGCGCGCATATTCGCGCTTCGCCTGAGCGAGCGTCGCGCGGCGCTGCGCGAGCGTGGCTTCGGCCAGCCGTTCCGCGAGCGTGTAGCGGGCCTGATCGATCACGAACAGCACCTGGCCGCGCTTCACCTCCTGGTTGTCGGCGACCTGCACGGCGGTGATGAGCCCCGACACGTCGGGCGCCACCTGGATCACGTCGGCGCGCACGTGGCCGTCGCGCGTCCACGGCGAGAACATGTAGTAGTTGATGATCCGCCACAGGACGAGGGCGGCCACGACGACGACGATCAGGGTGAGCAGGATCTGCCCTGCCGAGAGCCAGGTTTTTTTCACGGTTAGCTAGCCACGAGATGGTGAGACACGATGACGACGGCGGCAAGCACGAACACATAGATGCCGAGGTCGAAGATCGAACGATGCCAGACGAGGCGGTAAAAGCCGACGCGTTCGAGCAGCGCGCGCACGACGGTGTTGATCAGGTAGGCGATCAGCATCAGCACGAGCGGAGCCGGCACGAATACGCCGAAGATGTCGATTTCGCCGATCATGGTCGCGGTCGGAAAGACAGGTTGGGTAGCGGGATCATGCGCGCGCTCCATCCGGTGCGGCATGCGGCGGCTGCGCGGACGCGGCCGGGTACAGCGACAGGCGCAGACCGACGAGCGCGTGCAGCGTATCGCGCAGCCGGCGGTGTGTCGCGGGTGTGGCAGGCGCAGTCGGAGCGGCGTGCGCCGTGCCGTCGTCCGCCGATGTGGCGGACGCGCCGGGCAGGTTGCGGCCGGCCACGCGTTGCAGCGCATCGTCGATCGATGCGAGCAACGCCGGTGGTGCAGGCTGTCGCGCATTGGCGGCCGCGCAGCGCGTGTAGTGCTCGGTGACGCCGGCCAGCACGCGGTCGATCGCGTCGGGTACGTCGCCCGTCAGCTTGCGGCGCGAGCGGTGCAGGTCGAGCGCATTCAGCGCGATGCGCAGGTCGCGGAAGCTCTCGATCGACGGGTGGCGGTGGTCGTCCGACGCGCCGAGGCGCGGCAGCAGTTGCGTGACGCGATCGAGCATGCGCGATGCGTGGTTGCGCTGGTCGTCGAGCGGCTGCGTCGACGCGGAGCGCGCGACGTCCTCCCAGCCCGAGCGCAGCAGGCGCCGCACTGCAAGTTCCGCGCCGAACGGACGCGTCGCGCGCGTCCACACGTACGCGAACAGCAGCCCGGCGACGCCCGCGAGATTGCTGTTCAGGAACACGAAGAAATCGGCGTCGTACGCGCTCTGGATGCTGATGAAGGTGGCGGTGTTCACCGCGACGAGCATCGTCACCATGTTGAACTGCGGGCGTGGCAGCAGCGTGCCGATCAGGATGAACGGCCCCGCGAACATCAGCACGAGCATCGGGAAGTCGTGCACGTGCGGCAGAACGACGAACAGGTACAGCCCGGCGAACACGACGCTCGCAGCCGTCGACAGGAAGAACTTGAACACCAGCGGTGCCGGTTCGTCGAGCGCGGCGAAGAAGCTGCACGACACGGCCACGAGCGTGACGGCCGCGGCACCGTCGTGCCAGCCCGACGAGATCCACAGCCAGCACGCGAACATGATCGCGAGCACGACGGTCAGCGTCGAGAACAGCATCATCCCGCGATCGAAGAAGCGTTCCGTGCCGCCGAGACGCCAATGCCGGTAACGCGGCTGCCAGATGCCCGACTCGTTCGCGATCAGCGCGCGCAGCGAGCGGCAGTCCTGCCAGATGTCGATGACCTGATGCAGCCGCCAAAGCGCGTTCGACAGCAGCGCGCCGTCCCAGCTCGCGAGCGCGCCGTCGGACGGCTGCAGCGACGCGATGCGCTCACGCAGATTGTCTGCGACCGGATCGTGGGCCACGTCGCCGTCGATGCCGGCCTTCACGGCCGGCAACGGCGCGTCGAACCACTTTGCCGCGTCGGCGAGCAGCGCGTCGAGTGCCGGGGGTCGCACGTGCAGGTCGCGCATCAGCGCGATCAGCGGATCGGCGAGCGACGACATCAGCGGCAGGAACAACTGCATGCGACCTGCGAGCGCCTGCGCACGGGCGAGCACGCGCGGGTGCGCATGGTCGTAGCTCAGCTGGCTCAGCAGGAATTCAAGGCCGGTGATGGTTGCGGCGAGGCGTTGCCGGCACGCCGACAGCGCCTTGCCAGCGATGCGTCCCGACAGCGTCTCGCGGCCATAGAACGCTGCGTCCTTGAACCATGCGTCGGTGCGCTCGATCAGCGTCGGCGCAAGCCGGTTCGGGAATACGGCGCTGCCGACCACGCTCGCGCACACGATGCCGAGCACGATTTCCTCGGTCCGCGCGATCGCGACGTCGAAGATCGTCGACGGATCGGCCACCGTAGGCAGCGCGACCAGCGGCATCGTATAGCCGGCAAGCATGAAGACATAGCTGCGCGCGGTGCGGTCGGAGATCGCGAGGTAGAGCAGCGTGCCGCACCACGTTGCAACGATGATGCTGAACAGGAACGGCGTTTCGACGAACGGCGGCACGAACAGGATCGCCGCTGCCGCGCCGAGCGCGGTGCCGAGCGCGCGATACAGCGCCTTCGAGCGCGTCGCGCCGACGAACGGGTTCGATACGATATAGACACTCGCCATCGCCCAGTAAGGGCGCGGCAGCTGGAAGTACAGGCCGAGGTACAGCGCCAGCATCGACGCGGCGAACGTCTTGCCCGAGAACAGCCAATCACGAAGGCTCGGATAGGTCATGACGCTGAACCGGCGGAGTGAGGCGGACGCGATGCCGGATGCTGCGCATCGGCCGCGTTGAATGCGTTCAGCACGCGCAGCGTCGCTTCGAGATCGGCGCGCGTGACGCCCTTGAGCACCTGGGCGCGCAGCACGCGCAGGTCTTCTTCCATCTTCGCGGTGACCGCGCGGCCGGCGGCCGTCAACGAGATCGTTTTTGCGCGGCGGTCGTGCGGATCTTCGTCGCGGCGAGCGAGGCCCGCGGCGCACAGCTGGTCGAGCAGGCGCACGAGCGACGGTCCCTCGATACCCACGTGCTCGGCGAGCGTGCCCTGGCGCACGCCTTCGCCGAGGCGGCCGGCAATCAGCAACGGCGTCGCGCAGGCTTCGGACACGTTGTACGCGGTCAGCACGGCGTCGCTCGTGCGGCGCCATTTGCGCGCGGTGAGCACCAGCAGGCTGCTGACGGCGAGGCGGAGGTCGTGCAGGTTGGTCATGGGCGAGATGATAGGGGCAAAAACATTCGATAGCAAACTATCGTTTTTGTCACCCGCGTGTCACGTCACGCGCCGGGGCGCCGACCCGCAACGAGCAATTTAGGCGGCGGGTCGCGGGCTGGTCAAGCTGCCCGGTTGCGGGCGTGCGACGCCTCCTTATATATCGCGTGCGATCGGGTTCGGACGCGACGATGACACGTGGCGGCCCGGCGATCAGCCCCGGAATGTAGGGGTGTTGTAAGAAATATGCGGCCCTGCATGATCGCGTACCGGCCATGCCGCCCGATCGGATTGCACCACGCGTGCCGCATCGTCCTGGTTCAGCACGCGATTGCACTAGGACAATAATTTCCGGGTGTCTTTCTGAGCGACCATGTGGAAGCTACGACGGAGACATCGAGATGGGACGGACCGAGGTATCGGCGCGTTGGCACGACGCGATCGGCACGGTGCACGGCATCGAGTCGAAATACAAGCGGCTCGTGAAGGCGATCGCCGCCGACATCGAAAGCGGCGCCCTCGCACCGGGCGCGCGGCTCGCGCCGCAGCGCGACGTGGCGTCGAGCCTTGGCGTCAGCGTGCAGACCGTCACCAATGCGTACAAGGAACTCGAGAGACAGGGCCTGATCCGCTGCGAAGTCGGGCGCGGCAGCTTCGTGGCCGCGCGCGTGACCGAATCGATGTCGAACTACATTCTCGACACGGCCGAGCGCGAGCTGGTCGACTTCTCGATCGCGCGCATCGTCCACACGCCGGAGCACGATGCCGCGTGGCGGGCCGTCTGCGCGGCGCTGGCCGATGCCGACGACCAGCCCTGGATTCGCTCGTTCCGTCCGATCGCGGGCCTCGATGCGCATCGCGAGGCCGGCGCCGCATGGCTCGCGTCACTCAATCTGCCGGTTCATCCCGAATCGCTGCTGATCACGAACGGTGCCGCGCACGGCATCTTCCTCGCGCTCGCGTCGATCGTCGGGCCGGGCGACACCGTGCTGTGCGAGAGCCTGACCGACCACGGCGTAATTGGCTCCGCGAACGTGCTCGGGTTTACGCTGAAGGGGCTCGAGATGGACGAACACGGGATCCGTCCCGAACATTTCGAGGAAATGTGCGACGGCGAGCGGATCAGTGCGCTCGTTTGCACGCCGACCCTCAATAACCCGACCGTATCGATGATGTCCGATTCGCGCCGCAAGTCGATTGCGCGCATTGCGTCGCGCTATGGCGTGTACGTGATCGAGGACGACGTATACGGCCCACTGCCCGCGAAGACGGCCACGCCGATCGCGAGCCTGATTCCCGACCTCGGCTTCTACTGCACGAGCATGACGAAATCGGTGCTGACCGGGCTGCGCACCGGCTATCTCGCGATGCCGAGGCGGCTCGCGCTGCGTGTCGAGAGCGTGCTGCGCGTGAGCAGCTGGATGGCGACGTCACCGATCGCGGAGATCGCGACGCGCTGGATCGCAGACGGCACCGCGCGGCGGCTCGTCGAACTGCAGCGGCAACGGCTCGCGGTGCGTCAGGACATGGTGAAGGCCGCGCTCGGCCCCTATGTGCTGGGTGCGCATCCGAATGCGCTGTCGGCGTGGTTGCGCGTGCCCGACTACTGGCAGGCTGACCGGCTCGTGCGCGAATTGCGCGCCCGCAAGATCGCGGTGACGTCGCCCGATCCGTTCCTCGTCGGCGGCACCGAGCGGCCGAACGCGGTGCGTGTGTGCATCGGTGCGGAGACGACGGATGCTGCATGCAACGCTGCGCTGGCGACGATCGCGGGCGTGTTCGAGCAGTATCCGCACGTGCACGATTTTCACTGAAGCGAAGCGGGCGTCGTGCCAGCGACGCACAATGTATCAGGACATTCGAAAGCGCAATTTGGAACATTAGACTGGATCGCACTACATCAATGATGAGGCGTGCGATTCATGTCCTTCCTGTCGCTGTCCGACGTCTACCGCGCGCGCCGACGCATCGCCGGGCACGCGTGCGTTACGCCGCTTGTCGCGTCCGCCGCGTTGTCCGCGCGGACCGGCGCCTCCGTTCATCTGAAACTCGAAACGCTGCAGCCGACCGGCAGCTTCAAGCTGCGCGGCGCGACCAACGCGCTCGCCGAGCTCGCGGCACGGCGCGTGACGCGCGTCGTCACCGCATCGACCGGAAACCACGGCCGCGCGGTCGCCCATGCGGCACGCACGTTCGGTATCGAGGCCGCGGTCTGCATGTCGTCGCTCGTGCCGGCGAACAAGGTCGACGCGGTTGCCGCGCTCGGTGCGCGGGTCGTGATCGCCGGCGACAGCCAGGACGACGCGCAGGCCGAGGCGCGGCGCCTCGTGCGCGATGAAGGCTACGCGTACGTGCCGCCGTTCGACGACCCGCGCATCATCGCGGGGCAGGCGACGATCGGCGTCGAGATTCTCGAAGCGCTGCCCGATACGTGCACGCTCGTCGTGCCGCTGTCCGGCGGCGGGTTGTTCAGCGGCGTTGCGTTTGCCGCGAAGGCGATCCGGCCCGCGATCGAGGTGATCGGCGTGTCGATGGCGCGCGGTGCCGCGATGCACGCGAGTCTCGCGGCCGGACGACCGATCGACATCGATGAACAGCCGACGCTCGCCGATTCGCTCGGCGGTGGCATCGGTCTGGACAACCGTTATACGTTCGACATGACGCGCGCACTCGCCGACGGCGTCGTGCTGCTCGACGAGCCGGCGATCGCGCGCGGCGTCATGCATGCGTACCGCGAAGAGCGTCTGGTCGTGGAAGGCGCGGGTGCGGTCGGCATGGCCGCATTGCTGGACGAACGGATCGCGCGTCGCGATCGCGGCGGTCCGATCGTCGTGATCGTCAGCGGTGCGAACATCGACATGGCCGTGCATCGCCGGCTCGTTTCGGAGAACTGACATGGCCCATCCCGTCATGCTGCTCGGGCAGGCGCAACTGCGCGCACTGGTCCCGCTCGATCTGGCCGCGATCGACCAGGTCGAGGCCGCATTCGTGTCGCTCGCGACCGACGCAGTCGTCATGCCGCCGATCCTCAATCTCGCGTTGCCGGCGCGGCACGGTGAAGTCGACGTGAAGACGGCGTACCTGCCGAGCTTCGACAGCTTTGCGATCAAGGTGAGTCCCGGCTTCTTCGACAACCCGTCGCTCGGGTTGCCGAGCCTGAACGGGCTAATGCTCGTGCTGTCCGCGCGCACCGGCCTCACCGAAGCCGTGTTGCTCGACAACGGCTACCTGACGGCCGTGCGCACCGCCGCGGCCGGCGCGGTGGCCGCGCGCCGGCTCGCGCGCGCCGATGCGCGACGCGCGGCGATCATTGGCGCGGGCGAACAGGCGCGGCTGCAGCTCGATGCATTAAGGCTTGTGCGCGACATCACGCACGTGACCGTCTGGGCGCGCGACGCCGAGCGAGCGGCGCGCTTCGCGGCCGACGTGCGTGCCGCGCACGGAATCGACGCGGTTGTCGCGCGTTCGGTGCATGCGGCGCTCGCCGACGCGGACATAGCGGTGACGACGACTCCGAGCCGTGAGGCGCTCGTGCACGCCGAGGATCTGCATCCGGGGCTGCACGTGACCGCGATGGGCTCGGATGCCGACTACAAGACCGAACTTGCGCCGTCGGTGTTCGGTGCGGCGCGCTACTTCTGCGACCGGTTGCAGCAGACCCGCGTGGCCGGCGAACTCGCGCACGCGATCGCCGCCGGAGCGGTCGCGGCCGACGCGGTGTTTCCGGAACTCGGCGAAGTGGTTGTCGGGTTGCGCGATGGCCGTACTCATCGCGACGACATCACGATCTGCGATCTGACCGGCACAGGTGCACAGGACACCGCTATTGCCGTGCTCGCGCTGCAGCGCGCCCGCGCGGCAGAGGTGGGCACGATTTTTCACAACGACCTCACGACTTGAGAGGAGACAGATGTCCGCAGTCATAGAAACCCACGAAGCCGGGCCGCGTCTCGCGTTCGAGCGCAGCGAGTATGCCGCGCGCATCGCGAAGACGCGCGCGGCGATGCAGCGGGCCGGCATCGACCTGCTGATCGTTACCGACCCGACCAACATGGCCTGGCTTACCGGCTATGACGGCTGGTCGTTCTACGTGCATCAGTGCGTGCTGCTGCCGATGGACGGCGAGCCGGTCTGGTACGGCCGCGGCCAGGACGCGAACGGCGCGAAGCGCACCGTGTTCATGTCGCATGACAGCATCGTCGGCTATCTGGATCACTACGTGCAGTCGACGGCCCGTCACCCGATGGACTACCTGTCGACCGAGGTGATCGCCGCGCGCGGCTGGAGCACGCTGCGCATCGGCGTCGAGCTAGACAACTACTACTTCAGCGCAGCGGCGTACGCGTCGCTTCAGAAGCATCTGCCGGCGGCGCGCTGGGTCGATGCGACGGCGCTCGTGAACTGGCAGCGTGCGGTGAAATCGCCGCGCGAGATCGAGTACATGCGCGTCGCCGCGCGGATCGTCGAGCGCATGCATGCGCACATCGTCGACACCATCGAGCCGGGCATGAAGAAGAGCGATCTCGTCGCGCAGATCTATGCGACCGGGATCGGCGGCGCGGACGGCTTCGGTGGCGACTATCCGGCGATCGTGCCGCTGCTGCCGACCGGCGCCGACGCGGCCGCGCCGCACCTGACCTGGGACGACTCGGTGTTCGCGCGCGGCGCGGGCACGTTTTTCGAGATCGCCGGCTGCTACCGCCGCTATCACTGCCCGCTGTCGCGCACCGTCTATCTCGGCAAGCCGCCCGCCCACTTCATCGAAGGCGAACGCGCGGTGGTCGAGGGGATCGAGGCGGGACTCGCGGCCGCGAAGCCCGGCAACGTATGCGAGGACATCGCGAATGCATTTTTCGCGGTGCTGCGCCGCGCGGGCATCGACAAGGACAGCCGCTGCGGCTACCCGATCGGCGCGAGCTACCCGCCGGACTGGGGCGAGCGCACGATGAGCCTGCGCCCGGGCGATCGCACGGTGCTCGAACCCGGCATGACGTTCCATTTCATGCCCGGGCTGTGGCTCGACGACTGGGGGCTGGAGATCACCGAAAGCATCCTGATCACCGAAACCGGCGTGGAGACGTTTTGCAACGTGCCGCGCAAGCTGTTCGTGAAGGAGTAGAACGATGCGTGCTTCTCCCATCACGCCGACCGTCGACTTCGACGCGGACGGCGAACAGCATGGCTTTCTGAAGCTGCCTTACTCGCGCGACGATTCCGCGTGGGGCGCGATCATGATTCCGGTGACCGTCGTGAAGCGAGGCGACGGGCCGACGGTATTGCTCACCGGTGGCAATCACGGCGACGAATACGAAGGACCCGTCGCGCTGTCGAAGCTCGCCGGTTCGCTGAAGGCGGCCGACGTGACCGGTCGCGTGATCGTCGTACCGTTCATGAACTACCCGGCGTTTCGCGCCGGCTGCCGCACGTCGCCGATCGATGCGGGCAATCTCAACCGCAGCTTTCCAGGGCGTCCGGACGGCACCGTCACCGAGAAGATCGCCGATTACTTCCAGCGTCATCTGCTGCCGCTCGCGACGCACGTGCTCGACATTCACGCGGGCGGTCGCACGCTCGACTTCGTGCCATTCGCTGCGATCCACGTGCTGGACGACCGCGACCAGCAAGCACGCTGCGAGCGCGCGATGCGCGCGTTCGGCGCGCCTTACTCGATGCGCATGCTGGAGCTCGACAGCGTCGGGCTCTTCGACACCGCGGCCGAGGCGGCCGGCAAGGTGTTCGTGTCGACCGAGCTGGGTGGCGGCGGATCGTCGACGGCCGCGAGCGTCGCGATTGCCGAACGTGGCGTGTATGGATTTCTCGCGCATGCCGGTGTGATCGCGAAGGACGTGATCGAGGGCACCGCGCCGCGCACGACGACGCTGCTCGACATGCCGGACGGTTCGTGCTTCACGACCAGCGAGCATCGCGGGCTGCTCGAGATGTGCCGCGATCTCGGCAGCGAGGTGAATGCCGGCGACGTGCTCGCGCGCGTGCATGACATCGACCGAACGGGCGTCGCGCCGGTCGAATACGTCGCGCGGCGGCGCGGGTTGCTCGCGGCCCGCCACTTCCCGGGCATCGTTCAGGCCGGCGACACGATCGCGGTGGTTGCCGACATCGTCGAGCGAAATATTCCGGTGTCCGTATAAGGACGCACAGCACCGTGATCAAGCTCGACCGATACGACCTGGCGATCCTGCGCATCCTCGAGCGCGACGGGCGCATCACGAAGTCGAAGCTCGCGGAGGCCGTGAACCTGTCGATCTCGCCCGCGTGGGAGCGCGTGCGCAAGCTCGAGGAAAGCGGCGTGATCCGCGGCTATCGCGCGGACGTCGACTGGATCGGCACGTTCTCAGGCAGTCGCATCGTCGTCGAGGTAACGCTGTCGCGTCATACCGCGCCCGACATGCGGCGCTTCGAGGAGCGCGTGAGCGCGGCGCCCGAAGTCGCGCAGTGCTATGCGACCGGCGGCGGCGTCGACTACGTGCTGCACGTGATCGCGCACGACATCGATCACTACCAGCGCTTCATCGACACGTTGCTGATGGAGGATCTCGGCATCGAGCGCTACTTCACGTACATCGTGACGAAAGTCGTGAAGTGCGAATCCGGTGGCGCGCCGGACTGGCTCTGAAACTTCGCGCGAACGCGCGGCAATACGGAAAAAAACGCAAGAAGCGGGCGCCGAAACCGAAATTTCCGCGCCCGCCGGCACGACAGAATGAAGCTCGTGCCCACCCAAACGAGGAGACGCAGGATGTTGCCCGGACACCCCGTTCTGTTCAAGTCGACGTGCTATGTCGACGGTCGCTGGATCCACAGCGACAGTGCCGCGACGGTCGCCGTCGTGAACCCCGCCGATCAGGCCGTGATCGGCCATGTGCCGATGCTCGAGCGCACACAGATCGTCGCTGCCGTCGACGCCGCGCAGCGTGCGTTCGACACGTGGCGCTGGACGCCGCAAGACGTGCGTAGCGCGGCGCTGCTGCGCTGGCATGCGCTGATCCTGCGGCATCTCGACGATCTCGCCGCGCTGCTGTCGCTCGAGCAGGGCAAGCCGCTCGCCGAATCGCGCGGAGAGATCCGCTATGCGGCGAGCTTCGTCGAATGGTTCGCGAACGAGGCGAAGCGCGTCGCGGGCCGCACGATTCCGACGCACATCGACGGCGCGCATCTCGGCACGGTGATGGAGCCGGTCGGTGTCGCGGTGCTGATCACGCCGTGGAATTTCCCGGCGGCGATGATCACGCGCAAGGCGGCGGCCGCGATCGCGGTGGGCTGCACGGTGGTGGTGAAGCCCGCGCACGAGACGCCGTTTTCGGCGCTCGCGCTCGCGCAGCTTGCCGACGAGGCCGGGTTCCCGGCCGGCGTGTTCAACGTCGTGCTCGGCGAACCGCAGATGGCGATGGAAACGCTCGTCGGCGACGCGCGTGTGCGTGCGGTGAGCTTCACCGGATCGACGCGTGTCGGGCGGCTCGTCACCGAAACCGCCGCGAAGGCCGGCATTCGCAAGGTTGCGCTCGAACTGGGCGGCAATGCGCCGTTCATCGTGACCGAGGACGCGGATCTCGAACAGGCGGTGCGGATCGCCGTCGGCGCGAAGTTCCAGACTTCCGGCCAGGACTGCTGCGCGGCGAACCGGATCTTCGTCGCGCGCCGGCTCTATGACGCATTCGTCAGGTGCTACGCGAACGCGGTGCGTGAACTGAAGACCGGCCCCGCGTTCGAGCCGGACGTCGATGTCGGTCCGCTGATGCACCAGGCCGCGTTCGACGCGACGGCGGCACGCGTGGACGACGCGCGCGCGCGCGGAGCCCGCATCGTCGCGGGCGGTCGGCCGCACGCGCTCGGCGGCTGGTTCTACGAACCGACCGTGATCGCGGACGCCGCACCCGGCATGCGCGTGTACGACGACGAGAACTTCGCGCCGATCTCGGCGGTGTGCGCGTTCGACACGCTCGACGAAGTGGTCGACAAGGCCAACGACACCGAGTACGGCCTCGCCGCCTACGTTTGCTCGACACGCATCGACACGATCTTCCAGCTCGTGCGGCGGCTCGACTTCGCGATGGTGTCGGTCAACGGCGTGAAATTCACCGGTGCGCCGATCCCGTTCGGCGGAATGAAGGCGTCGGGCCTCGGGCGCGAAGGCGGCGCCGAAGGGTTCGAACCGTTCACCGAAACCAAGTACTTCTGCCTCGGCAATCTCGGCCTGCCCGTCGCGGCGACGGCCTGACCCATTCAAAGGAGCCATCATGAAACAATCGATCGACGCACTGCTGCGCGAGGACCGCGCCCACTTCATGCACCCGTCGACGCATGCATACGACCACGAGACCGGTGCGCTGCCCGGCAAGATCGTGCGCGGCGCGCAAGGCATTCGCATCGAAGATCACCAGGGCAAGCGCTATATCGACGCGTTTGCCGGCCTCTACTGCGTGAACATCGGCTATGGCCGCACCGAAGTCGCCGACGCGATGCACGAGCAGGCGAAGCAGCTTGCGTACTACCACACGTATGTCGGCCACTCGTCGGACGCGATCATCGAGCTGTCGTCGCGCATCATCGACTGGGCGCCGGCGGGGATGAAGAAGGTCTACTACGGGATGTCGGGTTCCGACGCCAACGAGACGCAGATCAAGATCGTCTGGTACTACAACAACGTGCTCGGCCGCCCCAACAAGAAGAAGATCATCTCGCGCGAGCGCGGCTATCACGGCTCGGGCATCGTGACGGGCAGCCTCACGGGCCTGCCGAGCTTCCACCAGCATTTCGACCTGCCGATCGATCGCGTGAAGCACACGGTGTGTCCGCACTGGTATCGCAAGGCACCGGCTGGAATGAGCGAAGCGCAGTTCGTCGCGCACTGCGTCGAGGAACTCGAGAAGCTGATCGCGCGCGAAGGCGCCGATACGATTGCCGCGTTCATCGCGGAACCGGTGATGGGCACGGGCGGCATCATCGAGCCGCCGGCCGGCTACTGGCCTGCGATCCAGGCCGTGCTGCGCAAGCACGACATCCTGCTGATCTCGGATGAAGTGGTCTGCGGATTCGGGCGCCTGGGCTCGAAGATGGGCGCGCAGCACTTCGGGATCGCCCCTGACCTCATCACGGTCGCAAAGGGGCTGACGAGTGCGTATGCGCCGCTGTCGGGCGTGATCGTCGGCGAGAAGGTGTGGGACGTAATTGCGCGCGGCTCGCAGGAGCATGGGCCGATGGGGCACGGCTGGACGTATTCGGGTCACCCGGTATGCGCGGCCGCCGCACTCGCGAACCTGGCGATTCTCGAACGCGAGAACCTGGTCGGCAACGCTGCCGAAGTGGGCGCGTATTTTGGCGCGAAGCTGCGTGACGCGTTCGGCGCGCATCCGCTCGTCGGTGAGGTCCGCAGTGTCGGGATGCTGGCGGCGCTCGAGTTCATGGCCGACAAGGACGCACGCACGCCGTTCGATCCGGCGCTGAAGATCGGCGCGCAGGTATCGGCCGCGGCGCTGCAGCGCGGGGTGATCGCGCGCGCGATGCCGCACGGCGATATTCTGGGTTTTGCGCCGCCGCTGGTGATGACGCGGGTGGAAGCCGACGAGATCGTCGGGATCGTGAAGGAAGCGGTGGACGAGGTCGCGGAGCGCAATCTGTCGAGCGTCGCCTGAGTTTCCGGCGGTTCAGATCCGCGCGCAAGCGCGCGAAGTGACGCCGTCGCACGGAAGTGCGGCGGCGTTTTTTGTTTCACGGGTGGCCACTCCCGAAAGCGGTGTTCCGTGCTACGAGGCACCACCATTGCTGCGAGAACGATGGCGATCCAACTAACCTCATCAGTACGGTCCGCATGGCGCCCGCTGCGTTTCACACATCACTCAGTAGTCCCACACGACAGGGACGAAGCGGAATCCGTCTCCGTCCCTCGCAATGTGGCCTATCGACGGGAACGCGACATGCGCGGCAGCCAGCATCGCGCCGGTTTCGACGGCTTCGTTGAACAGTGCGATCCGGACGTTGGTAGCCGCCTGCGGATCGTGCTCGAAGCCGTTTTGCCAATCAGGATGGTCGAAGTTCACTTCGAAGATCGCGTCGCCCGAGAACGTCAGTCGTTCGCCGTCCGATGCGATATCGACCACGCAGTGTCCCGGTGTATGACCACCGGTCACGCGCGCCGACACGCCGGCCGCAACTTCCACGGTGTGGTCGAACGGTACGATGTGCTCGCGATACAGCTCAACGAATCGCGCCGCTGCCTTGCGTAGCGCGGGCGGGACGGTTTCCGGCATCACGGTCTTGCTGAAGTCCGGATTTTTCCAGAACGCCAGTTCCGCGGCCGACACGTGAATGCGCACGTCGGGGCTCAGCCGGGCCTTGACGCCGTCGACGTTCAGCCCGCCGACGTGATCCATGTGCATGTGGGTGATCACGATGTCGGTGATCGCGGCGAGGTCTATCCCCGCGGATTCGAGACGCATCACCGACCGCCCCGCGCGCGTGAAGTATTCGAAGCCGTCGCCCACGCCGGAGTCGATCAGGATCAGGCGATCGGCGCTGCGCACGAGCGCGATATTCAGCGCCCAGTCGAACATGTCGCGTTGCAGGAACCGTCCGTCGAACCATTCGTTGCGGTCCGCTTCGCTCACGTTGGTGGACATCGTGGAAGTCGGCAGCGGCAGAACGCCGTCGCTGATCAGCACGACGTCGACGTCGCCGATGCGCACCGCGTAGCGGGATGGAACGAGTTCACCAGCCGCTTCCTTGCCCAGGCGGGTCGTTACCGGTCGCACGTTTCGGATTGGTCCGTTCATGTTGAATCGTCCTCTTCATCGAGTGGGGGTCTTCCGCGCTGCACAGCGCGGATCGCGCGCGATCGAGCATGACGCGTTTTCCGTGTCGCTTGCATGCCGATCGAGCATGTCGGCGATTGTAGGGACGCTCGACGAACGCCTGAAGCACCGCGCCTGCGAACATCGTGTTGTCCTCGCGACACCAATCCGCCGGCGGGTTCATGGCGCCGAAATGCACATCGCCCGCGGTCCGTTGCCGGACCGCGGGCGATGCAAGGGTTGCCGTTTATGGGGCGACGAACGTCGCCCCGACACGCGTCAGCCCGGTTGTCCCGGCACCGTCTCGCCGCGCAGCGAGCACCCGCGCGTCTCGATCACACCCGACAACGCCACCAGCCCGATCGCACAGGCCGCCATCATGTAATACGCGGGAATCAGCGCGTTGCCGGTCTTGCCGATCAGCCAGTCGTTGACGATCGGCGCGGTGCCGCCGAACAGCGATGTCGACACGTTGTACGCGATCGCCATGCCGGCATACCGCACGTGGGTCGGGAACATCGCCGGGAACATCGCGGAGATCGTCGCGAGCTGCGGCACGTACAGCAGGCCCAGCACCGCGAAGCCGACGAATGCGCCGAACACGCCATGCGTCATCAACGTGAACATCGGCACGGCCGCGACGAACAGCCCGACGAGCGAGATCCACCACATCGCCTTGCGGCCGACGCGATCCGACAGCCAGCCGGCGAACGGCAGCAGCACCATCATCGCGAGCATGCCGATCAGCGGAATCAGCAACGACATGTTCTCGCTGACGCCGAGTTCCTTGTGCATGTAGGTCGGCATGTACGCGAGCAGCACGTAGTTGACGACGTTCAGCGCGACGACGAGCCCGCCGAGCAGAAGCAGCGGCCGCGCGTAGCGGACGAGCAGCTGACCGATCGGCAGCGCCGTGGCGGCGGTACTCTGCTCGCGCCGATGCGCCTGCTCCTCGAGTTCGCGGAACACCGGCGTTTCCTCGAGGCGGGAACGCAGATAGAAGCCGATCAGTCCGAGCGGCGCCGCGACGAGGAACGGCAGGCGCCAGCCCCACGCATGCATCGCGGTGTCGCCGAGCAGCAGCGCGAACCCGAGCATCAGCAGCGCGCCGAGCGAGAATCCGGCGAGCGTCGCGAATTCGAGGAAGCTGCCGCAGAGGCCACGTCGTGAATCCGGTGCGTATTCGGCGATGAAGGTCGCCGCGCCGCCGTATTCGCCGCCGGTCGAGAAACCCTGCACCATGCGCAGCACGATCAGCGCGGCCGGTGCGAGCCAGCCGGCACTCGCGTAGCTCGGCAGCACGCCGACGAGCAGGGTCGCGCCCGACATCGTGAGGACGGTCAGCGCGAGCACGCGTTTGCGGCCGAGGCGGTCGCCGAGCGGGCCCCAGAACAGGCCGCCGAGCGGGCGGATCAGGAACGAGATCGCGAAGGTGCCGAGTGCGAACAGCGTCGCGCTGGCCGTGTTGCCGGGAAATAGTGCGGCCGAGATGTACGCGAGTCCGTACGCGTAAATGCCGTAATCGAACCATTCGGTTGCATTGCCGAGGGCGGCGGCCGCAATCGCGACCCGAGGCAGGCAGTGCGGCTCGTCGCCGCGGGAAGCCGTCTCGTCCGGAACGGACGTGGCGGGGGAAACGGAAGTCCACGATGGCACGTATCGCATGAGGGATCCTCGCTATCAGCATGCGCCCGGGCGGGCGCCGACGAGGATCAAAGTAATCCCGCCAATTACCGAGGCCCGATGTCATAGGACGATGTGGGGATCGGGGTTTTCCCGTGCCGCCGAAGGGTGGCCAGCGGACCACCGCCCCCGTCGCCGAGGCACCGGTCGGCGAACGGCTGTAAGCTGCGCGCTGCCACGCAGAATTCATTAGGCCGGGCAGCGCGTGGCGTCCCCGTTTTCACAATTCATCAGGAGCACGCATCGTGGCAACCTACATCGTTTTCACACGGGAAAGCACGCAGGACCAGCATGAGCTCGACATCTATTCGAGCCAGGTCGGTGCGACCCTTGCCGACCATCCAGTGAAGGTGCTTGCAGCATATGGGCCGCAGGAAATCCTCGAGGGTGAAGGCCCGGAAGGCGTCGTGATCGTCGAGTTCCCGTCGAAAGAGGCCGCGCACGCGTGGTATCACGGCCCCGAATACCGGAAGGTCGTCCAGCACCGGTTCAACGGCGCGCGCTATCGCGCGGTGCTGGTCGAGGGCGTCTGAGCGGGGCCGTTACCGAATGTGTGGCAGTAACGCGCGCAGCCAGTACGCGACCGCCGCCGCGCCACCATCGGGCGTGCCGATCGCGCGTTCGCCGAGATAGCTCGCACGTCCGGCGCGCGGCGTCATGCCGGCCGTTCGTTGCGCGCCGTGTTCCGCCGCCTCGACGGCTTGCGCCCATGCGCCAGCCGGGTCGCGCTCATGATCGAGCGCGCGATCGAACGCATCGGCGGCCGGCACCAGTGCATCGAGCATCGTCCGGTCGCCGGCGCGCGCGCCGCCCAGTTCGGAGATCGCATCCACCGCACTGCGCAACGCCGCAGCCCAGTCGCGCGCCGACGGTGCGGCGGTATCCGCGGCATCGGCGAGGCGCCGCGATGCGCGCAGCAGCGCGGTCGCATAGAACGGTCCCGAACTGCCCGCGATCGCGCGGCGCAACGCGGTGCCCAGCGCCGCGAGCGCGCCGGCCGGCGTGCCGTACGCGGCCTCGGGCAACGCGAGGATCGCCTGCGCGGCGCGATGCATGCTCGCGCCCAGATCGCCGTCGCCGGCGGCCGTGTCGAGTTCCGTCAGCGTCGCTTCGTTGTCGATCAACGCTTGCGCGACCGCGTGCAGCGCCGGCCGCAGGCGCGCCGCCCACGCGCGGCCGGCCGCATCGAGCGGCGGCAGCGGCTGGTCGGGCACGGCTGCGGCGGCCACCTGGATCCGCGTGTTGACCGCGCCGCCACCGGGCCACGCGCGCGCCTGCGTCGGCGCATCCAGCAGCGCGGCGCGTTCGTCGTTCAGCCGCAGCAGCGAGATTGAGCAGCCGGGCATGTCCAGCGCCGAAAGGAACGTGCCGGCCCACGCACGCGCGACGATGATGCCGCGCCGGCTCAGGTTGTCGTACGCGGCGCGCAGCACGATCGCCAGTTCCATGTCCGGCGTCGCGCCGAGACCGTTGACGAACAGTGCGACGCGTTCGCCGCGATCGAGCACCAGGTCCGCGACGATGCTCGACAGCAGCGTCTCGACGAGCGCGTCTGCCGGCAGCGGCGCGGTGCGTTCGACGCCTTTCTCGCCGTGGATGCCGAGGCCGAGCTCGATCTCGTGATCGGCGAGGCTGAACCCGGACTTGTCGGCGCCGGGAATCGTGCAGCCGTCGAGCGCGACGCCCATCGTGCCGAGTTCGGCGGCTGCGTCGCGCGCGATTCCC
Source organism: Burkholderia diffusa (assembly GCF_001718315.1). Classification (NCBI taxonomy): domain Bacteria; kingdom Pseudomonadati; phylum Pseudomonadota; class Betaproteobacteria; order Burkholderiales; family Burkholderiaceae; genus Burkholderia; species Burkholderia diffusa. Next base: position 720,880 of record NZ_CP013364.1, on the reverse strand, counting down.
GCGACGCGGGCGAGCGGCAACCCGCGCGCCGCGGCCGCGCCGGCCAGCTTGTGGATCAGCACGGTGCCCGCGATCCCGCGTCGCTGCCCGCGCTCGACGCGGCCGCGCAGCGACACGTCGTCGGCGACGATCACGGTTTCCACCGGAATGCCCTCGGCGCGCGCGAGTTCGGCGGCCAGCCCGAAATTGAGGCGGTCGCCTGTGTAGTTCTTCACGACGAGCAGCGCGCCGTTCGGGCCGGCGCACGCGCGGATCGCGGCGAGTACTGCATCGGTCGGCGGCGACGTGAACACTTCGCCGCAGACGGCCGCGCTCAGCATCCCTTCGCCGACATAGCCGCCGTGCGCGGGCTCGTGACCGCTGCCGCCGCCGGACAGGATCGCGACGGGGCGCTGTGATGGCTCGGGCAGCGGCTGGCGCACGAGCACCTGCTCGTCGCCGAGGATCGCGACATGCGGCGACTGCCGCGCGATGCCTTCGAGCATTTCGCGCACGACGTCGGACGGGTGGTTCACGAGCTTTTTCATGGCAGCGGGTTCCTGACGATGGGACGAAGCCCGGCGGCTCGCATGCGGTGCCGCCGGGCTTCGTACTGTGGATGGTGGGCCGCGCGCCGGAAAGCGGCGCGCCGCGCGGCCGGCGTTACGTTACATCCGGGCATTCGTAGCACGAATGTAACGAAAACAGAGCCGCTTGGGGGCCGAAACGTATCGATCGCGATCGCGGGCAGGCGCCTGCGCGAGCGCGCGGATGCTGGCGTTGCGGCGGAAAGGCGTATTCGCCTAGTGCCGATGGCATGGAAAATGCTGTTTCTCCTGCGGTCCTCAATCGAACATTCCATCGCCCGGGCCGCGAGGAGACCACCATGTATCGAACCCGCATTGTCACGTCCGCGGCGTTGCTCGCCGCCGCCGGCATGCTGACCGCCTGTGGCGGCACCGACGTTGCCGCGCCGGCGAACGCAGCCGCGAGCACCAGCGGCGCAACCAGTGCCGGCAATACGCCCGGCAGCAACACATCGGACGGCGGCTGGGGCACCAGCGGCACCCCCGGCACGCGCGGCGTCGTGAGCACCGCCGGCGCGCTCGCGGTCGGCGTCGGCTCGACTGTCAGTGCGATGTCGTTGCCGGTACTCGGGAATACCGTGACGCGCAGCGCAGGCGATACGATCTCGAGCATCAGCACGATCTCGCGCGCCGCGGCCGATGCGCTCAGCGACGGGCTTGGCAAGACTGGTTCGACGTCCAACCCGGTTGGTACGACGGTCGCCGGCCTTGGCGAAGTTGTCGGCACGACGGCAATTCCGGTCACGGGCCTCGCGCAGACCATCCGCGCGCTCGGCTCGGGGCCGCTGGCGCCGCTCGCGCCGGTGACGACACCCGTCGGCGCGGTGCTCGACACCGTGGCCGGCGGACTCGGCGCGGCAGGCAACACGGTCGGCGCGACGCTGGCGTCGGGCGCCGTCCAACAGGTCACGCAGCCGCTTAGTTCGGTCGTCACGCCGCTCGTCATCACGGCCGGTCAGGCAACGCAGCAGATCGGCGCGACCACGGGCCTCGGTCAGCCGGTGGCCGGTCTGCTCGGGCAGGTCGGCACCGCGCTGGCGACAACGGGCTCGCGGATGGGGTCCGTCTCGTCACAACCGGCCGTCGGATCGGTGGGGGCGCTCGTCGGCGCGCTCGGCAATACCGTCACGAACGCCGGTGGACTGGTCAACTACAACGGCCCGAACGGCGTCGCGCCGATTCCCGGGCTGATCGTGAGCCTCGCGGGTGCTTCCGTCGCCACCGTGCAGAACGGCCCGTCGGGTGGCTCGAGCACGTCCGGCCCGCTCGGCGGCGTGCTGCCGGGGCTCGGCTCGACGCCGCTCGGGTCGTTGACCGGTGCGCTCGGCGGCACGACCGGTGCCGGTGCTGCGAGTCCGCTCGGGCCGGTGACGAACCTCGTGTCGACGGTTACCGGCACGCTCGCTGGCGCGGCGGGCGGCGCCGGTTCCTCGGCGAACCCGCTCACGCCCGTTACGTCGTTGCTGGGCGGCGTAACGGGCGGCGTCGGGAAATAACGGCGTACCGTACTGCAAGCGGCTCGGCGACGCGCCGCTTGCCGTCGCGCAGGCGAGCAGCGCATCGGCATCGTCCGTTCATGCCGTCGATGAATTGCGACGAGCCGAAGCGACCACCACCCGCCTCGCCGATGCGCGGCACCGCTTGCAGCCGCGCGATCGCGTTTCTTATTTGACCGCCGCGATCGCCTTCGCGCGAATCAGCCGCGCACGCAGCACGTTCCGGCTGATGCCGAGCAGGCGCGCGGCCTGAACCTGGTTGCGGTGACTGAAGTCGAACGCGACCCGCATCACGGTGTTCTCGATGCGTTCGAACAGGTTCTCGTGCGGCTCATCGAACAGCGCGCACAGTGCGAGTTCGAGCGCTTCCTGAGCGGGCACGCGGCAGCCCGCCGTTTCCCGCGCGCCGGCAACCACGGCCGGCACGCATGACGACGACAGGTTCAGCTCGGCGTCCTGCAACACATCATGGCGGCTCACCAGCAGCGCGTGATGGATCACGTTCTCCAGTTCGCGGATATTGCCGGGCCATGAATGCGCTTCGAGCGAGCGCGCCGCGCGCGGATCGATGCTGCGCGGCCCATGGCCGAGGCGGCTGCGGTATTCGTCGAAGAAGTGGCGCGCGAGCGGCAGGATGTCGCGTGGCCGCTCGCGCAACGGCGGCACGTCGAGCTGCACGACGTTGAGCCGGTAGAACAGGTCGCCGCGAAACCGTCCGTCCACCACGGCCTGCTGCAGGTCGACGTTCGTCGCGGCCACCACGCGCACGTCGATCGGGATGCCCGTGCGCGAGCCGAGTCGCACGACCTCGCGCTCCTGCAGCACGCGCAGCAGCTTGACTTGCATCGATGGCGGCAGGTCGCCGATCTCGTCGAGAAACAGCGTGCCGCCGTTCGCGGCCTCGAACCAGCCGGGCTTCGTGCCGAGCGCGCCCGTGAATGCCCCTTTCTCGTGACCGAACAGTTCGCTGTCGACGAGCGTGTCGGAGAGTGCGCCGCAGTTCACGGCGACGAACGGGCCGCCGCCGCGATGGCTGGCGTCGTGCACGTGGCGCGCGATCAATTCCTTTCCGGTGCCTGTCTCGCCGACGATCAGCACGTTCGCGTCGCTCGGCGCGACGAGCCGCACGCGCTCGAGCAGCGCGAGCGAACGCGGATCGGCGAACACGGGCGCGCGGGCGCGGGGCGACGCATGGTGCGTGGGGAACGCGAGAACGGGCGCGCCGCGCGCTTCGTCCGACGACTGCGCGGTGACGACACGAGGATGGACCGGACGCGGCGTTGCAAACAGGGAGGTCATGGCGATAAGGCGTGAGTCGATCGAACGGTTTGAACCAGCGTTGAATGGCGTCGCGGTCCGGTGGCTGCCTGATCAGCAGAGTGTTCAGTGTTTTGCGCCGCACGGGAAACATCGATTTCTGATAACGAAAGCCGGATTGCTGCGCAGGATGAAACGGCGGGGACGCGCGCTGCCGCGACAGCGGATTCGGCGTCATCGCGTTCGATGCAACGGTGTCCGATCACAGCGATCCAGCGTTCGGGGAACGCGAAACTGCTGATTGAGCAGCAGGGCATCAGCAACGCTGTCTCCGTCGGTTCATCGCCCCGTGGAATATCGATGCGATGTGATTGGAGAAACACTTTTCCTGACGGGTTATTTGACCGTGTAAGCCATGCCCGATGGGCGATCGACGGAAACTTCGTGATGCAGATGATCCGTGCGATCGCGCATCCGTCGTCAATGGCACGCTCCTTGCGAATCCGACACGACATCGGCGCGGCAACGCGCAGTTCGACAACGGCAACGCATGGCATGCGCAACGCCCTCAACGTGGTCGCCCTGTCGGGTGGCCGGCAACGGCCATCTCGCACGCTGCCGATCGGCGTATGCGCAGCCGAGAGCGATGTCGACCGCTATGAAATCGCGAGCCCCGCGCTGCGCACATGCATCGCGCTCGCGGTGGACCGGGCGGTGCCGCCACCGCGTCCGGTCACGCTTGCTGTCGTGGCCGCGTAACCCGTCTTTCGTCTTCCCCTTCGATCAGGATCCTTCATGAGCATTCACGAACCTTCAACCGACGGTGTCAAATTCGCGTACTGGGTGCCAAACGTCAGCGGCGGCCTTGTCGTCAGCACGATCGAGCAGCGTACCGACTGGAGCCTCGAGTACAACCAGAAGCTCGCGCGCACGGCCGAGGCGGCCGGCTTCGACTACGCGCTGAGCCAGATCCGCTTCACGGCCGGCTACGGCGCCGAATACCAGCACGAGTCGGTCTCGTTCAGCCAGGCGCTGCTGCACGCGACGACGAAACTGAAGGTGCTGGCGGCGATCCTGCCGGGGCCGTGGCATCCGGCCGTGGTCGCAAAGCAGCTCGCGACGATCGATCATGTTTCTAACGGACGCATCGCGATCAACGTCGTCAGCGGCTGGTTCAAGGGCGAATTCACAGCGATCGGCGAGCCGTGGCTCGAGCACGACGAACGCTATCGGCGCTCGAAGGAGTTCATCCAGGCGCTGAAAGGCATCTGGACGCAGGACAACTTCACTTTCAAGGGCGACTTCTACCGCTTCAACGACTACACGCTGAGCCCGAAACCCGTGCAGAAACCGCATCCGGAGATCTTCCAGGGCGGCAGTTCGCGCGCGGCGCGCGATAACGCGGCAAGCGTGTCGGACTGGTACTTCACGAACGGCAATACGCCGGAGAACCTGAAGGCTCAGATCGACGACATCCGCGTGAAGGCTGCCGCGAATAACCATCGCGTGCGGATCGGCGTCAACGCGTTCGTGATCGCGCGCGACACCGAGGAAGAGGCGCGAGCCGTGCTCGACGACATCGTCCGGCACGCGCACGTCGAAGCCGTGCATGCATTCGGCGATGCGGTGAAGGAGGCCGGCAAGGCGTCACCGGAAGGCGAAGGCAACTGGGCGAAATCCACGTTCGAAGATCTCGTGCAGTACAACGACGGCTTCCGCACGAACCTGATCGGCACGCCGCAACAGATCGCCGAGCGGATCGTCGCGCTGAAGGCGGTCGGCGTCGATCTCGTGCTCGCCGGGTTCCTGCATTTCATCGAGGAAGTCGAGTACTTCGGCAAGCGCGTGTTGCCGCTCGTGCGTGAACTCGAAGCGCGGCGGCAGGCGGTCGCCGCGTGATGCGCGCGGGTGTGCGAACGGTTGCGATCATGAACGGCCGCGCGATCGCGTGAACGTCACGGCCGGCGCTGCGTGCTGCCGGCCATCGAGGATCGCCGCCTCACGCAGAGCGGCGCGGGCCGGTGCTACCACCTCATCGGAGCCGCGACCTGCCGTGCGCGTCACGCCACACCCGCCGTTCTCGACGTCTCGACGAGCATCTGAACGCCGAGGCCGCCAAGCACCGCCCCCATCGCCCAGCGCTGCGCAAGCAGTAGCGCGGGCCGCCCATGCAGGAATTGTGCGATGCCGCTCGAGCAGATCGCGACCAGCCCGTTCGCCGATGCGAACGCCGCGATCAGCAATGAACCGAGAAAGAGCGACTGGCCGAACACGCTGCCTTGCCGGTAATCGATGAACTGCGGCAGCAGCGACACGAACAGCATCGCGAGCTTCGGATTCAGCACGCTGGTCGTCGCGCCCATCGCGAGCAGGCGCAGCGGCTGCTCGTTCGGCAGCGTCTTCACCTCGAACGGCGAACGGCCGCCGGGCCGGACGGCCTGCCACGCGAGATAGAGCAGATACGCGGCCCCCACGACGCCGAGCGCGGCGCCCGCGTACGGCACGCTCAGGAACAGTGTCGTGATTCCAAACGCGGCGCCGAACATGTAGAACAGATAGCCCACCATCACGCCCGCCAGCGAAATCAGGCCGGCGGTGCGCCCCTGCGCGATCGAGCGCGACATCACGTAGACCATGTTCGGCCCCGGCGTGATCGCGAGCATGCCACCGATGACCAGGAACCCGTAGAGCGAGCCGGAGGTATGCATGGTTGCTGCTTCCCGCGATGAATGTCGATGGCATTCATTGTCCAGCGATGGAGGTGGACAGTAAAACGGGATAAACTGAATCGATTGATCAGATTTTCTAAATAACATGAAAAAGCTCGATCTCGATGTGCTGGCGATGGTGGTGGCCGTGACGGAGTCCGGATCGTTCGCGCAGGGCGCGCAAGCGGTGCACCGGTCGCCGTCCGCGGTGAGCATGCAGATCAAGGCGCTGGAGGATGCGCTCGGCAAACCGCTGTTCATTCGCGACACGCGCAATGTGACGGCAACCGACGACGGTCGCACGCTCGCCGAATACGGCCGCCGGATGCTGGCGATGCGCGACGAGGTGTGGGCGTCGGTCGTGCGCCCGGAGATCCGTGGGCGCGTGACGATCGGCGTGCCGGACGACTACATCTCGTCGCTGCTGCCGCAGGTGCTCGGCAAGTTCGCCGCGATGCATCCGCGCGTGGAAGTGCGCGTGATCGGCCAGCCGAGCAGCGCGCTCGTGCCGATGCTGAAGGACAACTCCATCGACCTCGCATGCCTTACGCGCATCAAGGGCGTGACCGGCGAGCTGGTGCGGCTCGAACCGATCGTGTGGACGGGCTCGCCCACGCGCAACGTGTGGGAAGAGCGCCCGTTGCCGGTCGCGCTCTTCACGCACGGCAGCATGGCGCGCGATCACGCGATCAAGGCGCTGAACCGGCAGAAGATTCCGTTCCGGATGTCGTACGAAAGCCCGAGCTTCCTCGGACTGGTCAGCATGGTCGAGGCCGGACTTGCGGTCGCGCCGCTCGCGCGCTGCAGCATTCCCGCGCATCTCCTCCAGCTGTCGCAGAACGAAGGACTGCCGCCGCTCGATGCGCTCGAGGTCGTGCTGGCGCGCAGCGCGCAGTCGGCGCGACCGCCTTGCGATTACCTCGCCGAACAGATCCTCAACGAATGGCGCGCGTGATCGCGCCGTCCATCCGCTCGCACGTCAGCACGATTTCAGCAGCCATTCCCGAAACGCCACCAGCGACGGCAGCGTGTCGTTTTCCGGTGGATACACGAGGTAGTAGCTGCGCTGGCTGGTGATCGCGTCGCCGATCGACACGAGTTCGTTGCGGCTCAGCTCGTCCTCCACCAGCACCTTCGGCACGAGGCCGATCCCCATCCCGGCCCGCACGGCCTGGATCAGGTGCGACGTCAGCTCGAAACTGGGGCCGATCCGCATCTCGCGATGATCGAGCCCGAAACGCGAGAACCATTCGGCCCACGCGTGCTGATTGCTCGTCACACCCAGCAGCGTCTGCCCCACTGCCCACGCCGGCGCGCGCGGGCCGGCCTTGCGGCGCCCGGCCGTGTCGGGGCTCGCGATCGCGATCAGGAACTCGTTGTACAGCCGGTGCGCGTGCAGGCCGGGCCAGTCGCCCGCGCCGACGGTGATGGCCGCGTCGAGGTCGTCGGTATGGAAGTCGATGCCGCCGATCCGCGAATGCAGGTGCACGGTCACGCCCGGATGCGCGGCATAGAAATCGTGCAAGTGCGGCAGCAGCCATTTCGAGCCGAAGGTCGGCAGGGTCGCGAGCCGCAGCGTGCCGGCGCCGGCCTGATGCGACATCGCTTGCAGCGTCGCGCCGCGAATGCGCCCGAGCGCGCCGCTCAGCTCGACGAAGTAGCGGCGCCCGACTTCCGTCAGCTTTACGGAGCGGCCCTCACGCCGGAACAGCGACACGCCGAGCTGATCCTCGAGCGTCTGGACCTGCCGGCTGATCGCGCTTTGGCTCAGCGACAACTCGTCGGCCGCGCGCGTATAGCTTTCGTGGCGCGCTGCGGCCTCGAACACCAACAGCAACGACATGGACGGAGTCAGACGACGGTAATTCATGAGTTTTATGCAAGTGTTGCCGGGGAAGAATTCGTTTGTTTATTGCATTGATCCGCAAGATACTGGATTTCCGGCTCGCATGGAATCTTGCTCAAAACTCATGTTTCCGCGCGAGGCCGAGCACCGGCTCCACCCACACTGCGCTTTCATCCCATGTCGATCACTCCGTTGCCCCGTCCCGTCAGCCCGCCCGAGGCCCGTTACCGCGACTTTCTCGCCGCCCTGCAGGCGGCAGGATTCGCAGGCGAAATCCGCGCGGACCATGCGAACCGGACCGTGCACGCGACCGACAACTCGATCTACCAGCGCTTGCCTCAGGCGGTGATCTGCCCCGCGCATGCGGACGACGTGCGGCTGCTCGCGCGACTGCTCGCCGAGCCCGCGCACCGCGACGTCGCGGTGGCGGCGCGCGGCGGCGGCACGGGCACCAACGGGCAGTCGCTGACCGACGGCGTGGTCGTGGATCTGTCGCGCAACATGAACCGGATCCTGGAAATCAACGCGGACGAGCGCTGGGTGCGCGTGCAGGCGGGCGTCGTCAAGGACCAGCTCAACGCCGCGCTGAAGCCGCACGGGCTCTTTTTCGCGCCCGAGCTGTCGACGTCGAACCGCGCGACGGTCGGCGGGATGATCAACACCGACGCGAGCGGGCAGGGCAGCTGCACGTACGGCAAGACACGCGACCACGTGCTCGCGCTCGACTTCGTGCTGATGGGCGGCGAGCAGCTGCACAGCGACGCGCTTGCGGACGACGAACTGGAACGCCGCTGTGCGCGGCAGGACCGTGTCGGGAAGGTCTATCGCACCGCGCGCGGCATCATCGACGAGAAGGCAGGTCTGATCGACGCGAAGTTTCCGAAGCTCAATCGCTGCCTGACCGGATACGATCTCGCGCACCTGCGCGAGGCGGACGGCCGCTTCAACCTGAACAGCGTGCTGTGCGGCGCTGAAGGCTCGCTCGGCTTCGTCGTCGAGGCGAAGCTGAACGTGCTGCCGATCCCGAAGTATTCGGTGCTCGTCAATGTGCGCTACGCCGGCTTCATGGACGCGCTGCGCGATGCGCGTGCGCTGCTCGAACTCAAGCCGCTGTCGATCGAGACGGTCGACTCGAAGGTGCTGATGCTCGCGATGAAGGATTTCGTGTGGAGCAGCGTGGCCGAGTATTTCCCGCAGGACGACGCGCGTCCGACGCTCGGCATCAACCTGATCGAATTCAGCGGCGACGATGCCGACGACGTCGATGCACGGGTGCGTGCGTTCGTCGAGCATTTGCGCACCGACACGAGCGTCGAGCGGCTGGGCCACACGCTCGCGACCGGCGACGATGCGGTGAAGCGCGTGTACGCGATGCGCAAGCGCGCGGTCGGGCTGCTCGGCAACGTGCAGGGCGAGGCGCGTCCGCAACCGTTCGTCGAGGACACCGCGGTGCCGCCCGAAAATCTCGCCGCATACATCGCCGAATTCCGCGCGCTGCTCGACGGCCACGGGCTGCAGTACGGGATGTTCGGCCATGTCGACGCAGGCGTGCTGCACGTGCGCCCGGCGCTCGACATGAAGGATCCGAAGCAGGCCGCGCTGGTGCGGCCGGTGTCGGACGCGGTGGCCGAACTCACGCAGCGGCATGGTGGCCTGTTATGGGGCGAACACGGCAAGGGCGTGCGCTCCGAATATGCGCCGGCGTTTTTCGGCGAGTTATATCCGTCGCTGCAGCAGCTGAAGGCCGCGTTCGATCCGCACAACCAGTTCAACCCGGGCAAGATCGCGACGCCGCCGGACAACACGCTGCGGCTGCTGAAGGTCGACGAAGTGCCGACGCGCGGCGAGCATGACCGGCAGATCGACGAGCGCGTATGGCAGAGCTACGGCACGGCGATGCACTGCAACGGCAACGGCGCGTGCTACAACTTCGATCCGGACGACGCGATGTGCCCGTCGTGGAAGGCGACGCGCGAACGCGTGCAGTCGCCGAAGGGGCGCGCGTCGCTGATGCGCGAATGGTTGCGTCTGCAAGGACAGGCGGGCATCGACGTCGTCGCGGCGGCGCGCGCGCGGCAGCCGTTCGTGCGTGGCCTCTTGACCCGCTGGCGCAACAGCCGCGCCGCGCGCGACGGCGAAGCCGATTTCTCGCACGAGGTGTACGACGCGATGGCCGGCTGCCTCGCGTGCAAGTCGTGTGCGGGGCAATGCCCGGTCAAGGTCAACGTGCCCGAGTTCCGATCGCGCTTTCTCGAGCTCTATCACCAGCGCTACCTGCGGCCGCTGCGCGACTATCTGATCGGCTCGCTCGAATTCACGATGCCGTGGATGGCGCGCGTGCCCGCGCTGTACAACGGCCTGATGCGCGCCGGTTGGGTACGCACGCTGCTCGAGCGGCACGTCGGCATGGTCGACAGCCCGCTCCTGAGCCGCTTCGACCTCGCGGCCGTGATCCGGCAGTGGAACGTGCGGCCGGCCGACGCGCGCGCGCTTGCCGAATTGAGCGATGCGCAGCGCGCGCGCAGCGTCGTGATCGTGCAGGACACGTTCACGCGCTATTTCGACACCGAGCAACTGGCGACGCTGATCGAGCTGGCCGCGCGCGTGGGCTTCCAGGTGTGGCTCGCGCCGCTTGCGCCGAACGGCAAGGCGCTGCACGTGCAGGGTTTCCTTCGCGCGTTCGAGCAAGCGGCGATTCGCAACGCGACGCAACTGGCCGCGCTCGCGCGCTCGGGTGTTGCGCTCGTCGGGCTCGATCCGGCGATGACGCTGACGTATCGGCAGGAATACCTGAAGGTGACGGGGCTCGCCGATGTGCCGAAGGTCGCGCTGCCGCAGGAGTGGTTGCTGCAGGCGTTGCCGGAAGCGGATGGGGCGGCGGATGAGGCGGTGGCGCCGTACCGGTTGCTGCTGCACTGCACGGAGAAAACCAACGCGGCGGATAGCGGCAAGCAATGGGTCCAGGTATTCGCGCGGCGCGGGCTGCGGTTGAAGGTGCAGGCGACCGGGTGTTGCGGGATGTCGGGGACTTACGGGCACGAGTCGCGCAACCTGCAGACGTCACGGACGATCTACGCGCAATCGTGGGCCGCGCATGTCGATGCGCCGGAAGCGGAGGGTGAAGCACTGGCCACCGGGTATTCGTGCCGCAGCCAGGTGAAGCGCATGTCCGCGCGTCAGGTGCGTCATCCGCTGCAGGCGCTGCTCGATCACGTACGTGCGGCGAGGTGACGGGCGGCTGGGAGTGTGGCGTGGCAGCGCGCGTGGCGGGATCGAGCGCGTGCCGGATCGAACGGCACGTGCGGTGCCTGGGCCAACGCCCGCCGCGGCTCAGGAACCGGCTTTCGCGGTCTTGCGCACGCGCGGCTTGCGCGCCGCAGGAAACGCGCCGACGCCGCGCGGCCGTTTCGGCTCGATGCCCGTTTTACCGATGACGTGCCGGAAATCGATCTCGTGCGCGGCCAGCGCGCCGATCAGCGTCGCGATGACCGCGAGGTGGGAAGGGACGGTGCCCTTGCTCGAATAGTTCGTGATGGAACTTTCGTTCATCCGGATCAAACGGGCGAATTCTCGCGCCGTCAACTGCGCTTTCTTCAACTCCTGTTGAAATTCCGCATACGCCATTGCACACATGTCGCTTCATCTCCGCAAAACTTGAATCGGCACCGCGCGGCGCCGGCGCCGACGGATGGCGTTCCCGTCGTGCCGGCGTCGTGGGGCGTTACATCTTCACCTGGTCGAGGAAGGTCTTCTTGCCGCTCTTGTAGCCGTAGATCGAGATGATCCCGTGCGTCAGGTCGCCCTTCGCGTCGAACGTCGTCGTGCCAATCACGCCTTCGTACTTCGTCGACGGCATCGCCGCGAGGATCTTCGCCGGGTCCGTCGAGTTCGCGCGCTTCATGGCGTCGACCGCGATGTAGACCGCGTCGTACGCGAACGGCGCATCGAACTTGATGCCCTGGTTGAAGCGCTTCTGGTACTTGGCGAGGAACGCCGCGCCGCCCGGCATCTTCTCGAGCGCCGCGCCGGCCTGCGAGCACAGCACGTTGTCGGCTGCCGGGCCGGCCAGCTCGGCCAGCGAGTCGGTGCACACGCCGTCGCCGGACAGGATCTTCGCGCGCAGGCCGAGCTGCTTCGCCTGCTTCGCGAGCGGGCCGCCGGTGGCGTCCATGCCGCCGTACATGATGGCGTCCGGATTCTCGCCCTTGACCTTGGTCAGAATCGCGCGGAAGTCGACGGCCTTGTCGTTGGTCGCGTCGTGCGACAGCACCTTCAGGCCGAGCGCCTTCGCCTTCTTCTCGAATTCGTTCGCGAGACCCTGGCCGTAAGCGGTCGAATCGTCGATCACCGCCACGCTCTTCACGCCCTTCGACTGCGCGTAACTCGCGAGTGCCGGGCCTTGCTGCGCATCGGTGGCGACCACGCGATACGTGGTCTTGAAGCCCTGCTGCGTGTAAGTCGGGTTCGTGGCCGACGGCGAGATCTGCACGATGCCCGCGTCGCTGTAGATCTTCGACGCCGGGATCGACGTGCCCGAGTTCAGGTGGCCGATGACGGCGACGACCTTGTCGTCGACGAGCTTCTGCGCAACCTGCGTGGCCTGGCGCGGGTCGGCCGCATCATCCTGCGCGTCGAGCTGCAGCGTGATCTTCTTGCCGCCGATCGTCAGGCCCTTCGCATTGATTTCCTCGACCGCGAGGCGTGCGCCGTTCTCGTTGTCCTTGCCGAGGTGCGAAATGCCACCCGTCGTCGGTTCGACGCTGCCGATCTTCACTACCTGGTCGGCCATCGCGCCCGACGCGGCCGCAAATGCGGCGGCGGCCAGCGCGACGGTCATCAGGGGTTTGCAGCGCATGCCGACAATGCTTCGTTCCATCTGCCATCTCCGTTGATTGATATTTCTATTGCCGCCCGGTGCGCCGCGCGCCCTCGTGAGGCGTCGGCGTGCCGGACGAGTCTCCGTGACCCGTGACGGGTTCGGCTTGCATGTCGCCGGTTGTCGAGGCCGACGCACAACGTCGGCGCCTGGCCGAGTCCGAGCGAGCGGGCGATTTCGTCTGACGACATGCAATTGGTATGAATATATCCGAACCCGTTTGCGCCCGCTTCCGCGAATTGCCCAGCCTTGCGCAAATGTGATGCGACTGCGCGGTCTTTTCGCGCGGATGTGGCCGTTCCGAACCGTCGATTGCTCTGATTATTCGACCGGGCCGCCACCGCTGACCATGGACAGTGCGATGCAATCAATCGAGAACTGTTCGGTCGGTTTGTCTGCACACTTTCGTCATTACGTCGCGGCGAAGCTGCCATTCGTTTGATGCAACTAACGGTCAAGTCCGCCGGCATCGGTGAATTGGCGCGAGGTGTCGAAACTGCATGTGCGTCCCCGTTTCGCAGTGGACGGGGCCCGCCTGGCCAAACCGCGTCGAGTCGTTCTTCGAGCAAGTGTCGCCGTCCGGCGAAACCGCGCGCCTCCTATGTCCGTCCGCGCAGGGCCACGAATATCACGCCGGCAATTGCCAGCAGGCCGCCGCACACCGTCTCGATGCCGGGGCGCTCGCCGGTCAGCGCCATCGACAGCGCAGTCGCGACAGCCGGTGTCAGGTACAGGAAATTGGCGGCGCGCGCCGCGCCGAAGTAGCCGAGCGCGAAGGTCCACGTCGCATAGCCCAGCGCGGCGGGAAAGACGCCGAGCACCAGGACGGCGAGCGCGGTGTCGCGCGAAGCGCCGCCGCCGAGCGACACGAGCGCGCCGGGCAACCATGGCGTGAGCAGCAGCGCACCGGCCAGCAACGTATACGCGGCGCAGGGCAGCGCGCCGTACACGGGAATCAGCCGCCGCTGCAACACGAAATAGCTGGCAGAACACAGTGCGGCGCCGAGAATCAGCGTGCTCCCTGAGCCGAGGACGAGACCGCCTGGCTGTCCGTGCGCGATCACGGCGATGCCGGCCAGGCTGACCAGTGAGCCGAGCCATCCCCAGCGATTGAAGCGTTCGCGCAGAAATATCGCGGCCAACAGCGCCGTGAAGATCGGCAGCGTGTTGACGATGAAGCTCGCCGCGCCGGCCGATACAGTCTGCTCGCCGGTATTGAGCAGCGCGTTGTAGAACGCGATGCCGAGCAAGCCGCAGACGAGAAAGCGCAACGCGTCGCCTTTGGCCGGGATGTTCGGCCGTCGCCACGCGAGCCATGCGATCACGAGCACGGCCGCGGTCGCGAAGCGTGCGGCCGCGAGCTGCAGCGGGGCCAGCCCTTGCAGGCCGATCCGGATGAACGGAAAAGCGGAGGCCCACGAGACGATCGTGAATGCCACCGCGCCGGCCGCGACGAGCGGCAGTCGCGCGCCGCGCGACGACGGAGGGGAAAGTGTGTTCATGCGGCAATGGTGCGGCGTGGTCAGATGTTAAGCTAGCGCACAGATCAACACGCGGGTATGAATATGGCTCACAGCTCGATGCGCGTGCGGCGGCGCGTTGCGAACGCGCTGCCGGCCGTCACGCCGGCACCTGCCCCGCGGCCGCCGCTTGCCAGCCTTGAGACGGTCTGCACGGTGGCGCGCCAGGGTTCCTTTCTGGCGGCCGCCGACGCCTCCGGCGTCACGCATGGCGCGATCAGCCGACGCGTGGCGGCCGTCGAGAACTGGCTGGGCATGGCGTTGTTCGAACGTCATGCGCGCGGTGTGCGGCTGACGCCGGACGGCCAGCGCTTCGTCGGCCGGATCGAACAGGCGTTCGCGATCATCGATGGCGCGGCCGATCAGTGGCGTACGCCGCGCACGCCGCGACTGGTCAGGATGAGCGTGGTGCCGGCGTTCGCGCAGCTCTGGCTGCTCGAGCGCCAGCATGCGCTCGAGAACGAGGCGCCCGCGTTGCGCATCGAGCTCGGCATCGAGCTTCGCAACGTGGACATCGCCGCCGGTGAAGCGGATCTGTCGATCCGGTACGGGCGCGGCAACTGGCGTCAGCTCGAGACCCGCGAGTTCATGCCGGAGACGCTTTACCCGGTCGCGCATCCGCGACTCGCCGCGCAGCTGGCCGCGCTGCGCCGTCGAAACGGCGACGCCGCGCTGCTCGAGGTGCCGCTCTTGCACGACTCCGACGTGACCGGCTGGCGTACGTGGTTCGACGCGCTCGGCATTGCGTTCAAGCCGCGCGCGCAGGATCGCCGCTTCGAGGACTACAACCTGGTGCTCGCGGCCGCCGAAGCGGGGCTCGGCGTGGCACTGGCGCGGATGCCGCTAGCGGACGCGTATCTCAGGCGCAGCGCGCTCGTGCGCGTGAGCCGGCATGAAGTCGAGTCGCTGCTGAGGTATCACTTCGTGCATGCGAAGGGCGAGAATCGCCCGGAAGTGCTCGCGCTGATGGAGCGGATGCGGGCGGCGCTGGGGTAGGGGCGGCAGCGTCGGAACCCGCGACACAACGTGCGCCGGCGCCGCTGGTGCTCGACCGCGGCCACTGGATCGTCGACAATGCGACCGCGGAAAACCGCGAGACCCGAAGATGAACGAGAATCGACAGTTTTTGCAGACGTGCGGATGCAGAGGGAGAGAGTGAGTAATGAATAGACCAGACAAGTCGTCGAAAGCGCGTGCGGCGCTCGACCAGCTGTTTTCGGGCATGGCGCCCGCGGATGCGCAGCAGCGCGCGTCGCGTCCGGGCAATCCGTTCGAAGCGGCAGGCGACCCCGCCGGCGCCGACGGCCGCGTCGAAGTCACGTTGTCGACGAGAATCCAGCTGCGCGGCTATCCGGGCGCGGATGCGTTCATGAAGCGCATGGCCGAAGCCTGGGGCCTCACCTGGGGACCGTACGACGCCGTGCGGGCGACGGCGACGCTGCCGGCCGGCTGGCGCTCGCGCCGGCTGCCGGAAGTCACGCAGATCGTCGACGAGCGCGACGTGCTGCGCGCGGAAAGCAGCCTGCAGGGCGGCGAGATGTCGTATCTGAAAGTGCATCCGCGCTACTACATCGATGCGCGCAAGGGAGTCGGCTGGCGCAAGTCGTCGAAGGCGTCGGACGATCCGGATCTCGACGGCCCCGACTGGAACTGCTACGTGATGGATCGGGAAAAGTCCGTCGAAGTGCACGAGCTGACGACGTCGTCGTCGAAGGCCGACCTGGACAACGCGCGTGCGACGTTGCTGAAATGGCTCGACGAGCACTACCCGAAGCATCGCGATCCGTTCGCGTACTGGACGGACTGCGAGCGTCCTTTGTAAGTCCGCACGGCGGACGGGCATCGCGGAGGGTGGCGCTTGAAGCAGACCGGTCTGGTCCCGATTCTCTGGGCGGCATTCGGCGCAGCGTTCGGCTCGACGGCCATCGAGCTGCTGCTCTGGCCGATCGCCGGAGAAGACGCCTTTCACAACCTGCTTCGCGATGCGCGCCTGACGGCCGCCCTCGTGATGGGGCGATCCGTGCTCGGTGCGTCCACGGGCTTCGATCCGGCGGTCATGGGCGTGGCGACGGTTGTGCATGCGGCGCTGTCGCTTGCCTATACGGTCATGCTGGCGAAGCTGGTCCGTGACCTGTCGCCCGGCGCCGCGCTGCTCGCGGGCGGCGCGTTCGGGCTCGTTCTCTACGGCATCAACCTGCACGCATTCACCGCGATTTTCCCGTGGTTCGTTGCGGCGCGCGGCGTGATCACGCTGGTTGCGCACGTGAGCTTCGGTGTCGTTGCGGCGGGCGTCTACTGCATCGTCCGGCGCTCGCATGGCGCGTGATCGTCGGCGGTTCCCGCGTCGCGCATTCGTACCCCGACCCCTAGAATAATCCGGCACGCTACATCGTCTAATGGTCGGGTGACCGTGTACGAAGCCGGGCGTTGATCGTGACGCCAAGGTCGACTGGTCGGGACAGTCATGCAGGAGCCGATCATGTGCAACTTGTTTCGGGCAGGGATGGGCGTCGCCTGTCTCGGCTGTTCAGTATGCGTGCTTGCGCAAACGTACGACGACACGCTGGACGAAGGCGCCCGTTGCCGTGCGGTCGTCGTGCAAGCGGAAATCGACGGCACGGAGCAGCAGATCGTCGGGCGCGCGTGTCGGCAAAGCGACGGCACCTGGCAGATGATGCAAAGCCAGGACGGCAGCATCGTGTGGTATCCGGACACCGCCTATCCTTACGCCGACCCGTGGTACTGGGGGCCGGCGGTGTTCGTCGGCGCGGGCGTCGGTTTCGTTTTCATCGACCGTTTCCATCATCGCCATCACTTCGACCACTTCGACCACTTCGGTCACTTCGACGGCGGCATGCGTGGGCGAGTCGGCGTGCCGATGGGCACCGGCTTTCACCATGGCCCGACCTTCGTCGGCGGGGAGCACGGCTTCGGCGGAATGCGACGACATTGAGCCGATGCGCACCGCGCGACACACGCACACCACGGCGTGCGTGTGCCGCTCATTGCGACGGGACGGCGCGCCGTCAGAACTTGTGGCGGATGCCGACGATCGCGAGTTCCTGTGTATCGGTACCCGAGTTCACGCCATACGAGCCGACGGATGCCGCGGCCTTCACGATCGCGCCGCTCGCGTTCAGCGTCTTGCCGCTCGCCTTCTGGTAGCCGAACAGCGCATACAGATCGGTACGCTTCGACAATGCGTAGTCCGCGCCGAGGTTCACCTGGTTGTAGTGCGCGGAAGTGGGGCCCGTGAGCGACGTGTAGTTGTAGCCGACGCCTGCGCGCAGCGCCGGCGAGAACTGCCAGTTGAAGAACGCCGAGCCGTTGTTGAACTTCGCGTTCTGCGTGAAGGCCGACAGCGTGTCCGCGCCGTACTGCGTGTTCGAATAAGCGAGGCCGAAGGTCGCCGGCCCCGCCACATACTGGCCGGCCACGCGCACGATCTGGATCGACTTCGCGCTCGAGAAGCCCTGGTTGATCACGGTGTTGAACAGTGTGTCCGAGCTGCTCGACCACGTGCGCACACCGCCTGCGACCGTGGAGCCGCCATTGGCGAAGAAGTAGCCGGCGCCGAGCGACAGCGGTCCGTTCGCGTAGCTCAGGCCGAAGCTGTAGGTGCGGCCGCTGCCGGTCGCGCCTGCGACGCCGCCGAAGCCGTACAGCGCGGCGAACTGGAAGCCGGAGATCAGCGGACTCGTGTACTTCACCGAATTGCTGACGCGCAGGCTGTTGTCGTAGTTGTCCAGGTCGCCCGGCGTCGAGAACACGCCGCCGAAGTAGTTGTCCTCGGTGAGGCCCTGCACGAGATCGACGACCGGATCGTACTGGCGGCCGAGCGTCACGGTGCCGTAGGTGTTGCTCGCGAGGCCCACGATCGCCTTGCGGCCGAATTCGCGTCCGCCCTGGCCGAGTGCGCCGGTGCCGATGTTGAAGCCGTTCTCGAGCTGGAACAGTGCGGACAACCCGCTGCCGAGATCCTCGATGCCGCGCAGCCCCCAGCGGCTGCCCGACAGGTTGCCGCTGCTGAACCTGACGAGGTTCGACGCATTGCTGCCGTTGGCGTTCTGCACGTTGTGCACGTAAGCGATGCCCGCATCGGCGATGCCGTACAGCGTGACGCTGCTTTGTGCGTGCGCGCCAACGGCGTAGAGCGAGGCCGGAAGAGCGAGCAGTGCGAATGACCGGATTCGTTTCATTGTTGGATTCCCCCGTTGGTCGATAGGTCTGACGAGTCGGTGAACGATACGGGTGGCGCATCGTCGAGGGAACCAATAAATTGTCGAATCGTTATGAGGCGCGCGGCGTGTCGCCGTATCGTTGTGCGTGCAACAG
This sequence comes from Burkholderia diffusa, assembly GCF_001718315.1. Lineage (NCBI taxonomy): Bacteria > Pseudomonadati > Pseudomonadota > Betaproteobacteria > Burkholderiales > Burkholderiaceae > Burkholderia > Burkholderia diffusa. The sequence goes on along the minus strand of NZ_CP013364.1, from coordinate 702,276 downwards.
GTTCGACGACGCGCGACACCGGGCATCCACGCGAGTGACGAATGCCCGACGCGTTGGCGTGTCTTACTGCGCCGCGCCCTCGGCATCCGCCGTCTCGCCGAGAAACCCGCCACTCTGGTGCGCCCACAGCGCCGCATAAATGCCGCCAGCCTGAAGCAGCTGCAGGTGCGTGCCTTCCTCGACGATGCGCCCTTCGTCGAGCACGATCAGCCGGTCCATCGCTGCGATCGTCGACAGCCGGTGCGCGATCGCGATCACCGTCTTGCCGCGCATCAGGGTGTCGAGGCTGCGCTGAATCGCGACTTCGACTTCGGAGTCGAGCGCGCTGGTGGCTTCATCAAGCACGAGGATCGGTGCGTCCTTGAGCATCACGCGCGCAATTGCCACGCGCTGTCGCTGGCCACCCGACAGCTTCACGCCGCGCTCGCCGACCTCGACGTCGTAGCCGCCGCGCCCATGCCGGTCGCGCAGCCGCTCGATGAAGTCGGACGCTTCAGCGCGCACGGCCGCGTCGTGCATTTCGTGCTCGGTCGCGTCGGGACGGCCGTACAGGATGTTCTCGCGCATCGTCCGGTGCAGCAGCGACGTATCTTGCGTGACCATCCCGATCGCCGCGCGCAGGCTGTCCTGCGTCACGTGCGCGATGTCCTGCCCGTCGATCCGGATCGCACCGCCATCCACGTCGTAGAAGCGCAGCAGCAGGTTCACGAGTGTCGACTTGCCGGCGCCCGAGCGGCCGATGAGGCCGATTCGCTCGCCGGGCCGGATCGTCAGGTTCAGCCCGTCGAACACAGGCGTGTCGTTGTCCTCGTGCGCGAAGCGCACGTTGTCGAACACGATGCCGCCGTGCTGCACGGTGAGCGTCTTCGCATCGGGGGCGTCGACCACGCTGCGCACTTTCGTCAGCGTGTTGATGCCGTCCTGGATCGTGCCGACATTCTCGAACAGCTCAGTCATCTCCCACATGATCCAGTGCGAATAGCTCGACAGGCGCAGCGCCATCGCGATCACGGCCGCGACCACGCCCGCGCTCGCCGCGCCGTGCAGCCACAGATAAAGCGCGACGCCGGTCGAGCCGACCAGCAGCAGCGTCGACAGCAGATGGTTGACGACCTCGAACGCGCCGACGAGCCGCATCTGCGCATCGCCGGTCACCTTGAACGCTTCCATCGCGCGCCGCGCGTGGTCGGCTTCCCGGCGCGTGTGCGAGAACAGCTTCACGGTCGTGATGTTCGAATAGGCGTCGGTGATGCGGCCCGTCATCAACGCGCGTGCGTCGGCCTGCCGGCTGCCGACCGCACCCAGGCGCGGCACGAAATACGCACACGCCGCGCCGTAGCCGAGCGCCCACAGCGCGAGCGGAATCATCAGCCGCCAGTCGAAGCTCGCCGCGAGCGCGAGGATGCCGATCAGGTACGCGCCGACGCCGATCACGACGTCGACGGACATGAACAGCGCGTCCCGCACGGCAAGTGCGGTCTGCATGATCTTGGTCGTCACGCGGCCCGCGAACTCGTTCGCGTAGAACGACAGGCTCTGGTCGAGCATCAGCCGGTGAAACAGCCATCGCAGCCGCATCGGGAAGTTGATCGCGAGCACCTGATGCTTGATCATCGTATGCAGTGCGATCAGCAATGCGCTGCCCGCGAGGATCGCCGCGAAACCGGCAAGCGTGCCGAAGTGGCGGACGCCGAAGTCGGCCGGCGTGGCCGACGACAGCCAGTCGACCACGCGCCCCATCATCGCGAACAGCGCCGCCTCGTATGCCGCGAGCGCGGCCGACGTCAGCGCGATCAGCAGGATCCAGCCGCGCGCGCCTTTCGTGCACGCCCAGACGAACGAGAAGAATCCCTTCGGCGGCGTGACGGGATCCTCGAGCGGGAATGTCGGCAGGCGCCGTTCAAACCACGAAAACATTGAACCCTCTCCTTGATGCGGCGCGGGCAGGTGGCCCGGCCGGTCATGCGTGTTTCACGCGCGCCGTGCGGCGCGCATTCGTTGCGAACGAATCCATGACTCGATCGCGCCGAGCGTATGCGGTGCCTCCGCATGCGCGACGCGTGCGTCGTTTTCGCATCGTTCGGCGGCAAGTGTCGCATCGATTCGATCCGGCTGCTGGGCGGTTGCCCACGGTCGCGCACCGCGCCGATGGCCCGCCCGGCTGCCTTTGTTGATACGATCGCGCGTATCGTCCACGCCGGCGCGGCACGCCGCCGGCTCATCGGCCGCGCGCCTGCCCGATCGCGCGGCCACGTTCGGGAGAAGCGCTTCATGCTGCAGGCGTTCGCGGTCTTGCTGACCTTCCAGTGTCTCGGGGAAGGGGTGTCCTATCTGTTCGGCCTGCCGGTGCCGGGCCCCGTGATCGGCATGCTGCTGCTGTTCGGCTTCGTGATGCTGCGCCCGCAGATGGCCGACGCGATCGAGCCGACGGCGCTCGAGCTGCTGCGCCATCTGTCGCTGCTGTTCGTGCCGGCCGGTGTCGGCATCATGGTGTCGGCCGACCGCGTGCGCGGCGATGCGCTCGCGGTCGTCGTCGCGCTGGCGGTGAGCACGTCGCTCGCGATCGCCGTGACCGCACTCGTCACGCGTGCACTGCTGCGGCGCCAGCGGCGCGCGGACGGCACGGCGGAGGGCACGCGATGACGGCCTTCCCGAAACTCGGCGCGATCTGGGTCTACCTCGCCGCCACGCCGCTGCTCGGCCTGACGATCACATTGATCGCGTACCTGATCGCACAGGCCGTCTATGCACGCGCGCGCTTCAACCCGCTCGCGAATCCGGTGCTGATCGCGGTCGCGCTGATCGTCGTGCTGTTGACGATCACGCGCACGCCGTATCCGACGTATTTCGAAGGCGCGCAGTTCGTTCACTTCCTGCTCGGCCCGGCGACCGTCGCGCTGGCGCTGCCGCTGTACCGCCAGTGGTCGAAGCTGCGGCGCGCCGCAGTGCCGCTGCTCGTCGGGCTGCTCGCGGGCTCGCTGACCGCGATCGTGTCCGCGGTCGGGATCGCCGCGCTGTTCGGCGCGTCGCACCAGACGATCGCGTCCCTCGCGCCGAAATCCGCGACCACGCCGATCGCGATGGCCGTCGCGCAGGAGATCGGCGGGATTCCGTCGCTGACTGCCGTGCTGGTGATTTCGACCGGGATTTTCGGCGCCGTGTGCGCCCGCGCGATCCTGAACGCGCTGCGCATCGACGAGCCGGCGGTGCGCGGTTTCGCGCTCGGTGTCGCGTCGCACGGGATCGGCACCGCGCGCGCGTTCCAGGTGAGCGAGGAGGCCGGCGCGTTCGCGGGCCTCGGGATGGGACTGAATGGCGTGCTGACCGCATTTGTCGTGCCGGTCCTGCTGCCGGTGCTGTCGCGCTGGATCTGAGCGGCGCCGGGTGCCGGCCATGCGCGATGCTATCGGTTTCCCTGATGGCGCATGGACCGCGCCGTCTGGCCGGGCGTCTGCCGCACATGTATCGTTGCCGTTATCAGGAGAATTCAGGAACCGGCACGGACATTTGTGCAGCGATCGGCTAACGTTGCGTCGGCGCCGTGGTCGCACGCCGACATCCGTCGCGTGCGCGCCGGCGTTCGATCCACAACCAACAATCGACAAGGAGATCCGGCCATGACGAAGTCTCGCGTGGTTTCGGTGGCAGTGGCAGTAACGGCGTCGTTCGGTCTGCTGTTGACCGCCGCGCCGGCGGCATACGCGCAGGATCCGGCGTCCGCACCGACGCAGAAGCAACTCGACAAGGCGCAGAAGAAGGCAGCCCGCAAGGCGGCCCGCGCGCGCCACGCGAAGGACCTGAAGGCGATCGGCACGGGCACCGGCTATCGGCTGACCAACGATCAGAGCAACTATCCGCAGAACGCGGTGGAAAAGGCGCCCGCGACGAAGGCGGCGCCCGCACCCGCTCCGGCCGCGCCGGCATCGAGCCAGTAACGGCCGGCGCTCGCGCGACGCAAAACGGCGCCGGGTCGACCGGCGCCGTGCGTTCTCATGTGCCGCGCAGGCGGCACGCGCATTACGACGCGAGCTTCGCGGCGAGTTCCGCGACGTGCTTGCCCTGGTAGCGCGCGATGTCGAGTTCGTTCGCGCTCGGCTGACGGCTGCCGTCCGCGCCCGCGAGCGTGGTCGCGCCGTACGGCGTGCCGCCCGTGATTTCGTTCATGTTGACGAGTCCGCTGCACGCATAGGGCACGCCCACGATCACCATCCCGTGGTGCAGCAGCGTCGTGTGGAACGACGTGATGGTCGTTTCCTGGCCGCCGTGCTGCGTGCCGGTCGACGCGAACACGCTGCCGATCTTTCCGACGAGCGCACCCTTCATCCACAGGCCGCCGGTCTGGTCGAGGAACGTGCGCATCTGGCCGGCCATGTTGCCGAAGCGGGTCGGTGTGCCGAAGATGATCGCATCGTAACCCGCGAGTTCGTCCACGGTGGCGACGGGTGCGGCCTGGTCGACCTTGATGCCGATCGCCTTCGCCTGGTCGACGGGAATGGTTTCAGGCACGCGCTTGAGCGTGACCTCGACGCCGGACACCGATTTCGCGCCTTCCGCGACGTGCTGCGCCATCGTTTCGATGTGCCCGTAGGACGAGTAGTAGAGAACGAGTACCTTGGCCATGTTGCGAATCTCCGATTAAGAAGGCCCCGCCTTCAGTGGGGCCCGATGTTCCGAACGGGCGTCATGCCCACTCGGCCGTCACTTCGACCGGACGCAGGTCGAATACCAGCACTTCGGCATCCTTGCCGTCCGCGAACGTGAGCGCCTGCTCGTCGCGGATACGTGCACCGTCGCCTTCGCCGAGCGTCACGCCGTTGACCGTCACGCTGCCGCGTGCGACATGCACGTAGGCGAAGCGATCCGGTGCGAGTTCGAGCGTGGCGCGTTCGTCGCCGTCGAACAGGCCCGCGTAGATCCGCGTGTCCTGGCGGATCTTCAGCGAACCGCCGTTACCGTCGGGCGACACGATCGGCGTGAGCTTGCCGCGCTTGTCGTCTGCCGAGATATTCGTCTGCTGATAGCGCGGCTCGGCGCCCTTCTCGGCCGGCCCGATCCAGATCTGCAGGAAGTGAACGGGCGTCTCGTGCGAGTGGTTGAACTCGCTGTGACGCACACCCGTACCCGCGCTCATCAACTGGACGTCACCCGGCACGATCACCGAACCGGTGCCCATCGAATCCTTGTGCTCCAGCGCGCCATCGAGCACGTACGACAGGATTTCCATGTCGCGGTGCGGGTGCGTGCCGAAGCCGCGGCCCGGCGCGACGCGGTCGTCGTTGATCACCAGCAGGTCGGAAAAGCCGACCTGCTTTGGATCGTAGTAGTTCGCGAAAGAAAACGTGTGACGGGAGCTGAGCCAGCCATGCTCGGCACGGCCACGTTGGTCTGCTGCACGAGTCTCGATCATGATTTTTTCCTGGAAATCGCCGGACCTCGGAAGTGGGTTCGGCCGTTCGTTGAGATGAATCTTAGGTCAATCGATTTGACAAATAAATGGCTGTGGAGATAATGACTGTCACTCTGAGGTGGACAATATGGAATTCAACGACCTGAGGATCTTCGTCGCGACCGTCGATGCGGGCAGCTTCACGGCGGCGGCCGATCAACTGATGCTCTCCAAGCAGTTCGTGAGCCGGCGCACGATGGCGCTCGAGGCGGCGCTCGGCGTACGTTTGCTGCATCGCAATACGCGCAATCTCGCGGTCACGGAATCGGGGCAGGAGTTCTATGCGCGCGCGCAGCGGATCCTCGCCGAGGTCGCCGACGCCGAGCAGGCGATGTCGGTGCGCAGCACCGAGCTCCACGGCTCGCTGAAGATCAGCGCGCCGCTGTCGTTCGGGATCACGCACGTGTCGCCGCTGATCGCCGAATTCCTGTCCGCGCATCCGGCCGTACGGCTCAACGTCGACCTGACCGACCGGCGTGTCGACCTGATCGGCGAGGGCTTCGATCTCGTGCTGCGGATCGGCACGCTCGAGGATTCGACGCTGATCGCGCGGCCGCTGGCCGCCTGGGAAATGATCGCGTGCGCGAGCCCCGCGTATCTGAAGCGACAGGGCGCGCCCGCGACACCGGCCGACCTCGCCGGCCATACGTGCCTGATGTACGGGCGCGAGCGGCGTGTGGGCTGGGAATTCCGGGTCGACGGCGCGGCGCGCACGTTCGACGTGCAGGGGCCGCTCGTCGCGAACAACGGCGAAGTCGTGCGCGACGCGGCGATCGCAGGGCTCGGCATCGCGCTGCTGCCGCATTTCATCGTCGGCGCGGCGCTCGACAGCGGCGCGCTCGTGCCAGTGCTCGATGCGTATGCGCCGTCGCCGATCACGCTGAACGCGGTGTTTCCGCAGCACCGTGAAGGGTTCGTCACGCTGCGCACGTTCATCGGGTTTCTGGCGGAGCGGTTGGGCGCGCGGGGATAGCGGGCGCGGCGTGCGTGGGTGGCGTTCTTTTGATGCGATGAAGGAGACGTCGCACGCGCGGTGGAAGTCGCGACGGCTTTCGTCGAGCGGCATGGCGAGCGGCGTGAGCGCGTCGGCGGCTGGCATGCGGGCAGTGCATCGAGCGTGGCGATGGTTTCGTTTCGGCGCTCGTGTGCCGGTATCGCATGGCTTTCGATTCGCTCGTGCCCGGTGCTGCGTGACGATTGATCGGCGGCGCGCATTCGCGCTAGGCTTCGCCGGGGGCGACGGCCGGCACCGCATGCCGTGCCGGGCGTTTTTACCTCGAACCGCATCGGGCCCGCAGTTTCTACTCGCGGCCATCCACGACGAGTCCAGTCCAATGACAATGAAGAACCGATCGAATGCTCGCGTGCGCGAGCAAGGGCAAACCGCGCGTCGCGGCCGGCATGCTCGGAGCGCGGACCTGCGATCCGTCATGATGTTTGCAATGCTTACGATTTCGCCGATGGCCGCGCATGCCGCCGGCTTCGATTGCGCGAAAGCCGCGTCGCCGAGCGAGAAGACGATCTGTGCGGACGCCGGGCTGTCGTCGCTCGACGGCGAACTGGCGGCGGCGTGGAAGAAGGCGCTCGCGAAAGGTGGCGATACGGCCGCGCTGAAGGCCGCGCAGCTGAAATGGCTCAAGCAGCGCGATCGCTGTGGCAACGATGCATCGTGCCTCGGCGACCGCTATCGCGAGCGGCTCGCGAACCTGAACGGCATGTCGCTTGCGATCGATCGCTGGCAGCAGACGTGGTATCGCGACAGCGCGAACCCGTCGTTCGGCGGCGTGCTGACGTTCAGCGGCACGGCACCGCGCCTTCACTTCGAACTGAGCGGCAACAACGGCGCGAATACCGGCGGTCTCAGCGGCGATATCGAACTGCACGGCGATAGCGGCACGTTTCGCCAGGATCGATGCCGGCTCGATTTCAGCCGCAAGGGCGGGCGCGTGCAGGTCGCGCAGCAGGGCGGCGATGCCGATTGCGGCGCGGGTGCGGGCGTCGTGTATTCGGGCGACTACGTGACGGCGTCGAAGGCGCAGGCGAGTCAGGCTGCAGATCTCGTGACCTTGAAGGTGCTGCCCGATGCGCGGCAGAACGCGATCGCACACAAGCTGCTCGGCGCCGATTATCAGACGCTCGTCGACACGGTCAACTCCAGCGCGGACGAGCAGGATCTCGACGGTCTGAATGCCGGCGTGAAGTCGTACTGGGTACGCGGCATCGCGACGACGAACGCCGCGATCGTGATGCGTCGGGGCACCGATCTGTGGATCGGTCTGCTCGTGTTCGACGCTCACGACAAGGTGCGGATGCGCTATTACACGAGCGCGCCGGCATGGAAAAAGACCGTGCCGAAAACCATCCGCGCATGGCACGACAATCTCGACAAGACACTGCCGATCGACATGATGTAATCCACCAGACCGGTGTGCCGGCAGATGTGCGCGGCCGCCCATGACGCATTTGTTACGTGACAATTGTCCACTCAATTGAGACAGCCAATCTTGTTTTGACGGATTGATGATTTGCGGCGGGACAGTAGACTGCACCCGTGCTTCGCCAGAACCGCACCGCAGCGCCACGATGGCGCGACGGGACGGATTCTTCGGCAGCGGGCCGGCCGGCCCGCGGTTCGATCGCGCGAGGAGGGTTCGGTGCCGATCCGTGGGTTCGCCGTTGCGGCGGACGTCGGCACCGAATGCGTCAAACCGTCAAATCAAGGTGATTGCTATGCGTTACGTTTCGCTGGAGTCGAAGAAGGACGAGCTGCTGCTGGCGGCTCGCGTGTTGATGATGATCCTGTTCGTGCTGTTCGGCTGGCAGAAGTTGAGCGGCTTCTCAGGCACGGTCGCGTACATGGCGTCGACGGGCGCACCGTCGCCGGAGCTGTCAGCGGTGATCGCGGTCGCGGTCGAACTGGTCGGCGGCGCGCTGATCGCGGTCGGGTTCTATACGCGTCCGCTCGCGCTGGTGTTCGCGGTCTATACGCTCGCGACCGCGTTGATCGGGCATCGCTACTGGGCGCTGCAGGGCATGGACCAGTATCTCGCGATGATCAACTTCTACAAGAACATCAGCATCATCGGCGGGCTGCTGTTGCTCGCGGTGAGCGGGCCGGGGCGCTATTCGTTCGACCGGAAGTAAGCGAGCGCGACGCTTCGCGCCGCTCGACGGGCCCGGTGCGCGCAATCGCGCACCGGGCTTGTTTTCATCACGCGCACGTCGTCGACGTGCGAGCGAAATCGACATCGACCGCATGTTCTCGTATAGATTGGGGGCCCTTATCCCCTTTCATCGTTGGCTACCGTGTCGCATCCGACCATCCTTCTCATCGGCGCGTCCGGCCTGCTCGGCCGCGCGGTCGCCGCATCGCTGTCCCGCGAATCGTCGCTGACGACGATCGGAACGATCCGCAACCCGGACACCGCGGTCGCGCGGCGCCTCGCGCTGCCGCTGGAAAACGTCGCTCGACTCGACGCGCTCGATCAGCCGGCGCTCGAACACCTCTTCGCAACCTGCCGGCCGGCCGCCGTGATCATCTGCGCCGCCGAACGTCGCCCGGACGTCTGCGAACGCGACCCGGCGGCTGCGCGCGCGATCAACGTCGACGCACCGGCCCGCATCGGCGCGCTCGCCGCGCGCTACGGCGCGTGGACGCTCGGCATCTCCACCGACTACGTGTTCGACGGCAACGCGGCGCCGTACCGCGAGGACGCAACGCCGAACCCGTTGAACATCTACGGCCGCACCAAGCTGGAAGGCGAGGCCGCGTTGCTCGCCGCGTCGCCGCTTGCCTGCGTGCTGCGCCTGCCGTTGCTGTACGGGCCAATCGTCGACTGGCGCGAGTCGGCCGTCACGAGCCTTGTGCCGGCGATCGTCGCGTCCGCGCGACCGGCTGCGGACGCGGTCGGGATGGACGCGTGGGCGATCCGCTATCCGACCTACACGCCCGACGTCGCGGCGGTCATCCGGGACCTGACGCTGCGCCATCTCGCGGGCTCGCCCGTCACGGGCATCCGTCATTGGTCGGGCGAGGAGCCGATGACGAAGTACGACATCGCGCAACGGATCGCTGCCGCGCTCGGCATTGATGCGGCGCTCGCGCGGATCGACACGCCGGCCGATGCGACGCCGCGTCCGTACGATTGCCACCTCGATGCGTCGCGCGTGCGCGCACTCGGGATCGATCATGCGACGCCGTTCGCGACCGGGCTGCAAGCCGTGCTGCGCGACGCGCCGCCGCTGCTCTGATGCATTCGCAAGATCACGAGAGACGGTCCACCGCGATGCGTCTTCGTCTCGGATGCGATCCAGCGCGCGGCTGCGTGCTTGCCCGTTTCCGGCCAGGCCAACCGCATCCTGGCCGCGTTGCACGGCGAAGCGGAACGTTACGTCGTCCATATCGAGAGCGTGCTGACCGCTGCGGGAGGCGCGAAGCTGCATGCGCCGTTCGTGCGGATCGCGTGGGAGGGTTGCAGCTTCGGCACGTAAACCGCCGCACCGGCGTCGACGTTCGCCGGCTGGCGAAGGCAAGTTTGCGCCGGACCGCAAAAGTGCTCGAACATGACGGATGCGCACTGCTATCATTCGCGCGATGCCGCGCTTGTGCGATGCGGCGCAAGGTGGCGAGGAGGTCGCCGCCGACGGCTCGCCGCGCGCTCGAACGCGGCGCGTCACGTGTTGCGTGCCGATGCCGTGCGGTTTTCGACGATGGCGTCGCGTTCGGCACACTTCGAAAGCCTTACAGGTCCAGGCAAACGATTCACATGTCGCAACACAGATTGGCGGAACTTCATGATAGGTTCGGCCATCGGAGGTTTTTTGAATAAAAACATGCCCAAAGAGGATGAATACATGACCCAGGCCCTGCAGGAACTCGAAGCACAACTTCGGGACCTGAATATCAAGCTGTCGGAAGCCAAGCAGAAGGAGAAGCAAGCCGCACTCGCGGCGTTCAAGGAGCAGGTCGAGCTGTTGGGCATCTCGCAGCAGGAAGTGCTGAGCGCCCTCGGCTACATCGTCCAGCGAAAACGCAAGGCGCCTGCCAAGTACTACGATCCGACGACCGGCCGCTCGTGGTCGGGCCGTGGCCCGCGACCCAAATGGCTCGAAGGCAAGGATCTCGATACGCTGCTCGTCGACCGCGGAGCCAAGACCTGGTGGCCCGGCGACGATCAGGGCTGAGGCTGCACCGCATCGGCACCGCTCCGGTGTCGTTCGATCCGCGCCGGCGGTGACGCCGGCCTCGCAATACCCGCTTCATCGCGTCCTTTCGGTGTCCCGCCTGATTGCGGGATCGCCGGCTTCCGCATCTTTCAAATTCATTACCTGCGCCGCCTGCTTCCATTCCCGGAAGCGGGCAGCGCGGCGCTTTCCGCGTGCGCGCGTCCGCCGGCCCGTCATGCGCGGGTCCAGGCTTTAGAATGTCGCCCGGACATTTCCGGCAGGACACCATGGCAGCAAACATGAAATCTTCGGCGCTCGGCGATCCGGCGGCGCCGCGCGGCGAGCAGGTCGGGGCGTACGCATGGAAGGCGCTGGCCGGCTCGGCGATCGGCTACGCAATGGACGGCTTCGATCTGCTCATCCTCGGCTTCATGCTGCCGGCGATCACGGCGGCATTGCAGCTGACGCCCGGGCAGGGCGGCGCGCTCGTCACGTGGACACTGATCGGCGCCGTCGCGGGCGGCATTCTGTTCGGTGCCCTGAGCGACCGTTACGGCCGCGTGCGCGTGCTGACCTGGACGATCATGCTGTTTGCGGTCTTCACCGGCCTGTGCGCGTTTGCGCAGGGCTTCCGGGATCTGCTCGTGTATCGGACCATCGCGGGCGTGGGCCTCGGCGGCGAATTCGGAATCGGCATGGCGCTCGCGGCCGAAGCGTGGCCGGCGAGCAAGCGGGCGCGCGTGTCGTGCTACGTCGCGCTCGGCTGGCAGGCCGGCGTGCTGCTGGCCGCGCTGCTGACGCCGCTGCTGCTGCTCCATATCGGCTGGCGCGGGATGTTCGTGGTCGGCGTGCTGCCCGCGCTGCTCGCGTGGGTGCTGCGCAACCGGCTGCACGAGCCGGAAGTCTTCGTGCAGCGCGCGGCGCAGCCGCAGGCCAACGCGTTCCGGATGCTCGCCGCCGATGCTCGCACCGCGCGTACGAGTCTCGGCATCGTGATCCTGTGCTCGGTCCAGAACTTCGGCTACTACGGGATCATGATCTGGCTGCCGACCTTCCTGTCGAAGCAGATGGGCTTCTCGCTGACGAAGTCGGGGCTGTGGACGGCGGCGACTGTCGTCGGGATGATGATCGGCGTCTGGACGTTCGGGCAGCTCGCCGATCGCATCGGCCGCAAGCCGACGTTCCTGCTGTACCAGCTCGGTTCGGTCGTGACGGTCATCGCGTATGCGCGCCTGTCGGACCCGACGACGATGCTGTGGGCCGGCGCGTTGATGGGGATGTTCGTCAACGGGATGGTCGGCGGCTACGGCACACTGATGTCCGAAGGCTATCCGACCGCAGCGCGCGCGACCGCCCAGAACGTGCTGTGGAACATCGGCCGCGCGGTCGGCGGTTTCGGGCCGGTGGCCGTAGGCGCGCTCGCCGCGCACTACTCGTTCCAGACGGCGATCGCGCTGCTCGCCGGACTCTACGTGCTCGACATGGTCGCGACGCTGTTCCTGATCCCGGAACTCAAGGGCGTCGAACTCGAATGACGATGCGCGGCGTGGCGCCGGGTATCGCGACTCGGCGCCACGTCGCGGTTCAATTCGAATTCATCACCGGAATTCAAGATGCAACTCAACAACCGAACGATCGGCGTGATGGGCTCGGGCAAGGAGCCATGGCTCGCGTTTTCCGAGCCGCTCGGCGCATGGCTCGCGCAGGCAGGCTTCAACCTGCTGACGGGCGGCGGCCAGGGCGTGATGCTGGCGGTCGCGCGTGCGTTCGCCGGCGTGCCGGGACGGGCCGGCCGGTCGATCGGCATCGTGCCGACGCGGGCCGATCCGCACGCGGGCTTCGTGCCGCTCGACGGCTATCCGCATCCGTTCGTCGAGATACCGATCCTCACGCCGCTGCCGCGCCGCGAACCGGGCGCCGATCCGCACACCATCAACCGCAACTACGTGAACGTGCTGAGCAGCGACCTGATCGTCGCGCTGCCCGGCGGGCACGGAACGGCCGAGGAGATCGCGCTCGCGCGGCGCTGGCGCAAGCCGCTCATCTGCCTCGGGCCGGACGGCGCGTTTCGGGAACTTGCCGCGGGCGCGACCTGCACTTCGTCGCTCGACGACGTGATACGGTTCATCGACGCAGCGTTCGCGGCGGCGTTGCCGCACGTGGAGCGGGCGCAGCGATAGGGCGGTCGCGATCGCGCGTCAGTCGCCGGAGGCCGGTGCCGACGGCAACCGGTCATCGAGCCGGTCGAGTACCTGCTGCCAGTCGAACGGCAGCAGCGCGTGGTAGTCGAGCCCGCGGGCGGCCATCCTGTCGATGAATCCATCCTGCACGCGTGCGCATGCGTCGCTCATCTCCGGCGCGACGCCGCCTTCTCGCAACGTGTCGCACACTTCGCGCATCTCCGCCGCGCGCCGGCGGCCATGCTCGGCGACGCGGCCGATCAGGTAGCCGGGCAGGTCGGGCAACGTCGCGAACGTGTCGAAGGTCTGCCGCAGCGACGCGAGCACGAGTGCGTCGGCGCCGTATGCGCGTGCGGCGCCAAGGCATTCCACAGTCAGCGCCTCGATCCCCTTGATCATCACGCTGCGGCACATCTTGGCCGCCGACGCCACGCCGACGCGGGTCGATACGGCCTGCGCATCGAAGCCGAGCGCGTTCAGCTCGAGCGAGACCGCTTCGGCCGCCGGGCCGGCCAGCAGCATCGGCACGGCCAGGCCGTGCGGCGGTACGGGCGCCATCACCGCCGCTTCGACGTAGCGGCCGCCGGCGGCTTCGATCAGCCGCTGGCCATGCTGCTTCAGCGCGGGCGATACCGAGTTGATGTCGACGAAGGTCTGTCCGGGGCGGATGTGCGTGGCGACCGCCGCCGCGACTTCCGCGTCGGACGATGCCGTGACGGCCGACACGATCCAGCGCGCGTCGCGGATCGCGGCGACGAGCGAAGACGCGGCTTCGACGTGCAGGCGCGCGGCCTTGTCGCGCATCGCGGGCGCCGACCGTGCATCGTCGAGTTGCCGGTCGTACATCGTCACGCGCACGGCGCGGGCGGCCAGCGCGCCGCCGAGCAGGCCACCGGCTTCGCCGAAACCAATGAAGGAAATTGCCGGGTCGATCATGCGTGTCGCTCCTCGGATGTGTGATGCGCGGGCGGTATCGCAATGCCTTATGGCGGCTACGCGCATCGGTCGCACACGGCGCCGTGTATTGATTGCATTGTGGGGCAACGGATGCGACCGGTGCGATGCGAATCGGGCGCAGGCGCCATGCGCTTTACTTATCGCGCGACGGCCGCAGCGGCGGTGTGCGGTGTACGCGCGACCTCGGTCGCGACGATGCGTATCGCGTCGATCAACGCGCGCGCGGCCGGCGACGGTGGGCTGCCGGTGCGCGTCATCAGTCCGATGTCGCGGGTCGTTTCGCGCATCGGCACGTCGAAGACGGCCAGCAGCCCGGCGTCGCATTCGTAGCGCAGTTGCTGCGCGGACAGCACCGCGAGCATGTCGCTATGCAGCAGCAGGCCGCGAATCACTGCGAGGTCGGCACTCTCGACGGTCGGCATCGGCGGCTTGAGCTTCATGCGCCGGAACAGCGATTCGAACAGGCCGCGCGCGGGCGAATGGCTGCGCGGCAGGATCCATTGCGCGCCGGCGAGGCTCGCGAGCCGGAGGTCGCGCGCGCCAGCGAGCGGGTGATCGTGCCGCGCGAGCACGACGAGGTTCTCGGACATCAACCGCTCGTTCTCGAGGTCGCTCGCCGGATCGCTCGCGCGCAACGCACCGAGGATGAAGTCGATGTCGCCCGCGCGCACGCCGGCGACGAGCGCCTCGTATGCGCTTTCGTCGGTGATCACGCGCACCTTGGGAAATCGCGTGACGACACGCGCCACCGCTTCGGGCAGGATCAGCGTGCGGCCGAGCGGCAGCGCACCGACGGTCACGATACCCTGGATGCTGCCGTGCAGCGCGGCGACGTCGTCGGCGACGTGCCGCAATTCGTTCAGCGCGCGCCGCACATGAAGCAGAAACGCCTCGCCGTCGGTCGTGAGCAGCAGGCCGCGCGGATGACGATGGAACAGCGCGAAACCCGCGCCGTTTTCGAGAATCCGGATCGCGCTGCTGACGGCCGGCTGCGTGACGCCGAGCGCGCGCGCGGCGCTGGGCATGTGCCGATGCCGCGCAAGCGTCGAGAACAGCTGGAGCCGCCGCGTGTTGAGCAGATACGCGGGCAGGCCGCCTTCGGCCGATGCGCGGCGGCGCGACTGGCGCAGCGCACACCAGCTCGCGAGCGCGCCGAGTTCGGCGAACACGCGCTCACCGCGTTTCAGCACCGCGCGCCCGACCGGCGTCGCGAGCATGCCCGATGGCTTGCGATCGAACAGCGATTCGCCGAGGGACGTTTCGAGTTCCTGCACCGCGCGCGTGACCGCCGATTGCGCGCGAAACAGCGTGGCGGCGGCGCGGCTTACGCTGCCGGTTTCGGCAACGCGCTGCGCCGCATACAGGCAGGCGAGGTTCGGGAGTTCGGTGTTGTCCATGAGTCGGTCGGGCGGTGTGCGCCGCGGCGGCGATCGCGCATGACTTGCGTGCATCCGCGCGGGCCGCGCCAGCGGCGAAGCGGGTTGATCGACTTTACCGGAACGGCGGCGGCAGAGCTTGCGTCGTGCTTATCCAGATATCTGTTTTATTTATCGATCGTGAATCGACGGGCAACGGGTCCCGATCAGCGATCCAGCGCGTCTCCATCCGCGAGCGCCATGCCCGGCGGGCGTTCCAGACATCGGCGGCGCTGTTCGCATGCTGGCTGAAAGCGTGTTGGATATGCCGTTTCGCTGCAATTAAAGGGTTTACCCTGACTGTCTCGCACCACTGCCGAATGAGTAATTTCGGTTCCAGTGACTGCAAGCACGCGGTTGCCGGCGCATCGGGCCGCCATCTGATTCATTGTTCGTCCGATCACAAAGGGGGTTGCGCGAAGCGCGGCGCCCGCATTCACGAACGAGGCAGCGCAATGGGACAGCAGCACATCATCGGAGCACGCGGAACGGCGCAGGCAGCGCAGGACAGCACGACGTTTGCCGACACGGTACGCGCGGGGATTCGCGGCGGCCTCGCGGGGGCGGTGCTGATCTGGGTCTACGAGGCGCTCGTCTGGGTCGGCGCGCAGCACCTGATGCCGCTCGCCGGCATTCCGCGCAACGCGACGGGGCTCGTGTTCGGCAAGGCCGCACAGGATGCGCTGGGCATCGGCGCGTACTTCATCGGCACCGCGATCCACTTCGCGTTCGCATTGTCGTGGGGCATCGTGTTCGCAGCGATCTGGCCGTGGTTTCGCCGGCGCGGCTTCGAGGCGACGTTCGTCGCGCTGTTCTTCGCGATCGTCGCGTGGATCGTGATGCACGCGCTGATCATGATCGCGTCGAGCAATCACCCGAACTATTTCGACCCGAACGTGATCATCGGCGGGTTCATGTCGCATTTCGTCTTCGCCGTGCCGCTCGCGCTGGTCGTCAAGCGCTGTCTCGCGCCGCAGCCGTACGGCCGCGCCTCGTAAGCGTACGCGCACGCATTCATCAGGGGCGGACCGCGAGGCCGGACCGCATTCGAGCATCACGAAGGAGCATTGGCATGGCACGGATCATCGGAGGCATCGCGGCCTCCCACACTCCCACGATCGGGTTCGCGTTCGACAAGAACAAGCACGACGATCCCGTCTGGGCGCCGATCTTCGAGAACTTCGCGCCGCTGAGCGCGTGGCTCGCCGAAAAACGACCCGACGTGCTGCTGTTCATCTACAACGATCACGTGACGTCGTTCTTCTTCGATCACTATTCGGCGTTCGCGCTCGGCGTCGGGCCGCAGTGGCATCCGGCGGACGAAGGCGGTGGCGCGCGAGACCTGCCGCCGATCGCCGGTCACCCGATGCTGGCCGCGCATATCGGCCAGTCGCTGATGGCCGACGAGTTCGACATGTCGTTCTTCCAGAACAAGCCGCTCGACCACGGCTGTTTCTCGCCGCTGTCGGTGCTGTGCCCGCATCGTCCCGACTGGCCGGTGCAGCTCGTGCCGCTGCAAATGGGCGTGCTGCAGTTGCCGGTGCCGTCCGCGCGCCGCTTCTATCGGCTCGGGCAGGCACTGAGGCGCGCCATCGAGAGCTATCCGGAGGACCTGCGCGTTGCGATCGTCGCGACCGGCGGACTGTCGCATCAGGTGCACGGCGAGCGTTCCGGTTTCAACAACCCCGAATGGGATGCGCGCTTTCTCGATCTGCTTCAGGACGACCCGGAGCGCCTGGCCGGGATGCCGCTCGGCGAATATGCGACGCTCGGCGGCTTCGAAGGCGCCGAGGTCGTGATGTGGCTCACGATGCGCGGTGCGTTGCCGGCCGGCGTCGTGTGCCGCCACCGCAGCTACTACCTGCCGTCGATGACGGGCATTGCAACGGCTGTCTACGAGCCGGCCGACACCGACGTTGATGAGGCGGCGGCCGAACGCCATCGACAACGGATGGCGGCGGAGCTCGCCGGCGTCGAGCAACTGCAGGGCACCTACCCGTTCACGATCGAGCGCGCGGTCCGCGCGTACCGGATCAACGACTATCTGCACAGGATGATCGAGCCCGCGCATCGCGCGCAGTTCCTGAGCGACCCCGACGCGAGTTTCGAAGCTGCGGGCCTCGACACGGCGGAGCGCGACCTGATCCGCCGACGCGACTGGCTCGGTCTGCTGCGCTACGGCGTGATCTTCTTCCTGCTGGAGAAGCTCGGTGCGGTGACGGGCGTATCGAACCTGCATATCTACGCGGCGATGCGCGGCGAATCGCTGGAGGCGTTCCAGCGCACGCGCAACGCGCCGGGTGCGCTGTATTCGGTGGCCGGCAAGAGCGCCGGGCCCCTGGGCTGGGACGACGCGGACAAGCCGCACAACTCCTGACGCATGACGAAGGCGCGCGGGATCACGGCGCCTTCGTGGCCGGAAGTTCGGCATCGCATCAGGCTATATAAATAGGATGACGAATCGATAAACCGATCGTCGACAAGGAGACAGGAGAGTCATGATGGACAGTGGACAGACAATCGACATCAAGGCATTCATCGACGAGAGGCCGGTGTCGCGCTACCAGTGGTTGCTGGTCGTGCTGTGCTGCCTCGTCGTGATCGCCGACGGGATGGACGTCGCGATCATGGGGTTCGTTGCGCCTTCGGTGATTCGCGACTGGGCGATCTCGCGGCCTGAATTCGGTCTCGTGATGAGCGCGGCGCCGATCGGTCTCGTGATCGGCGCGCTGCTGGCCGGCCCGAGCGCCGACCGGTTCGGGCGCAAGCGCGTGCTGATCGCGTCGGTGTTCCTGTTCGGCGTGTTCACGATCTTGACTGCGCACGCTCACTCGCCGTTCCAGATGGCGATGCTTCGGCTGCTGACCGGCATCGGTCTGGGCGCGGCGATGCCGAACACGACGACGTTGTTGTCGGAGTACGCACCGCAGCGGATGCGCGCGCTGATGATCACCGTGATGTTTACCGGCTTCAACCTCGGCTCGGCGCTGATCGGTTTCGTCGCCGGCTGGCTGATTCCGCTGCACGGCTGGCGCTCCGTGCTGCTGTTCGGCGGCGCGCTGCCGCTGCTGCTGATTCCGCTTCAGCTTTGGCTGCTGCCCGAATCGGCGCGGCTGCTGGCCGTGCGCGGCGCGCCGTCGCAACGCATCGGCGCGTTGCTGAACCGCGTGTGCGGCGGGCAATTCAGCGGCAACGAGACGTTCGTGTCGAACGAGCCGCCGCTGCCGACGCGCAAGCCGATCGGCGTACTGTTCTCGCAAGGCTATGGCCGCGTCACGCTGTCATTGTGGATCACCTACTTCATGGGCTTGCTGGTGATCTACCTGCTGACCGGCTGGCTGCCGACGCTGATCAAGGACGCGGGCCTGTCCGTCAGCACGGCCGCGAACGTGACCGCGATGTTCCAGATCGGTGGCACGATCGGCGCGATCGGCGTGGGCTGGCTGATGGACCGCGTGCGGCCGGCGCCGGTGATCGGCGCCGCATATCTCGGCGGCGGGCTGTGCGTGGCCGTGCTCGCGTGGGCTGGCGCGCTGTCGTCGTCGCTCGCGCTGCTGGTGTTCGCGGCCGGCTTCTGCATGAGCGGCGCGCAGACGGGGCTGAACGCGTATGCGCCGGGACGCTATCCGACCGTTGCGCGCGCAACCGGTGTGAGCTGGATGCTCGGGATGGGCCGCTTCGGCAGCATCTTCGGCTCGGCAATCGGCGGCGCGCTGCTCGGCTTCGGCTGGAAGTTCGACGCGATCCTGTCGATGCTCGCGGTGCCGGCCACGCTGGCCGCGATCGCGATCATGACGACGCAGCACACGGCCGCGCCCGAACCGCAGGAACTCGAAAACCCGGCGCACTGACCCACGTTGCGCACCGCCGTCCGGCGCGGTCGTCGGCAGGGTGCCGGACACATCATCAAACGCAGGAGCATCAATGATCATCGACATTCATGGTCACTACACCACCGCGCCGAAGGCGCTGGAAGCGTGGCGCAATCGCCAGGTCGCGGCGCTCGGCAGTCCGTCCGAGCAGCCGAAGGTCGCCGAGCTGAACATCGGCGACGACGAACTGCGCGAATCGATCGAGCACAACCAGCTGCGGCTGATGCGCGAGCGCGGCCTCGACCTGACGATTTTCAGCCCGCGCGCGAGCTTCATGGCCCATCACATTGGCGATTTCCAGGTATCGAGCACATGGGCAGCCGTGTGCAACGAGCTGTGCCATCGCGTGCATCGGCTCTTTCCCGATCATTTCGTGCCGGCCGCGATGCTGCCGCAGAGCCCGGGCGTCGATGTCGCGACGTGCATTCCGGAACTCGCGCGCTGCGTCGAGGAATACGGCAACGTCGCGGTCAACCTGAATC
This sequence comes from Burkholderia diffusa, assembly GCF_001718315.1. Classification (NCBI taxonomy): domain Bacteria; kingdom Pseudomonadati; phylum Pseudomonadota; class Betaproteobacteria; order Burkholderiales; family Burkholderiaceae; genus Burkholderia; species Burkholderia diffusa. Next base: position 682,758 of record NZ_CP013364.1, on the reverse strand, counting down.
CCGACCCGTCCGGCGGTCGCTGGACGAGCCCGCCGCTGTCGGACCGCTACTGGTACCCGATCTACGAAAAGATGGTCGAGTACGACATTCCCGCGATGATTCACGTGAGCACGAGCTGTAACGCGTGCTTCCACACAACGGGCGCGCACTACCTGAATGCCGACACCACGGCCTTCATGCAGTGCCTGACCTCCGATCTGTTCCGTGATTTCCCGACGCTGCGCTTCGTGATTCCGCATGGCGGCGGCGCGGTGCCGTATCACTGGGGACGCTTTCGCGGGCTCGCGCAGGAGCTGAAGAAGCCGCTGCTGAAGGACCACCTGCTGAACAACGTGTTCTTCGACACATGCGTGTATCACCAGCCCGGCATCGATCTGCTGACCGGCGTGATTCCGGTCGACAACATCCTGTTCGCGAGCGAGATGATCGGCGCGGTGCGCGGCATCGATCCCGAGACGGGTCACTACTACGACGACACGAAGCGATACATCGAGGCGTCGTCGCTCGACGCCGACGCGCGGCACAAGATCTACGAAGGCAATGCCCGGCGCGTGTATCCGCGCCTGGATGCGCAACTGAAAGCGAAGGGGCTTTGATCATGACTGAACTCGGCGTGGTGTACCGCACCATCCATCGCGCGGACCAGGACGTCGCCGCACGGCTCGGCGCGCTCGGCTCGGCGACGGTGCACGAGGCGATGGGCCGCACGGGGCTGCTGAAGCCGTACATGCGGCCGATCTATCCGCGCGCCCATGCGTCCGGCACGGCGGTCACGGTGCTGCTGCACCCGGGCGACAACTGGATGATGCACGTTGCCGCCGAACAGATCCGGCCTGGCGACGTGGTCGTCGCGGCGATTACCGCGGATTGCACCGACGGCTATTTCGGCGACCTGCTCGCAACGAGCTTCAAGGCGCGCGGCGCGCACGCATTGATCATCGATGCCGGCGTGCGCGACGTCGCGGTGCTCGAGGCGATGCAGTTCCCGGTCTGGAGCAAGGCGATTTCGGCGAAAGGCACGATCAAGGCGACGCTCGGATCCGTGAACGTACCGGTCGTATGCGCGGGTTCGCTCGTCAACCCAGGCGACGTGATCGTCGCGGACGACGACGGCGTGGTCGTCGTGCCGGCCGCGCGTGCGGCGAACGTGCTCGAGAAGGCCGTCGCACGCGAGGCGAACGAAGCGGCGAAACGTGCGAAGCTCGCGTCCGGCGTGCTGGGTCTCGACATGTACGACATGCGCGAGCCGCTGCGTCAGGCTGGCCTGCGCTACATCGACTGATGCAGGCGGCGACGATGGTACAGGCGTCCGGCGCTGTGGCGACCGTCACGGGTATTTCGTCGATGGCCACGCGGCCGCTGCTGGCGAGGCTCGCTGCCCTTTACGAGCACGAAACGGGGGCGCGCGTGTCGATCACGTCGATCGGCGGCGTCGATGCCGCGCGGCGGGTGCGGAACGGCGAGCCGTTCGATTTCGTCGTGCTCGCGTCCGATGCGATCGAGCAGTTGGCGGCGGACGGACATGTCGATGCCGGCAGCCGCGTGAACGTTGCGCGCTCTGGCATCGCGGTCGCGGTGGCGAGCGGCGCGACGCGGCCGGAGATCGGCACCGAGGCTGCGTTGCGCGATGCGATCCTGAGGGCCGGCCGGATCGGTTACTCGACGGGGCCGAGCGGCATGCACCTGACTCGCCTGTTCGTGCGCTGGGGCATCGCCGACGCGATTGCGCCGCGTATCGTGCAGGCGCCGCCGGGCGTGCCGGTCGGCCAGTTGATCGCGGACGGCGACGTCGAGCTCGGCTTTCAGCAGTTGAGCGAGCTGATGCATGCGCCGGGCATCGATGTCGCCGGTGCGCTGCCGGATGAGGTTCAGGCGGTGACAGTGTTCGCTGCGGCAATATGCGGCACCGCGTCCGATCGCGCGGCCGCCGCCCGGTTCCTCGCGTATCTCGCGTCCCCGCAGGCCGATTGCGTCAAGAGTCAGTACGGGATGGCACCTGCATAACGCGGGACGGGCGAAGTCGATAAACGGATCAGATGGGATTCGGCCTTCTTCGCAACGGGGCAGGCCTTGAGCTTAGTTATGCTGATGATGCAATGACGGGCGCACCGCTTCGCCCGATGAATCGAAAGACCGACGCAACGTCGCCAAATCGTCCGTTCCGGGACGAGCGGCATATCGAACAAGGACAGGAGACAGGCATGCAGACGAACTGCAGGGCAGGGTGGATGGTGCGCGCATGGCATGGCGCGGCGCGCGTCAGGCGCGACGTGCTGACCAGGATGCTGGCGATCGGCGTCGTGTGGCTGTGCGCGGTGCTGACCGGCTGGCCAAACGCGGCAAATGCCGCGAGCACCGGCGGTCTTGCGAATCTTCCGGCGGTGATGCCCGCGATGTCGTGCCCGTCGGTCGCGGCACTCGACCTGAGCGGCGTGACCGACGGTACCGTTACGATCACGTCGGCGGTGCTGCTGCCGGCCGGCACGGTCGTCGGAAACAATACGCTGCCCGCGTCCGTCTGCGACGTGAAAGGCACGATCGGCCCGGGTGCGTCGCTGTTTGAATTGCAGTTGCCAACGCAAGGCTGGACGCAGCGCTATCTGCAGACAGGCTGCGGCGGTTTGTGCGGGAACCTGTCCGTCAATGCGCCGATGGCGTCGACCTGCGTGCCGGTGACGAACGGGACGATCGCGATGGCCGCGACCGACATGGGCCATGAAGGCGGCAACGACGGCTCGTGGGCGCTCGACCCGAAGGCGAAGCTCGACTTCGCGTACCGCGCCGAACACGCGACCGCGCAGGTGGCAAAGGCGATCATCGGCAAGTTCTATGCGCGGCCCGCGCGCTACGCGTACTTCGACGGCTGCTCGGACGGCGGCCGCGAGGCGCTGATGGAGGCGCAGCGCTTCCCCGACGACTTCGATGGCATTGCGGCCGGCGCCCCCGCCAACGATCTGATCGTGCAGAACACGTTCCATCATGCATGGCCGAACGCGGTCAACACCGACCCGAAGACGGGCAACGCGATCCTGCTCGCCGGCAAGCTGCCGATGTTGCACGCGGCCGTGCTGAAGGCATGCGACGGTCTGGACGGCGTGGTCGATGGCGTGATCGACAATCCGCGTGCGTGCCATTTCGATCCCGCAACGATCGTCTGTGCACAGGGGCAATCGAGCGCGACCTGCCTGACGCCGCAGGAAGCAGACGTGGTGCGCCGGATTCATGACGGCGCGACGGCGGCGAACGGCACGCGTCTCGAACCTTTCGTATCGCGCGAGTGGGGGTCGGAGCTGAACTGGACCTTGTTCGTCCCGGCGACCGCCACCGCGCAGAGCGGCACGATCAGCTTCGTGCTGCCGTTCCTCCGCTATCTCGACTACTACAACGCGTCGTACCCGTCGGCGGCGATCGGCGACCTGAAGTTCACGCTCGACGCATTCGCGAAGACGGTGCCGGTGTCGAACTACCTGGCCGCGACCGACCCGGACCTGAGCCGCTTCGCGGGCCGTGGCGGCAAGCTGCTGCTGTGGCACGGTCTGGAGGATCAGCACATCTCGCCGCGTTCGAGCATCGAATACTACGAGGCGATGAAGCGCTACATGGGCGATGCGAAGGTCGATCGCTTCGCGCGCTTCTATCTGTTCCCGGGTGTCGCGCACTGCGGCGGCGGACAGGGGCCGAACGTGTTCGACATCCTCTCGCCGCTGATGGCATGGACCGAGACGGACGCGACGCCAGGCAGGATCGTCGCGTCGATCGTCGACGCGAACGGCAACACGACGCGCACGCGCCCTGTGTTCCCGTATCCGGCCACCGCACGCTACACGGGTAGCGGCAGCACCGACGATGCGGCCAGTTTCGTCGCCGATACGCCGAATGCCGACCCGTACGTCGACCTGCACTGGGCTGGCGAATGGCTGTACTCGCCGGGGTACGAGGCGCAGTGCCAGATCCAGGGTTCGCAACTCGTTTGCAAGGGCGGTAACGGCTGGCGTGCATATCGTCCTTGATCCGACGACGGCAGGCCGCCACCACGACAACACATTAACCACTCAATGAGGCAAGGAAGGAGACTGATTGATGAACAAGCAGGCATTACGCGTGGCGCTGACGTTCGGTACCGCGATGGCGGCCGTCGCGCCGGCGTTCGCGCAGAGCAGCGTCACGCTGTACGGAATCGTCGACAACGGGATCGGCTACCAGAGCAATGCGACGACGCTCGGCTCGACGAGCGGTGGCAAGTCCGTCGTCAGGATGAACCAGGGTGTATGGGCCGGCAGCCGTTTCGGCCTCAAGGGCGCGGAAGACCTCGGTGGCGGCACGAAGGCGATCTTCACGCTCGAATCGGGTTTCAACTCGGGCACGGGGGCCACGCAGTACACCGATGCGATGTTTGGGCGGCAGGCGTGGGTCGGGCTGACGAACGCGACTTACGGTACGCTGACCGCGGGCCGGCAATACGCGTCGTATTACCAGACGATGTCGCCGTTCAGCCCGACCACGTGGATCACCGGCTACTACGGCGCGCACCCGGGCGACGTCGACGGGCTCGACACGATCTACCGCGCGAACAACACGCTCGAGTACACGTCGCCGAAATGGTACGGCCTGACGCTGAGCGGTTCGTATTCGCTCGGCGGCGTGGCCGGGAGCACGAACGCCGGTTCGACCTGGGCGACCGGCATCCAGTATGCGGCCGGTCCGCTCGGCGTCGGCATCGCGTTCGAGCGCGTGAACAGCTCGAACACGGCAGGCGGCACGTGGGGCGCGAGTTCGACGACGTCGAACGGCGGTTCACAGATCGGCGTGTCGGCGCTCACGAACGGTTACCAGACCGCGAAGGCGCAGCAGCGGTTCGCGGTGGGCCTCAGCTACCGGTTCAGTGACGCGTGGGATGCGACGGCCACCTATACCAACACCGAATACATCCCGGGCTCGGCATCGAAGTTCTTCAATACCGCGATCTTCAACACGGTCGGCGCGGTGCTGCACTGGAAGCCGTCGGCGGTGTGGGATTTCGGCGCGGGCTATGCGTACACGCGCGCGACCGAGGCGAACGGCATCACCGACAGCGCGCAGTATCACCAGTTCAACCTGTCGCAATACTACTCGCTGTCGAAGCGTACGGGGCTTTACCTGCTCGAAGCGTATCAGCATGCGAAGGGCAAAACGCTTGGCACGAGCGGCGCGGGCAGCATCGTCGACGCGACGGCGACATTGGGTGACGGCTTCAACTCCGCACCGTCGTCGACCGGCAATCAGTTCGCGTTCGGTGCGGGGATCATTCACCGGTTCTGAGTGGTGCAACATGCAGGCCGGGCGGCCATACGCCGGTGCGGCACGTATGGCCGCCGTCACCGGCGTTCAGAGCGGACGCGTGTTCGCCCGTGCACGGCGGTTGCGAGCGGCCCGGCAACGGTCCGCTCGGATAAGCCGCGCTCGTCGTTCCGTTGTCCGATCCGAGCCGCCACCTCAGCGTCCGGTTTTCAGTTGTGCCCACAACCGGTTCTGGAGCCTGCGAATCTCGGGCGGCATCGGCTTGAGCAGCGTCATCTTGCTCAGTACCTCGTCGGCCGGATAGACCGACGGATCGCGTGCGATCGCGGGTTTCACGAACTGGCGAGCGGCCTTGTTCGCGGTCGGGTAGAACACCGCGTTGGTGATCCCCGCGTTGACCTTCGGGTCCTGCAGGTAGTTGATCCACTTCAGCGCGGCGTCGCGGTTCGGTGCATCCTTCGGGATCACCATCATGTCGAACCACAGCAGCCCGCCTTCCTTCGGATTCGCGAAGCGAATCTCATAGGGACGCTTCGCTTCCGCCGCCCGGCGATGCGCGATGCCGACGTCACCGGAATAGCCGAACGACACGCACAGGTCGTTGTTCGCGAGATCGTTGATGTAACCCGACGAATTGAACTGCGTGATGTACGGGCGCACCTTCTTGAGCACTTCATATGCGGCGCGGTAATCGGCCGGATTCGTGCTGTTCGGGTCCTTGCCCATGTACTGCAGCGTCGCGGCGAACACGTCGACCGCCTGATCCAGGAACGAGACGCCGCAACTCTTCAGCTTCGCCATGTTGGCCGGGTCGAATACCAGCGCCCAGCTGTCGACTGGCGCCTTGTCGCCGAGCGCCTTCTTCACTGCCTGCACGTTGTAGCCGACGCCGTCGGTGCCGTACGCCCACGGCACGCCGTACTGGTTGCCGGGATCGGCGTCGGCGACCATCTTCATCAACAGCGGGTCGAGGTGCGACAGGTTCGGCAGCTTCGTCTTGTCCAGTGGCTGGTAGACGTTCGCCTGGATCTGCTTGGCCATGTAGTTCGACGTCGGCACGACGATGTCGTAGCCGGAGTTGCCCGACAGCAGCTTTGCCTGCAGCGTGTCGTCGCTGTCGTAGTTGTCGTAGCGCACGTGCAGGCCGGTCTGCTTCTGGAAATTCGGAATCGTGTCCGGCGCGATGTAGTCGGACCAGTTGTAGATGTTCAGTTCGCCGGCTGCCCGGGCGTGCATGGTGCCGAACGCGGCAATGCCCGCGACGGAGATCATGGCGGCGGTTGCGATGGCGCGGCGAAAGGTGCGGAGTGGCATGACGTGTTTTCCGTATCGGGGGACGCGGCGCTCGGCGGTTGGCGAGTCGTCGCGCCGGGTTTCAGGGGACGGACGTGTGGAACCGGACGGCGCTCGAAACGAGCGTCGACTGTGCATGACCATCGGGAGTTCATTTGGGCTGCGAAGCGAATCGCGCGGACACGAAGCGCGAACCAATCCTGTCGCGAGCCACGCGACACGATGCGCAGGTCGAACGGAATGGAGTGGACGCGCTAAGGCAGGAGCGACGCCACGTCGTCGGTGTGGATCGCGACGAACGCGCGTGCGGCGACGGCGTTGTGACGGCGGACGGAACGGCGGGACAGGATGGTATAGATCGACAGATGCAGGCGAGGACTCTGCCGGCGGTCACTGTCGTCGGCGGACGAGATCGCGACGCGCACGTTGCGCGCATCGCCTCGTCTCCACCGCACCAGCGGGCCACGGATTCTCACGATTACTCTCGACCGGGTTGTTGAAAGTATTGAACACCTGGCGACTCGCGGGCGCTTGTCGTTTCATGCTTCGATCGTCGCGGCTGCCAGGTGGTGGCATCGATGCGCTGAAGCAAAACGAAAGCATGCTGCAAAGCGAAATCACCGAAACATGGCGTTCTTGTGAATCATCAGGTAAATCGCTGTAAGGATGTCTCCGGATTTTCCCTAGTGATTCGAGTGCCGATGGGTTCAGTCGGCGAATGTGCGAGCATGGGCGTGCGCGGCCTGTGTCGGTCGGAATGTCGCTGACGTGATGAGAATATTCGACAGATTGCCGACGGCATGTGCGATACGCGCGGTACGCGACCGAAGTCGGGAATATCGGCCGCGACGCGAAGAAATGCGCACGCAGTCGTCAAGCGACCCGGATTCCCAGATTCTCGATCAGCGTCGCGGCTTGGTCATACGAGATGGTCGCGCCGCGCAGCACGCCCGACGCGAGCAGCTTCGGCGTGCCGCCGAGGTCCACGTCGCGCAGGTCGGCGCCATCGAACCGGACGTCGTTCAGATGCGCGTTGCGCAGGCTGCCGCCTTCGAACACGGCGTCGCGAAAGTCCGTGCCGGCGAGATCGGCGTCCGAGAAATCGAGCGCGACGAGTCGCGTCTTCCGGAACGAGAAACGGCGCAGGCTCGCGCCCACCAGCAGCGTGTTCGAGAACTCGATGCCGAGCGACTTGCATTCCTCGAAGTCGGCGCCGGTGAGCCGGCATTCGTCGAAGTGCGCGGAGCTGAGCTTGCTGCGGCGCCAGCTCGTGTTGTTGAGATCGCAGGACTGAAACTGCGCGTCCTCGAGATCGGCCGACGCGAAGCTCGCCTGGCGCGCACGGCAACGGATCCACGCGGTTTGCGCGAGCGTCGCGCCGACGAACGACGCTTCCGCGAGCGCGCATCGCTCGAATCGCAGGCCGCGCAAATCGAGCCGCGACAGGTCCGCGCCTTCGAGATCGCAGTCTTCGAGACGAATCGGCGCCGGCGAGCCTTCGACGAGAACCAGGAGCTCGGTGCGATCGAGCGTCCGGCCGGAGACGGAAACGCCGCAAGGTGCCATGGGGAATCCAGTGTGAGTTGAAAGGGGCGTGGCCGGTATCAGACGGGATCGGCCGAGTTGTGCTCGAATGTCGGCCGCACGGGCCGTCGTCGTTACGGACGCAGCAGGTCGAATCCGCCGAACACGACTACGCCGCTGAGCGCAATCATCGCGACCGAATGCTGGCCGAAATAGAGAATCGCGGCCGCGAGCCACGTGGTCAGGCAGAAGGCGCCGATGCGGGCCATCGTGAGTTCCTCGAAATGCGTGATGAAGGGCGTGCGTGCCGAAGTCGGCGCGTCGTCATGTCGATGCGGGCGCGGGCCGCGCACCGAAGGCGCCGGAGGGCATCGCGTATCGGGCCCGACAGGGCGGGCACCTGCGCGGGATCGCCCGCGAGGCCGTGCCGGAAGCGGCGGCTGTGCCGCAGCGGCAGGCCAGCGGGCGATTTTACCAGCGTCGACGGTCGGCTAATCTGGCCCCTTCGCGACCATCGACAGCGCGCGTACGGCAGCCGCGGCGCAGGCGCCGCTTCAAGACACTTTCGAGGGCAAGGTTAAAGTTTTATCTGACGAATGCCGTAAACCGGTTGCAAGGTAGCCCCTGTTCAACCTATCCGCGTTGCACACCCATTACGGACCGACACGATGCAGATCGATCTTTCTTTCGCCCCGCAGACTTCGCCGGCCACCGCCGGCAACGCGACTGCCGACGCTTCCGGCGCCGGTGCCGCATCGACGGCGGCGTCCACCGCGTCGTCGTCGGCGAGCGGTGCCACGCCGGCCGGCGGCGCGGGCCAGACGTTGGGCGCGTCGGGATCGTCGGCCGAGGATCCCGCGGTCAAGCAGCTCAAGCAACTCATCGAGCGTCTGCAGAAGCAGCTCGCGCAGTTGCAGCAGCAAATGGCGGCCGCCGCGCAGCGCGCAAAGAACGATCCGGCCGCGGCGATCGAGCAGCAGACGCTGAGCGCGGAAGCCAGCACGATCTCCGCCGCGCTGTCGACGGCGATCGCGCAGCTTGCGCAGGCGATCCAGAAGTCGGGCGGCTCGACGTCCGGCGGGCTGGTGTCGACGCAGGCCTGACGGCACGACGCCGCATCGTTGCGCGCCGCAGCGCGGACGCGTCGCCGCACGCTATCGCGCGCATTACAATTCGAAGCTCGTCTCCCTTGAAAGGACGGCAGAGCGATGAATGCGGAATTCGTTGACGATGATCTCGTCCGCTTCGACGCGCATGGCGGCACGCCGCTGCCGGCGGCCGACACCGAAGGATGGCTGGATCACGACGGCGCGCGCATCTGGCACGCGTCGTTCGGCCATGGCCCGCCAGTCGTGCTGCTGCACGGCGGTCTCGGCCATGGCGGCAACTGGGGCAACCAGGTGCCGGCGCTGCTCGCGGCGGGCTACCGCGCGATCGTCATCGACAGCCGTGGGCACGGCCGCAGCACGCGCGACGATCGCCCTTATTCCTACGAACGTATGGCCTGCGACGTGCTCGCGGTGCTCGATGCGCTGCGCATCGGGCGCGCACGCTTCGTCGGCTGGAGCGACGGCGCGTGCGTATCGCTCGTGCTGGCCGCCCGCGCGCCGGAGCGTGCGGCCGGCGTGTTCTTCTTCGCGTGCAACATGGATCCGGGCGGCACGAAGGAGATGGTGCCGAGCCCGCTGATCGACCGCTGCTTCGCGCGGCACCGCAAGGACTACGCGCGGCTGTCCGCGACGCCGGGCCAGTTCGATGCGTTCGTCGAGGCCGTCAGCGAAATGATGCGCACGCAACCGGATTACAGCGCCGCCGACCTGGCGGCGATCGGCGTGCCGGTCGCGATCGTGCAGGGCGAGTACGACGAGTTCATCCGCCCCGAGCATGCGGCGTATCTCGCACACACGATTCCGGGCGCGACGCTGACGATCCTGCCGGGCGTGAGCCACTTCGCGCCGTTGCAGCGGCCGGCGCGCTTCAACGCCGCGATGCTGGCGTTTCTTGACCGGTTGCCGGACTGACGTCCGCATGGCCGGTTCACGCGCCGCATAAGATTTTCTTTAGGCTCGCGCAAAATTTCATCGATTGTTCGCAATCAGCCGGCGGCGGATAGTCCTGCTTCGACAGGCCGGCTGCCGCACACTCGCGCGGTGCGGCCCGATCTGTTGTTCATGCAACCATCACAAATCGAAGGAACCGCACTCATGCGATTCAATGCGATCCGCATCGCCGCGACCCTGTTCGTCGCCGCGTGCGCCGCCGCCACGGCCGGTCGCGCGGCCGCCGCCACGCAGGACGAGATTCACGACGCAGTGACCCGCCACGTTGCGCCGCTGATGAAGCAGTTCGCCATTCCCGGCATGGCGATCGGCGTCGTTGCCGACGGCAAGCCCTATGTGTTCGACTACGGCGTGATGTCGATGCAAACCGGCGCGCCCGTGACCGGCGACACGCTATTCGAGATCGGCTCCGTCAGCAAGACGCTGACCGCGACGCTGGCGGCGGACGCACAGGAAGGCGGCGAGCTGTCGCTCACGGACCCGGCCGGAAAGTACCTGCCCGCGCTGCAGGGCAAGCCGTTCGGTGCCGTCACGCTGCTCAATCTGGGCACGCATACGCCCGGCGGAATGCCGCTGCAGGTGCCCAACAGCATCCGCGACGATGCGGACCTGATGCGTTATCTCGACGCATGGCGGCCCGCATACGCGCCGGGCACGCATCGCACGTATTCGAACGTTGCGATCGGGATGCTCGGTTTTCTCACCGCGAAGGCGATGCATGAAGACTTCGCGGTGCTGATGGAACGGCGGCTGTTTCCCGCGCTCGGGATGACGCATACCTACATCGACGTGCCCGTCGCCCGCCAGGCCGACTACGCGCAGGGTTATACGCAGGACGGCAAGCCGATCCGGATGACGGGCGGCATGCTCTGGCAGCCGGCGTACGGCGTCCGGACGACGGCAGCCGATCTGCTGCGCTTCGTGCAGGCGAACATGGGGCTCGTGGAAACGTCGCCGAGGCTGCAGCGCGCGCTCCAACGCACGCACACCGGCTATTTCCGGGCGGGCCCGTTCACGCAGGACCTGATCTGGGAGCAGTATCCGTATCCAGTCGCATTGCCGACGCTGCTCGCCGGGAATGCGCCACCGATGCTCTACAACGCGACGCCTGCGACTGAACTCGAGCCGCCGCTGGCGCCGCGCCCGGACACGTGGATCAACAAGACGGGGTCGACCAACGGTTTCAGCACCTATGTCGCGTTCGTTCCCGCGAAGCGAATCGCGATCGTGATGCTCGCGAACCGCAGCTTCCCGATCGAGGATCGCGTGAAGACCGCGTACCGGATCGTCGAGTCGCTGCACAGCAAGCCGTAATGTGCGTCGTGCCGGCCCGCGTGGAATTGCTGACGATCGGCGGGCAGTGTCGATGAGCGAGCCGCGCGACGAACGAGCGGGAAGGAAGACCGATTCAATCACGATCGCGGCGGACGTCATGACGCGTACCGGCGCGTTGCGGCCCGAGCGGGTGCTCGGGCACGCAGCACATGCTCAGGCGAGCGCGGCGTCCGATGTGCGGGAAGCGGGCTCGCAGGACCGGCTGGCGTCGCTGGCCAAAGACGCACCGGCCAGACGTCGATACCGCGCGAGCGCCCACAGCGGGAAGTACGCGGTATAGCCGTGATACTTCAGGTAGAAGATGCGCGGAAAGCCTGGCGCATTGTGCGACCGGTGCCACCAGAAGCCGTCTTCGTGCTGCACCGACTGCAGATACGCGATGCCGCGTTTCACCGAGTCGGATTCGCAGTCGCCGAACGCCATCTGCGCGAGCAGTGCCCACGCGGTGCAGTTCGACGTGCTCTCACCCGCATTGGTGCCGGCGAGCGCCGGGTCGATGTAGCTGTCGTTCGTTTCGCCCCAGCCGCCGTCCGCGTGCTGACGCGCGCGCAGCCAAGCGAGCGCGCGGGCGATGTACGGCTGCGACGGATCCTCGCCCGCGAGCGCGAGCCCGGCCAGTACGCTCCACGTGCCGTACAGGTAGTTCGTGCCCCAGCGGCCCCACCAGCTGCCGTCGGGTTGTTGCGTGCGTTTCACGTAGCCGATCGCGCGCGCGAGCGATGCGTGGTCGTCCGCGCGGTTCGTGACGCCGAAGCACAGCAGCACGCGACCCGACACGTCCTCGGTCGGCGGATCGAGCAACGCGCCGTGATCGGCGAACGGGATCGCGTTCAGGTACATGCGATCGCAGTCGGCGTCGAAGGCCGCGAAGCCGCCGTTGCGCGATTGCAGCCCGCGCATCCAGTCGAGCGCGCGTGCAACGCGCGCCGCATACGGATGCGAGCCGTCCGCGTTGCGATGCGTGCGCCCGCGGCGGTCCAGCATCGCGGTGACGACTGCGCTGTCGTCGATGTCGGGGTAGTACGGGTTCGCGTACTGGAACGCCCAGCCGCCCGGTTGCGTGTCGGCGGGCGCGTTCTCGATCCAGTCGCCGCGCAGGTCGTTCACCTGGCGCTCGGCGAGCCAGTCGTATGCGCGCGTGATGCGCGCGTCGAGTTCATTCAGCGCACTCGGCGATGTGCCGGCTTCCGGCCCAGCCACGCCGCGTGCCTGTTCGAGCGCCATCGTGCTCCATGCGGTGTCCCATACCGGCGACAGGCACGGCTGGCAGTAGACGCTGCCGTCGGGCCGCGTGACCAGCAGCTTCTCGAGCGCGTTCTCGCAGTCGCGGCGCAGCGGATGATCGTCAGGATAACCAAGCATGTCCATCATCTGGTAGCTGTACACGATCGGCGGAAAGATCCCGCCGAGGCCGTCCTCGCCATTCATGCGCTCCGCGCACCATGCTTCCGCATGCCGGATCGCGCGCTGCCGCAGGCGTTTCGGCAGCAGCGGCTCGACATGGCGCACCACGCGGTCGAGCGCGAGGAACGCGCGGCGCATCCCGCGCGCGGGCGGGAAGTACTGGCGTTCCTGATCGGGCGGCGTGACGAACAGTTCGGGAATCGCGATGTTGCGCGGATTGCGCGCACGCGCTTTCAGCGAGCACAGCACGAGCAGCGGCACCATCGTCGTGCGCGCCCAGTACGCGACCTTGTACATCGAGATCGGCACCCACTTCGGGAACAGCACGAATTCGATCGGCATGAACGGCGTCGCGCGCCACGGCACCTGGCCGAACGTCGCGAGCAGGATGCGCGTGAACACATTCGCGCGGGCCGCGCCACCGAGCTTCAGGATCGCGTCGCGCGCGCGGACCATGTGCGGCGCGTGCTCGCTGTCGCCGGCGGCCTTCAGCGCGAAGTACGCCTTCACGCTGCACGAAACGTCCGGCTCGCCGTCGACGTACAGATCCCACCCGCCGTGCGTGTCCAGCCGCTGGATCGCGCGCAGGTAGCGCGCCATCCGCGCCTGGCGCGCGTCGTCGATCTTGTCCATGAAATGCATCATCAGAATGTATTCCGCGGTGATCGTCGCGTCGGACTCCAGTTCGAAGCACCAACTGCCGTCAGGCTGCTGAAGACGCATCAGCGCGTCGCGTCCGCGGGCGATCGCGGTGTCGAGCGCGGACCAGTGGGAGGGGGCGGATTTATTCATGCGGCGGATCATACCATCCAGACGGAATGTTTATATCGAGACCGCGAGTGCTAACATCGCCCCCATGAAAAAACGCTCCGAATCCGCTTCGCGCGACACCGCCACGCCACCCGACGCTGCCGGGCCGGGTGGCGCACCGGAACCACACGAAGCAGCACCCCTCGCCGGTGTGCGGCGGAAAAAAGCGCCGGAACAGGTGCGCGCGCAACTGCTGGATGCCGCGTCCGAGATCGCGACACATCACGGCGTGGCCGCGTTGACGCTCGACGCGGTTGCCGAACGCGCGGGCGTGACGAAAGGCGCGCTGCAGTATCACTTCGCGAACAAGCAGGGCTTGCTCGATGCACTGTTCGAGCAGGCGACCGAGCGTTTCGCATCGCAGATGGCCGCGCATCGGGCGGCCGATGCGCATGGCAACGGCGCGGCGGCGCGCGCGTATCTGCATGCGGTGCTCGACACCGCGCAGCCGGCGGCGAGCACCGACGTGCTGCGCGTATTGGTTGCGTCGATGATCACCGAGCAGGAGACGCGCGCGCGCTGGTCGGTGCCGATGCGCGAGTGGACACGACCGGATCCGGTGCCGCTCGAGCAGGCGGCGACGCTGATGATCTGCCGGCTCGCGGCCGACGGGCTATGGATCTCCGAGTTACTCGACAGCGTGGAGATTTCGGCCGAGTTGCGCGCGGAGATTGTCCGGCAACTGGACCGGATGAGCGCGGGCGAGCCGCCGGCAGGCAAGGGCGTGCGCGGCCGAGGTTGCTGAATGGGTTCGGTTGCCGCACAGCGCGACGAGACGGGCGCTCATTCTCGCGGTCGTCCTTGCGACGATCGCCTTGATCTTGTCGCGAACGGTGTCGATCAGCACGCGTGAACGCGCGATAGATCTTTTCATTCCCTGGTTGCCGCACGCGCCGCATCGCGCGGATGCGGTGCGGCCGATTCCAGCAGGCATCCTCAATATTGGGGATGCCGTCGCAAGGGGAGCATCTGCGATCGTCGATGGAGAATCGGGGTGCGGATGCGACCGACGCGGACGTGAAGATTGCGCGGCAATGATCCGATGATATGAATGAAATCATTGCGTGGATCGATGGCGTTCTGACACAGGGCGCGGGTACCGTGACGGGAAGCGAGTACGACCGGTCCCGCGAAAAGGCCATGCGGCGACGCGGCAGTGACGACAGGCCAGGGCTGTGTTGCGCGGGAGTATCGATCAGATGCTGACGAGAGACTATGTGGAGCGCGAGCTCTCTCATATCGAGAGAATGGTTGCGCTGCTCGAAACCGATGCCGATCGCGGCGATGTGACGATGCCGTGTGCAATGCGCGTGAGCCGTCCGAGTTACTGGCGCGGGAGAATCGAAGCGCTGTTGGCGATCCCCGGCATGCCGCGTCACGTGACGGAACTCGGCAATGGCCTGCTCGCGAAGATCGACGGGATGGAGCCGCGGCCGACGACGGTGAAGCCCTGACCGCCCGACCTCGGCGCGGCGATGCCGAACGCTGTCACGCTGATGTCGGAATATGCGCCCGCATGCTGCTTCAGGACGGGCCATAGACGAGAAAAAAGCCACGGAGCGATCCGTGGCTTCCCCTTTCCATCACGCAGCCGTATCACGGCCGCGTACCGCACGGCATCGTGCGAGCGCGCTTACGCGATGCTCTTCGACCAGTTCGCGTACCAGTTGCGGAACAGCGTGTACTGCGCTTCCGCGTAATTGCGTTGGGCGTCACTCAGAGCGTCGGTTTCGTTGAAGTGCAGCGTGTATTCCTTGTCGCCGTTCAGCACCATCAGATACTTGTAGAACAGGACGAGATCGCAGCCTTCGTCGAACGAAGACAGCACGGCCAGCGCCGCTTCCAGCTCCTTCGCGCGCACGCGGGCGACTGCATCGCCTTGTGCGGCCTTCTTGCACAGGTCGACCAGTTGCAGCACTTCGCGCGGCAGCGCGTTGCCGATGCCGGTGATCGCGCCCGCCGCGCCGCAGTTCACGAAGCCGTGGAAGACTTGCGTGTCGACGCCGGCCATCAGCGTCACGCTGTCGTCCTGCGACGTGATGTTCTCGGCTGCGTAACGCATGTCGGCGGCGCCGCCGAATTCCTTGAAGCCGATCAGGTTCGGGTGCTGGCGGCGCAGTTCGAAGAACAGGTCGGCGCGGGTCGCGAAGCCGTAGTACGGGCTGTTGTAGATCACGGCCGGCAGGTTCGGCGCGGCGTTCAGGATCGCGGCGAAGTGCGCCTTTTGTGCGGCCGGCGATGCGCCGCGCGACAGCACGCGCGGGATCACCATCAGGCCGTGCGCGCCCACCTTCGCGGCATGTGCGGCGTGCGACACGGCTTCCTTCGAGTTCACCGCGCCGGTGCCGACGATCGTCGGGACGCCGGCTTCGACCAGGCGTGCGACGCCTTCCTGGCGCTGCGCTTCGGTCAGCAGCGGCCAATCACCCATCGAGCCGCAGTACACCACAGCGCGCATGCCGAGCGCCACCAGTTCCTTGCCCTTCTTCACCAGCGCGTCGAAATCCGGCTGACGGTCAGCGGTGCACGGCGTCATCAGGGCCGGAATGGTGCCGGTAAAAATGTTGTCGCTCATCTCGTTTCCTCACATTCAGATAGGGTCAACTGCCATCGCTGGCAACGTGGGCGGTACGCTCGCTCGCCATCTCGTCGGTGCTTCACGCGATCGGACGGCGGCTGGCCACCTCTTGTCTGCCTCGGTGCCGAAACGTTGCCTCCGGTTTCGCCCGAGAGTCAGCCAATCGACGAGTGCATTCTAGCCAGTTCGCATATTTTATACAATATAAAATAAAAAAGGGCGTGACGAAGGTCGTTGTTCCGGCACGTCGTGGCGGCCGGCGCACCGCTCTGCGATGGCCTCTGGCGACGATGGCGAACGATCCCGGCGAAGTCGGTGCGGTGCGTATCGCGGCTCCCTCCGATGGCCCGCGCAGCCGGACAAGCGTTGTGCAAACCGTTGCCGTCGCGTTTTCATCTGACCAAATCCCTTCCTCCGCTAGCGTTCGGGACGACCTGTGGCCGCATGCCGATGTGTCGCATTCTTACCGAAAGCATTTTTGAGATTGCGTAGATTGTGTATTGGATATTGTATAAAATCTTTCGGCGGGCTTACTCGCGAACCGGTCCGTCAAGGGAAATGGAAGACAACGAGAGGAGATACGGAGATGACAAGTCAGGTCGGCGAGGCAGTCTCGCCTGGTGGTGCGGCGGCCGTGCAGGACACGGCGTCGAAACGGGAATTGAAACGGGTCGTCGCGGCGTCGATGGTCGGGTCGGTGGCGGAGTGGTACGAGTTCTTCCTGTATGGAACGGCGTCGGCGCTGGTGTTCGGCACGCACTTCTTCAAGAAGACGGGCAATCCGATCGATGGCCTGCTCGCGGCGTTCGCGCTGTATGCGGTGGGATTCGCCGCGCGCCCGATCGGCGGGCTGGTGTTCGGCTACTACGGCGACAAGTTCGGCCGCAAGTATCTGCTGCAGGTCAGCCTGATCGTGGTCGGCATCACGACGTTCCTGATGGGCTGCCTGCCGACCTTCGATGCGATCGGCTACTGGGCGCCGGTGCTGCTGGTGTCGCTGCGCCTGATCCAGGGCTTCGCGTTCGGCGGCGAGTGGGGCGGTGCGATCCTGCTGGTCAGCGAGCACAGCCCGGACAACCGCCGCGGCTACTGGGCCAGCTGGCCGCAAGCTGGCGTGCCGGCCGGCAACCTGGTCGCGACGATCATCCTGCTGGTGCTGTCGAGCTCGCTGTCCGAGGCAGACTTCCTGTCGTGGGGCTGGCGTGCGGCGTTCTGGTTCTCGGCGGTGGTCGTGCTGATCGGTTTCTGGATTCGGCGCAAGGTCGACGATGCGCCGATCTTCAAGGAAGCGCAGGCGCGCCGGGCGCGGACGCAGGAAAAGCAGCTCGGCGTGGGGCACGTGCTGAAGTACCACTGGCGGCAGGTGCTGATCGGTATCGGCGCGCGCTTTGCCGAGAACATTCTGTACTACATGGTCGTCACGTTCTCGTTGACCTACCTGAAGCTGGTCGTCGGCTTCGATACCACGCGGATCCTGAAGCTGATGTTCGCCGGCAACGCGATTCACTTCTTCTTCATCCCGTTGATGGGGCTGATGTCCGACCTCGTCGGCCGCAAGCCCGTGTACCTGACCGGCGCGATGCTGACCGCCGGCTGGGGTTTCGTCGCGTTCCCGATGATGGATACCGGCAACGACTGGATCATCATGGCCGCGATCGTGCTCGGCCTGTTCATCGAATCGATGACCTACTCGCCGTATTCCGCGCTAATGACCGAGATGTTCCCGACCAACGTGCGCTATACCGCGCTGTCGCTGTGCTATCAGGTCGCGCCGCTGATGGCCGGCTCGCTCGCGCCGTTGATCGGGCTGTCGCTGCTCGAGCGCTACCATTCGTCGACGCCGATCGCGCTGTATCTGGTCGCGGCGGCGGCGATCTCGATCGTATGCGTGGGCCTCGCGAAGGAAACGCGCGGCAAGTCGCTGCGCGACGTCGATGCGGAGGCGAGCCGGCGGGTCCGCGCATGACGTATGCGACCAAAGCCTGATTGAATGCACGGAAGCCACCCGCGAGGGTGGCTTTTTTCCGGTTCGTCGCGGATTTTCGGGGGAGCGAGGGGAAGACGATCGGTGTTCGGGCGTGAGCGGTGAGTCGACCGCATCCGCGAGATCGGTAGCAACCAAACCAATTCTTAAGGATTGCTGTCGACCTTGATGGGAGGCAAATGACGCACGCCTCGTACGAATTGCCCGGTCTCCTGGACGATCGCGGCCGCTTTCAGGAATTGCACCGATCTCCTACGGATCGCGGCCGAGCGCCCGCGACCCGCGCCGAAGCGGCGACGGTCCTGCTCGACATGTCGCGTCAGCATGAAGCCTCACCGCCGCAGGGAGGGATCGTCGAAAGCAGGCACGGTTCAGGCTGCTGCCGCTTGATGAATCGCGTCGTGCCGATCGCCACCCAGGATATCGACAAGATCGGTCAACATCCGCCCCAGTTCGCCCGTCATCAGCGTGACGTCCGAGTCGAAGCGTTCGTCGTCGTTCTGCGCGGTGGGATCCGTCGCTTCCTTGATCACGTCGAGCGGCGTGACGCGCTTGATCGTCAGCGACGGTGTCAGCACGAAGGAGATTCGGTCATTCCAGGTCATTGCGAGGCGCATGCATTGTTTGCCGGCCTCGATGTGGCGGCGCATGTCGTTCGCTTCCAGCGCGTGGCCGACGTATCGCACCGTGGCACCCCCTTCGCCGCTCGAGCGCAACTCGGCGTCCTGGTCCACGGTGAATCCGCCTGGCGCGTCGCCGGACAGCAGCCAATCCGTCATCGCGGCAACCGGCGAGAGCGCCACCTGAACGCCGGCGAGCGGCAATGGGTGGATCGATTTCACGAGCAGCCCGCGAACGTCGTCGGCAAGAGCCTGTGCAGCCGCATCGATGACGAGCCAGCCGTTCACCGTATCGATCCACACGCGGGTATCGCGGCGAATGCTGAACGCGCGCGGCAGCAGTTCGTCGGTAACCTGTTCCTTGAGTTCGCGCAGCTGTTTTCGTCCGACCTTGAAGCCCTGCTGCTCTTCGACTTCAAGCGCCCGGGCCTTGGTCACCTGATTGACGACGGAGGCCGGCAGCAGCTTCTTTTCGGCGCGAAACGTCAGCAGCATCTGCCGGTTGATCGAATACACGAGCGCGCCGTCGTCACGCGGCGACGCCCATCCGACGCGCTGCATTTCGACGCTGGAGCCCGGCTGAAACGCGTGGGGCGCCAGCCATTCTTCCATCTGATCGGGGGTAACGGCCCACGGTGCCGGAAGACGATGAAGCTGAAGATTCTTGAACCACATAGGCGTGCGGGCAAAGCGCATCATTCTATATGACGGTGACGTTTGCCGGTCAGGAGCAGTCGAACGATCCCGTGGCTGCGCGGACACTCGGACGTCGGCTTCGCCTGCTGAACGGAACGATCGTTCCCGTCAACGACGACAAGGTGACACACTTGCGGGGCAGCGGCCCGGGATGCCGACACGGCCATTGAACAAGCGCGAGAGTGCACGAGCCGAACGTCGGCGTCAGGCGATGCGTGCACCGTGCGAATTCGCGGCGCCTGCCCGGGTGCGACCCGTGCGATGATGCGCGATGACCAACATGAGAAATGGTATGACGACTACATTCGACGAGGCGACGACGGCGGCGATCGCCGCGTTTGCCCAATTGGATTTCTACACGGCTGTCCAGGCGATGCGCGCCGAGGCCGATTACGACCACGAACGCGACCAGTGGATTTCGCGCTACATCGACGAGCACGGTGGCGGCGCGGACGATGCAGCATACGATGCCCTGCACGCGCAGGCCCAGGCAACCCCGGAGTACGCACAATTCGTCGATGCGGTTCGCGGGGAAATCCTGGAATACTTCGGCGTGACCGACGATCAACTGGACACCATGGTCGTGCTGCGCAATGACGACAGCGATGAGCTTTGGGCGGAGGTCAACCGGCAGCGGACCGCGCTGGGAACCGGTGAAGTGCGCGGAGATCTCTGACCCGTGCTTGCCATTGGGGCTCAACCGATCGGTGAAGGGACGGCGAGCTTTCGGATCCCGGCCTCGGAGGTACAACGACTTGCTGGCAGCAATGGGCCGGGAAGCGACATCCGCAAAAATCCACGAACGCCCCGTTTTTTGGCAGCGGGAACGAACGGCGCGGCAGCGTGAAGGCCCGTGCGGCGGCCGCTCCGGCGGCACGGGCGCTCTGCTAATATTGTAGAAAATATGCAATATCCGCTGCCGCGCCGGCATTTGCCTGACCGCCTTCCCCCAGTCCGAACCGCAACATGAACGAGAAACGCCCTGCTCTTGTCTACGCCACGCGCGCCGAAGCCGCAGCGAACGAATTGCGCCGCCGTATCCTGACAGGGGAGTATGTCGACGGCTATCAGCTTCGCCAGGATGCGCTGGCGACCGAGCTCGGCATCAGTCGGATCCCGCTGCGCGAAGCGCTCGTGCAACTCGAGAGCGAAGGGCTCGTCAAGATCCTGCCCCACAAGGGGGCCATCGTCTCGGAACTATCCCCGGAAGACATCACGGAACTATTCGAACTGCGCGCGCTGCTGGAACCCGTGCTGCTGAAGAAGTCGATTCCGAAGCTGACCGCCGAGGATTTCGCGCGGCTCGATGCGATCCTCGAGGAATACAGCGAAGTGCTGCATGCGAGCCAGTCAGGGCGCTGGGGCGAACTGAACACCGAACTGCATCATCTGCTGCTGTCGCGCGCCGACCAGCCGAAGACGGCGGCGATCGTCGCGTCGCTGCTGCAGCAGACCGACCGCTACACGCGCGTGCAGCTGTCGCTGTCCGAGGCCGCGCGCGACGTGGCCGAATCCGAACACGCCGAACTGGTCGCGTTGTGCCGCAAGGGCGATGCGCGCAACGCGGCATCGCTGCTCAAGCGACATATCGAGCATGCGGGCGGCGAGTTGAACGCGTTCCTGCGGGATCGACGCCTCGGTCGTTGAGGGCGCGTCCGTCCAGGACGCTGCGCACGCCACGTTGCAGCAGATTCCGACGCCGAGGCGCGTCGCATGCGCGGCACCGCCCGTCCGGGCATCGCGGCAACCGGCCTGCATGCGTGTCGGTCGCCTATCCGCCGCCGATTCCCTGCAGCACCTTGCCCGTCCCGCCGCACACCATGCACGGCTGTCCTTCGATCATGCCCGTGCCGCGACACACGCTGCACAGGTCCTCGCCCACGCCCGGCGCATCGGGCGGCCCTTCGTCGCCCGGATTCAGCGGCGTGTCCTGATTCGGCCCTGCCGACGTTCTGGTCGTCTGCATCACATACCTCCTTTCGCATGTCCGACGTCGCCGCGAGCACGCATCGCGCGTGCCCGCTGCGCCTGCATGCTTGCAGGCGCCGACCCGCACGCCGGAAGCGCGCAACGACGCGGCGCACCGGCCACGATGACGCGATTCCCCTGATGACGCGATGGAATCGTCGTCATCGCATCGTCGTTACAACGACGGCGCCCACGTCGAGCCGAACGGGTTCGACTGGTCGATGCCGGGGAAGTCGACGAACGCCTTGCTGCAGTCGACCACGTTGGCCGGACGCGCATTGAGCGTCGCCTGGCCGTTCACGACGACGCGGTTCGCGGTCGATGCGAACACCGGCAGGTTCACGTTGCGCAGCGTGAGGTTCGCATCGGATGCGATCGTCGAGATGGCGTCGGGCGTGTCGGCCACCACGTCGGTCAGCGACATCACGAGCGGGAACGCCGGCTCGCCATACCCGCCGGTATTCGCTTCGAACCCCTGCAGCTTCACGCCGGCCGCGCCCAAGATCATGACGTTGGCGAGCGAGATGTCGTGGAAGTTCGGATACAGCGGCCCGCTCGCCGGCACGGCCTTGGTGCTGTAATACGGCGTGAACAGCAGCGCGTTCTTCGCGTCGCGGATGCAGATGTTCGAATAGCGGATGTTGCTCACCTCGCCGCCGCGCGCATAGTCGGACTTGATCCGCAAGCCTTCCTCCGAATCCCAGAACGCATTGTCGTACACCTGAACATTCGTCACGCCGCCGTTGGTCTCGCTGCCGATCGAGATTCCGTGCCCCCAGTAGATGTGGTTGTGCGCGATCGCGACGCCCCATTTGCGATCCGAACGCACGTCGCGATTGCCGTCGATGCCGAACAGGCCCGAGCCCGCGGGCGACGGATTGTTGCTGCCCTTCAGCGCGATGTCATCGTCACCGGTGCTCACGTAGTTGTACGCGAACACGAAGTTCTTCAGATACCCGTCGAACGAAATCGCACTGGTCGACGTCGTCGTGCTGCCGGTCGACAGCGTCGTCGAGGTCGGTTTCGATGCGGAGCCCGGATCGAATGCGTCGGTGTTCTTCACGTTGTCCGCGTTGAACGTCTGCCCGTTGTACAGCGGGTTGCCGTTGCCGGCCGGGTTCGCGAACGCGGCGAGTGTCGGCGTCTGCACCTTCACGTTCCAGATCGTCAGCCCGTCGACGCCGCTCGGCACCACGTGGAAATTCGGGCTGTTGTTCAGCGTGATGCGGTACAGCGTCAGGTTCTTCGCGTAGTTGAACACCATCAATCGGAAATTCGACTGCGAGCCGAAGCCGGTCGTGCCGTTCTGCACCATGTTGCCGAGATACGCGAGATCCCACCACGTCATGTTGCGCACGGTCGACTTCGAATCCACGACGGTGCCGCCGTCGTCGCATGCGGTGCCGTCCGGCGCGACCGTGCCGCTCCTGTATGCCGCGTAGGTGTTCGAGCAGGTGAGGTCGACTTTCATCAGCGGGTATTTCGCGTCGGACGTCACGAGTTCCGCGTAGCCGCGCCCGTCGATTCTGCCGTCGCCGACCACGGCCGAATTCACGAGATTCGTGCCGGTGATCAGCGCGAGGCAGTTCGACGAACTGCCGGCCTTCGTTGCGCTGACGGCCGTGTTTCCGCAATACGGCCCGGCGACGTTCGGCGCATACGCCTTCACGTCGCGCGATGCGTACAGCGTCACACCCTTGTCGATCCATAGCGTCACGCCGGACGGCAACGTCAGCGGCCCGCTGATGAAGCTGTTGCCGCCGCCCGTCTGGTTGACGACGAGTCGCACCGCGAACTTGCTCGCGCGGTACTTGGGCTTGGCCAGCTCCTCGCCGGACGCACCGGCGATGTTCACGTTCGGCACGGCCGCCGTCTTCTGCGCGGCGGTGGCCGATGCGTCGGCGGCCGCGATCGTGGCGCCGACCTCGGCGTCCACCATGGCGCCGCATGCGTCGAGCGCGGCCTGGATGCGCGCCTGATCGGGGTTCGCCGTCGCACTCGACACCGCCTTGCCGACGCCTGCGATCGACGGATCGGCCTCCGGCGGCAGCGAGCCGTCGGGGCGGCTCACGAGCGTATTGGCGGCTTCGAGCGTGCTGCAGACCTGCGTATCGGCGGGCAGGGCCGGCTCGGCCGGCAACGCGGCGTCGACGGTGGTCGTGCCGACCTGGAACACGGCGGCGGGTGGCGAGGTGGCGGCCGCGCTGCTGGCGGTGCTCGAATCGCCGCCGCCGCACGCGCTCAGCGCGGCGGCGGTCGCGACGAGCGCTGCGAACAGACCGAGCACGCGCGGGCGTGCGTGCGGCCCGGAAAGTCGGGTTGTCATGACGGTATCTCCTGATGTGGCATCGCCTGCGGACGATGCCGGGTTGGTATCGGGGCGTTCGGCAGGCGCGCGACCGCGCGGCGTGAACGTGCCGCGAGCAGGTCCTGCCGGCAATCGGGAAAACGGCGGCGCGGGAGCTTCCGGCTCGGGTTGGCGCAAAAGGCGTTGCGGGCGCGGTCGGGCTGCGCATGCGGTCGGGCCGGCGTACGCTTGTGGCGCCCCGGGACCGCGGTATTTCGTGGTCAGTCATCCTATAACGATGGAAATGGAAACGAAAGATGGCGTCCGGCATCGGGAAAACGGCGCAACATCGTGCCGATTCAAATGCGGGCGGGTTGGCGGAAAACGTTTCGCCGACAATGTGCTAAACGGAGAAGGCTTTTCCCTTTAGCTGCCCCTCAGCCCAATGTAGTCGTGCTTATAGGGGTATGCACCGAGTGAGTTAAACGATTAACCGACGTACATTCGCTCCGACACGTCATACAACGTATGACTGCGATTCCGCGGCGGCCGTGCCCCGATGCGTGCGGATGCCGACCGGATCGCCGCCAGATTACGAGCAACCAGCAAGGAGACTGACGATGAAGCACCGATTCACCCGCTCCCGTACCGCACTGGCCGTCGCGCTGATGGCCGGCTTCGCGGTGTCCGCGCAGGCCCGCGTGTTCCGCTCGGCGGACGTGCACGGCGACAGCTTCCCGACCAACATGGCGGTCAAGTACATGGGCGATGAGCTGTCGAAGCTGACGGGCGGCAAGGACTCGATCAAGGTGTTCGGCAACAGCGCGCTCGGCTCCGAGAAGGACACGGTCGACCAGGTGCGGATCGGCGCGATCGACATGGCGCGCGTGAACGGCGCGTCGTTCAACGAGATCGTGCCGGAGTCGCTGATTCCGTCGTTCCCGTTCCTGTTCCGCGACGTCGACCATTTCCGCAAGGCGATGTACGGCCCGGCCGGCCAGAAGATCCTCGACGCGTTCGCGGCGAAGGGGATGATCGCGCTGACGTTCTACGAGAGTGGCGCGCGCTCGATTTACGCGAAGCGCCCGGTGCGCACGCCGGCCGACATGAAAGGGCTGAAGGTGCGCGTGCAACCGTCCGATCTGATGGTCGACGAGATCAAGGCGATGGGCGGCACGCCGACGCCGATGCCGTTCGCCGAGGTCTACACGGGCCTGAAGACGGGCCTCGTCGACGCGGCGGAAAACAACCTGCCGTCGTACGAGGAAACCAAGCACTTCGAGGTGGCGCCCGACTACTCGGAGACGCAGCACGCGATGACGCCGGAAGTGCTGGTGTTCTCGAAGAAGATCTGGGACACGCTGTCGCCGCAGGAACAGGCCGCGATCAAGAAGGCCGCGGCCGATTCGGTGCCGTACTACCAGAAGCTGTGGACCGCGCGCGAGGCATCGGCGCAGCAGGCGGTGACGAAGGGCGGCGCGAAGATCCTGCCGGCTGCGCAGATCGATCGCGCGGCCTTCGTGAAGGCGATGCAGCCGCTGTGGACCAAGTACGAGAAGACGCCGCAGATGAAGCAGATCGTCGACGAGATCGAGGCCACCAAGTGACCCGTCGCACTTCCCTGAACGGCGCGGCGGCCGTGGGCTCGCCGGATGCGGCTGCCGCCGATGGCGCGGCACCGTGCCGGCCGCGCGCGGCGGCGCCGCGCCTGCGTTGTGTGAACGACCTGCTGTTCCGCGCGCTGGCCGTGGTTGCGTCGCTGTGCCTCGCGGCGCTCACCGTGCTGGTGTTCTACGCGGTCGTGATGCGTTACGTGTTCGAGAACGCGCCCGATTTCGTCGAGCCGATCGCGCTGCTGCTGGTGATCGTGATCGCGATGTTCGGCGCGGCGATGAAGGTGCGCGACGGTGGCCACATCGGCCTCGACTCGCTCGTGCGGCGCCTGTCGCCGGGCGCGCGCAACGTGGTGATCGCGATCCAGCATGCGAGCCTGATCGCGTTCGCGATCGCGATCATGGTCGGCTGCGGCAGCATGGCCGCCGAGACGATGGGCGACCGCATTCCGATCATCGGGCTGCCCGAAGGCGTGCGCTACCTGATCACGATTCCGGCGGCGATCGCCATCATCCTCTTCTCGCTCGAGCACTTGCTCGCGCTTCGTCGTTCTTCGTCGGGCCAATAACGCCATGGAACTCGCGATTCTGTCCATCAGCTTTCTGATTTTCCTCGTGCTCGGCGTGCCCGTTTCGTTCGCGCTCGGGATCGCCTGCGTGCTGACCTACATGGTCGAAGGGCTGCCGATCGCGACCGCGATGCAGTCGATGATCTCGGGGATGAACGCATTCTCGTTCCTCGCGGTGCCGTTCTTCATCTTCTCCGGCGAGCTGATGCTGCACGGCGGCATCGCGGACCGGATCCTGCGTTTCGCGCAGGCGACCGTCGGCCACTTCCGCGGCGGCCTCGGGATGGCCAACGTCGTCGCGTGCACGCTGTTCGGCGGTGTATCGGGTTCGCCGACCGCCGATACGTCCGCGATGGGCGGCGTGGTGATTCCGTTGATGAAGCGCGAAGGCTACAGCGCTGCCTACGCGGTCAACGTGACGACCCACGCGTCGCTCGCCGGCGCGCTGATGCCGACGTCGACCAACATGATCATCTACGCATTCGCCGCGCAGGGCATCACCGGGATGCTGCACGGCCAGCAGGTGAGCGGCGTGTCGATCGGCGACCTGCTGTTCTCCGGCCTGCTGCCGGTGCTGTGGGTGATGGGCTTCGTGCTCGCCGCCGCGTACTGGCAGGCCGTGCGTCACGGCTATCCGCGCCGTGAAGATGGTTCGTCGGCGCTGCCGGTGTTCCCGGGCTGGTATGCGGTGTTGCGCAGCTTCGTCGGCGCGGTGCCGGGCCTGATGGTGATCGCGATCATCCTCGTGTGCGTCGCGAAGGGGATCGCCACTGCAACCGAAGCGGCCGCGATCGCCGTCGTGTATTCGCTCGCGCTGACCGCGATCGTGTACCGCACGCTGACTGTCGAGAAGCTGCGCCGCGCGCTGTCGCATGCGGCGCGCACGACGGGCGTCGTGTTGCTGTTGATCGCCGTGTCGAACATGCTGCGCTTCCAGATGTCGTACCTGGAGATTCCGGATGCGATCGAGGGGCTGCTGAAGCAGTCGACTGCCGCGCCCTGGCTGATGCTGCTGTACATCAACATCATCCAGGTTTTCCTCGGCACGTTCGTCGACATGGCCGCGCACATCCTGATCACGACGCCGCTGTTCCTGCCGATCGCGATGGCATGCGGCGTCGGGCCGGTGCAGTTCGGGATCATGCTGCTGCTGAACTGCTCGCTCGGCCTCGTTCACCCGCCGATCGGCTCGGTGCAGTTCGTCGGCTGCGCGATCGGCAACGTATCGATCGGCGAGACGACGAAGATGGCGTGGCCGTACTACCTCGCGATCTTCAGTGCGATCAACATCGTCACGTACATGCCGTTCTTCTCCACCTGGCTGCCGAGCCTCATCAGCGGGCACGCGGTGTTCTGAGCGCGCGTTTCGCTTGTCGCGGCGCCGGATGACGCAAGTTGTCCGGCGCCGCGATCACGTCAACCGTCGCTTCACGCACGGCAAATTCACATCAACATGAATATGGCATGGCGTGCGCCATCGCGGCCCGCCACATTGCTCGCCCACGGAGCGACGTAGGCGTACGTCTCCAACAGCCACAGCCGCGACATCCCGGTATTCGACGTCGTTCCGCTCGCACGGCGGAAGCGCGACGGCAGTCACACGCAACGGCGGCAAGCTGTGCGATGATTCGCCGCTTCGCGTTCATCGCAGAACGCCGGGAATCGCGGCGCCCCTTTTGGGGCCGCCGCCGATCACATTGACATCCGGAGACGACATGCCCGCACACATCGTTCATGGCAACACCCTGCATTACCAGGATCGCGGCACCGGCTTTCCGGTGCTCCTGGGCCACAGTTACTTGTGGGACTCGGCAATGTGGGCGCCGCAGATCGACGCGTTATCGACCCGCTATCGCGTGATCGTGCCGGACCTGTGGGGACATGGCGCGTCGGGCCCGCTGCCGGACGGCAGCGAGACGCTCGACGACCTCGCCGCGCACGCAAGCGCCTTGCTCGATGCGCTGGAAATCGAACGCTGCGCGATCGTGGGGCTGAGCGTCGGCGGGATGTGGGGCGCGCGGCTCGCGTTGCGCGAGCCGGAGCGCGTGCGCTCGCTCGTGTTGATGGATGCGTCGCTGGAGGCCGAACCCGATGCGACGCGGCTGCGCTACTTCGGGATGCTCGATGCGATCGCCGCCGCCGGTTGTATCGCGCCGCCGCTGCTCGATGCGATCGTGCCGCTGTTCTTCCGGCCGGACGTGAACCTCGCGGACCCGGTGCCGACTGCCTTTCGCGCCGCGCTCGCGAACCTTCCGGCCGACCGGCTGCGGCAGTCGATCGTCCCGCTCGGCCGGTTGATCTTCGGGCGGCCGGATACGCTCGCCGCGCTCGCTGAACTGGATGCCGGGCGCACGCTGCTGATGTGCGGGGCGGGCGACATGGCGCGCCCGCCGTCCGAGACGGCGAAGATGGCGAGCGTGATCGGCTGCCGTCACGCGCTGGTGCCGGACGCCGGCCATATCTCGAACCTGGAGAATCCCGCTTTCGTCACCCGAACGCTGCTCGACTGGTTCGACGAACAGCAGCTCGCGGCGGGCTGAACGCCACGCGCGATGCCGGCGGCGGGTGCCGCGCGGTGTCGCGTGACGACGCAACGACGTGCGTTACTGCATTGCTGCCTGACTGGATTACGCGCGTTCGCCGACCGGCGTGAACGTGCGGTCGCGCACGCGCCCGTCGTTCACGCCGCGGCGAATCAGGTCCTGCGCTTCCGCACGGCTCGCGACGCACGGCGCGGAGCCGGGCAGCGGCCGGCGTGCGGTTTCGCGCAGCGCGAGCACCGACACGATGCCGATGAACGACGCACCCATCAGGTAGTAGGCGGGCATCATCAGGTCGCCGGTGCGATCGACGAGCCAAGCGGTGACGAGCGGCGTCGTACCACCGAACAGCGATACCGACACGTTGAAGCCGATCGCGAGCGCGCCGTAGCGGATTCGCGTGGGGAACAGCGCGGGCAGCGCCGACGGCATCACGCCGGTGAAGGTCGACAGCAGCGTGCCGTAGATCAGCATCCCGCCGAACACCGGCAGCATCCCGCCGGTGCGGATCAGCAGCAGCGCGGGCACCGACAGCACGAGCAGGCCGACGCAGCCGAACATCATCACCGGCTTGCGGCCGAGCCGGTCCGACAGATGCCCTGCGTAAAGCGTCATCGGCATCATGAGCACCATCACGAGCAGCACCATGAACAGGCCGTGCGTTTCGTTGAAGTGCAGCGTCGCCGACAGGTAGTTGGGCAGATACGACAGCGCCATGTAATCGGTCACGTTGAAGATCAGCACGAGGCCGACGCACTGGAGCAGCGGCTTCCACTGTTCGACGAGCAGCGTGCCGAAAGACTGCTTCGGGCGGGCCCGCTCGTCTGCTTCGCGCGCTTCGGCTTCCTTCTTGAACGCGGGCGTCTCCTCGAGCTTGAGTCGCACGTACAAGCCGACGAGACCCAGCGGACCGGCGATGAAGAACGGCACGCGCCAGCCCCACGACAGCAGTGCGTCCTGCGACAGCGTTGCCGTGAGTATCGCGACGGTGGCCGCGCCGAGCGTGTAGCCGATCAGCGTGCCGAACTCGAGGAAGCTGCCCATGAAGCCGCGGCGCTTGTCGGTCGAGAACTCGGCGATGAAGGTGGCGGCGCCGCCATATTCACCGCCGGTCGAGAAGCCCTGCACGAGGCGGGCGACCAGCAGCAGTATCGGCGCCATGATGCCGATCGACGTGTAGCTGGGGATCAGGCCGATCGCGAAGGTGCCGACGGCCATCATGATCATGGTGGCGGCGAGCACGCGCTGGCGGCCGATGCGGTCGCCGAGCGGGCCGAACACCATGCCGCCGAGCGGGCGCACGAGGAATGCGGCGGCGAACGTGCCGAAGGTCGCGAGCAGCTGCGCGGACGGGCTGCCGGACGGGAAGAACACCTTGCCGAGCGTGACGGCGATATAGCTGTAGACGCCGAAGTCGAACCATTCCATCGCATTGCCGAACGCCATGGCTCCGACCGCACGCTTCAGGACGGCAGGGTCGACGATCGTGATGTCGTCCAGCTTGAGGGCCTTGCGCGAAGACCGGGCTTTCGCGGGGTGCGCTTGCGATGAACTCAATGAACGCTCCTGGAGGGGCCTTCGGCTGGCCGAGCGGATGCGGAACCGTCGGGGACGAAGGCGGTTGTCTCGGGATCGCCGTGATGTCGGTGATGCGACGCACGTCATGCGACATCCGGCAGGTATGTGCTGGTGTGAAGCAGTGTAGAGAAACGGGAAACGCCGACTATCGGTCATGCGCCCGGAAACCGGTCGTAAACGACACGGATGGTGCGGCCGGCCAACTCCAGGTAACGGGCAGTTCGGCACGCGGCGGTCCGCGCCGCGCCGATGGCGGTCTATACCGGATGTCGATCTTGCCGTGAGCGTGCATGCGGCACGTCGCGGATCGTGCGGGAACGGGACGGGCCATGCATCGGGAACGGAGTCGCGCGCGATGGCGATCGCGCCGAATCGGAACGCGTCTTTGCGAACCGAAACCGGCGCTGGGTAATTCGGACTACGAATACAGCGCGGTGGCGATTCGGCATCGGAATCGCCACCGATGCATCAGAACATGTGGCGGATCCCGACGTTCGCGCCGACGGTCGTGCCGGTGACTGCGTAAAGCGCGTTGTTGATCCCGAGCCCGGTATTCATCGCACCGTGGTTGTTGACCATCGCGACCTGCGCGTACAGCGCGGTCGCTTTCGACAGGCTGTAGGTCGTGCCGACGGCCGCGAGCAGCGAGTGATTGGCCGTGTCGTTGCGATCGCTGGTGAACCAGACGCCGCCGTTCAGGTCGACGGCCGGCGTCGCCTGGTAATCGAGGCCGCCGCCATACACGTTGTTGCTGAACGATCCGCCGACCTTGTAGCTCGTGAACGACGCCTTCGCGGTGACGGGGCCGAACCGGTACGCGGCGCCGATCGTGCGACCGACGAACGCGACTGTGCTGGGCGTCGGCGTCGGATTGGTGCCGTCGTTGCCGTCGTAGAACGCGGCGTCGATCATGAAGCCCTCATGTTCGTACTTGAGGCTCGCCGAATACTGGCGGCCGGCCTGGAAATCGCCCGCCTTGCCGCCGAACGCGAACATCGCGCTGCCGGTGAGGCCGGCGATCGTCGGGCTTGTGTACGACACGGCGTTCGGGTTGAACAGGCCCGTCACCAGCACGTTATCGACGTAGTTGATCAGCCCGCTGCCGAAGTGCGAGAAGCTGCGCGGATCCGAATCGAAGATCGCGAGCAGGAATGGCGAGTACTGCACGCCGGCCTTGACCGTGCCGAAGCCGCCATCGAGCCCGACCCACGCCTGACGGCCGAAGAAGTTGCCGTTCGAATGGGCGAACGCGCCGTTGGTGACGGCAAAGCCGCTTTCGAGCTGGAATTTCGCCTTGAGGCCGCCACCGAGATCCTCGGTGCCGGTCATTCCGAACGTCGTCGGCGTCATGCCGGTGTCGGTCATTGCGAACTGATGACCGGCGTTCGTGCCAGTGGCGGCGTCGAGCGTCTTGCTCGTATACAGCAATGCGGCGTCGAGGTTGCCGTACAGCGTCACGCTGCTTTGCGCGAAGGCGCTGCCGCCGACCATCGCGCCCGCCAGCGCGGCGCAACCGATCACGATTCTGCTTTTCATTGAGTGTCTCCAGTGTTGTTGTACGTCGATGCATTGAACGGGGATGCGCCGGACGTCCGCGAAGCGGTGTCCGGTGCGCGAGCCGCATGCGCAGGATGGGGCGCGGCGCAACGCACGTGCGCGGCCGGGTGTCGGCCGCGTGCGACGCGTTCGTGGCGGGGATGGGCGCCGGAACGCGCGTGCGTCGAAGAGTTCGTGTGAGGCCGACCGACGCCGGCCCCGTCATTCAGAGTGACTGGCCGAGTTGCTCGAGGATCGCGGGGTTCTCGAGCGTGGACGTGTCCTGCGTGATCGCCTCGCCCTTCGCGAGCGAGCGCAGCAGGCGCCGCATGATCTTGCCCGAGCGCGTCTTCGGCAGGTTGTCGCCGAAGCGGATGTCCTTCGGCTTCGCGATCGGACCGATCTGCTTGCCCACCCAGTCGCGCAGCGTCTTCGCCAGCGCCGCCGCTTCCTCGCCCTCCGGACGCGAACGCTTGAGCACCACGAACGCGACCACCGCCTCGCCCGTCGTGTCGTCCGGGCGGCCAACCACCGCCGCTTCCGCAACCAGCTCGTGCGACACCAGCGCCGACTCGATCTCCATCGTCCCGAGCCGGTGGCCCGACACGTTCAGCACGTCGTCGATGCGGCCCATGATCGTGAAGTAGCCGGTGTCCTTGTCGCGCACCGTGCCGTCGCCGGCCAGGTACAGCCGGCCGCCGAGTTCTTCGGGGTAATAGCTCTTCCTGAAGCGCTCCGGGTCGCCCCAGATCGTGCGGATCATCGCCGGCCACGGACGCTTGACGACGAGAATGCCGCCTTGCCCGTTCGGCACGTCCTGGCCCGTTTCGTCGACCACCGCGGCCATGATGCCCGGCAGCGGCAGCGTGCACGAACCCGGCACCGTCGGCGTCGCGCCCGGCAGCGGCGTGATCATGTGGCCGCCGGTTTCGGTCTGCCACCACGTGTCGACGATCGGGCAGCGCTCCTGGCCGACGTGCTTGTGGTACCACATCCACGCTTCCGGATTGATCGGTTCGCCGACCGTGCCGATGATGCGCAGGCTCGACAGGTCGTAGCTCTTCGGGTGGACGTGGTCGTCGGCCTCGGCGGCCTTGATCAGCGAGCGGATCGCGGTCGGCGCGGTGTAGAACACCGTGACCTTGTGAGCGTCGATCATCTTCCAGAAGCGGCCGGCATCCGGATACGTCGGCACGCCTTCGAACACGACCTGCGTGCCGCCGCACGCGAGCGGGCCGTAGGTGATGTACGTGTGGCCGGTGACCCAGCCGATGTCGGCGGTACACCAGAACACGTCGGCGGGCTTCCAGTCGAAGGTCCACTTCATCGTCTGCGCGGCCCACAGCAGGTAACCGCCGGTGCTGTGCTGCACGCCCTTGGGCTTGCCGGTCGAGCCCGACGTATAGAGGATGAACAGCGGATGCTCGGCGCCGACCCATTCCGGTGCGCACGTGTCGGACTCGCCGTCGGCGATCTCGTGCATCCACAGGTCGCGCCCGGCGTGCCAGTCGATCTTGCCGCCGGTGCGGCGATAGACGATCACGCTCTTCACGGCCTCGCAGCCGCCCATCGCGAGCGCCTCGTCGGCGATGCTCTTGAGCGGCAGCGTCTTGCCGCCGCGCGCCTGCTCGTCGGCGGTGATGAGCGCGACCGCGCCGACGTCGACGAGCCGCTCGTTGAGCGACTTCGCGGAGAAGCCGCCGAACACGACCGAGTGCGTGGCGCCGATGCGTGCGCAGGCCTGCATCGCGACGATGCCCTCGATCGACATCGGAATGTAGATGACGACGCGATCGCCCTTGCCGATGCCGCGTTTCTTCAGCGCATTCGCGAAGCGCGAGACGCGCGCGAGGAGATCGGCGTAGGTGACGCGGGTGACGGTGCCGTCGTCGGCCTCGAAGATGATCGCGCCGCGTTCGCCGTTGCCGGCTTCGACGTGACGGTCGAGGCAGTTGTACGACGCGTTGAGCTCGCCGTCGTCGAACCACTTGTAGAACGGCGCATTGCTCTCGTCGAGCACCTTGGTGAACGGCTTGTGCCAGGTCAGGCCCTCGCGCGCGAGACGCGCCCAGAAGCCTTCGTAATCCTGCTCGGCCTCGGCGGCCAGCGCGCGGTAGGCCGGCATGCCGGAAATGGTCGCACGCTCGCGCGTGTCGGCCGTCGGTTCGAAGATTCGGCGCTCCTGCAGGATCGATACGAGGGCAGTCAAGATGGTCTCCATGAAAATCGTCGGGTGTGGCATGACCGTTGAAACGCAACTTGCATGCCAAATGCGCGGTTATGCGGCCGGAACGGCGTGCATGTGCGTTGTTATGCGGTTCTTGGCGATTGATCTGCATTGCAGATCAATGAGGATGGGGCGCGGGCCACGCTCGCCAGCTTGAGCGTTGCGTCGAAATGCAGCAACCGGTGTTGCAAGCGTCAACACGGCGCACGGCACACGCACGCGACGCACCGCGTTCGTGTCGTGCGCCATGCGCAGCGCTATGCGATGAACGAGCGGAGCACGTCGAGCGCGTCGGACGCACGAAGGCGCGTGAGCGCCGACGCCTCGATCTGCCGCACGCGTTCCGCCGACAGGTTCATCTGGCGGCCGATGTCGCGCAGCGAGCAGCCTTCGTCGGCATGCAGCCCGTAGCGCAGCCGGAGCACCATCGCCTCGCGCGGCGGCAGCCTGTCGATCGCGGCGGCGATCGTGCTGCGCAACTGCATGGCGCCGGCGGCGTCCTCGGGTGACGGCGACGACAGGTCCGGCGCGACGTCGGCGAACGTCATGTCGCCTTCCGGCGAAACCGGCAGGTCTGCCGACACCGGTTCCTTCACGATCGCCAGCAGGTCGCGCACCTTGTCGACGGGCTCGCCCATGTGGACGGCCAGTTCGGCCGGCGTCGCGGCCGTGCCCGCGCGTTGCCGATGCTCGCGCGCGAGCCTCGTCAGCTTGTTCAGCGCGTCGACCGTATGCGTCGGCACGCGGATCGTGCGGCCGAGGTCGGCGAGCGCGTGCGTGATCGCCTGCCGGATCCACCAGGTCGCGTAGGTCGAGAACCGGAAGCCGCGGCGGTAGTCGTAGCGCTCGATGGCCTTCAACAGGCCGATGTTGCCTTCCTGGATCAGGTCCGCGAACGGCAGGCCGCGATCGGGATAGCGCTTCGCGATCGACACGACGAGCCGCAGGTTCGCGTCGAACAAGCCCGCTTTTGCCGGCTGCATCGCGCGTTCGATCGCGCCGAGCCGGGCATCGAGCAACGCGGTCGCGCCGGGCGGCAATTCCGATGCCGGGGCGTCGCGCACGATCGCGACGCGTGCATCGATGAATTCGGCCGCGCGTCGCATCAGCGTCGGCCCGCAGGCCGGATGCGCGGCAATGCACGACGCGAGCCAGTCTGCGTGATCGTCGTGGTCCGTCTGCGCGAACGACGGCGGGACGCCCACGTCGGCCAACAACCGCGCCAGCCGGCCTCGCAGCGCGCGATGCCGGCGTGCGCGGCTGCGCAACGGTTCGCTCATCCGTTCGAGCGCGCGGGCGGACAGGCACAGCGTACCGAGCAGCGCCGCGGCGTCGCGTACGTGCGTGCGATACGCGGCAGACGCGACGCGGCCGGATGCCAGCGCGGCCCGGAGGTTGTCCGCGATCGCGTCGATGCGAGCGAGTCGTGCCAATACCGCATCGCGCCAGGCCGAATTCTCCAAGGGCGCCTCGTCGTCACCCCCGGCCTCGCTGGCGGAGGCATGGGGGGCGCCTGCATCGGCGTGGTTGGACGGTCGATCGTCGCGCGGGTTGTCGGCCAGAAAGAGCACATAGGTGGATGCGGCGGTCCGGCATTCGGCGATTTCGGTGCGTATCGACACGAGCACGTCGAGCGCATCGGGATCGCCGCACAGCACCGCGACCGACGCCGCGCGGCCGCGCTCGATGCGCTGCGCGTACGCGAATTCCTCGTCGCGGGTGAGGAGCGGTGTCGTACCCATCTCGCGCAGGTACAGCCGGACCGGGTCGGTCGTGCGCGGGGCGAGCAGGTCGGCCGCGGCGAGCGTGCCGTCGCCGTCGACCCATGCGCGTGCCGGCGGCGCGGGCCGGAAGTAACGGTCGAGCGTCCAGCCGCTCGCGGTATCGGCGCGCTCGGACACCGCGATGCCGAGTTCGGCGAGCACGGCGGCGGCCGCGTCGATGTCGCTTTCGTTCGCATCGTCGTCGGGCAGCGCGTCGATGATGTCGGCGCGCGTGACGAAGCCGCGCGACAGGCCGGTCGCGATCAGCGCGTGCAGATGCGCGACGGCGTGCGGCGGCGCGCCGTCGTCGCTGCC
Organism: Burkholderia diffusa; assembly: GCF_001718315.1. Classification (NCBI taxonomy): domain Bacteria; kingdom Pseudomonadati; phylum Pseudomonadota; class Betaproteobacteria; order Burkholderiales; family Burkholderiaceae; genus Burkholderia; species Burkholderia diffusa. The sequence continues at coordinate 646,781 of NZ_CP013364.1, read as the reverse complement.
GGCAGCGGGCGCCGGTGCGCGCCGTGCCGGCAGCCCGTCGCGCGACGCGTCACGCGCGCTTCGCATACACGTTGCACCAGCCGTCCGCCGCGACCAGCTTGCCGGCGAACATCGGGCACGTGCCGGCGGTATCCGCCGCTTCGCCCTTATAGAAGCGGCAATTTGCACAGCGCTGGCCGGCCTGGTATTTCGGGAACTGCGCGGCGTCGACGCTGGACGCGTGCGCGCGATACCCGAGCGTTTTCGCGGCGGGGTCGTTCTCGTCGACGAGCGGCGGCGCCGCGCATGCCGTGCGGGCGGCGGCGAGCGTCGCGCACAGGCCGATGGCGTTGATGATGAAGGTTCTGCGGGAGGTGGGGTACGTCACGGTCGTTTCCTGTCGAAGATGAAATCGCGGGGAAGGGCGCGGCCCGCATCGCGCGGCGAAGCCGCTTGCCCGGTGTTACTGGCTCGCGTCCTTGTGCGCGGCGGGACCGGCGACGAGCGGCGCGGTCGACGCGTGCGCGGTATCGGCCGTCAGCTTGCTCTTGCTGGCGGCATAGCCGTTCGACGCGAGCAGGAAGGCCATCAGGTCCGCGTATTCGTCGTCCTTCAGCTTGCCCGGCTGGTCCGCCGGCATGTTGGTGGCCATGTAGCCGAACACGCCACCGATCGTCAGGTGCGAATGCGACAGCGGCGCGAACGACGGGCCGCTCAACGCGGGCGCGGTGTTGCCTTCGAGATCGGCGCCGTGGCACTTTGCGCACGCATTGCCGTAGATCTCCTTGCCGTGGGCGACCTGGCTCGCGTCGAAGGACGGCGCGGCGTCGCCGGTGCTCGCGCCGACGCGGATGAACCCGCCGCCGGCGGGCACGTTGCGCGCGCGCAGCAAGTTACCGGGCGCGCGGCCTGCGCTCGCCGTCGCGCCATCGAGGAAACGGGATGGCATGCGCGACTCGTGCGCTTCGAGCGCGCTGCCGGGCAACGCCCACTTGCGGGTCAGCGCGGCGAGCCGGCCGTTGTTCTTCATCTGCGTAAGTGCCGCGTCGATACGTTGCTGCAACTCGGCCGAGCGCGGTGCGAACGCGAACGTGAGCTGCCATTCCGCATACGGCGACGATGTCGCGCCGATGCGGAACGCCTGTTTCGGATGCGCGGCCTGATACGCGACGACTGCCGGATACCAGACGATCGCGCGATGCGCGCGGCCGCGCGCGACCGCGTCGACCGTTTGCTCGGACGTGTTCTCGAGATCGAAGCGCGCGTTCTTCTGCTGAACCGCGATCAATTGCGCGGGGCTTGCATAGGTCGCCGCGACGATTTCGCGGTCCGTGGCCGGCGCGCCGGCATCGCGACGCGTGACGCTCACGTAGCCCGAGCGCAGGTAGCCTTGCGAGAACAGCAGCTTCGTATCGGATGCATCGGCGATGGCCGAGCGCGGAAAGCCGGCGAGCACGTCGCAGTCGTGTTCGAGGAGGTTGGCGAGCTCGTGGGCGGACACGCCGTCGTCGTCGCTGCCGCCCGCGTCGTGCCCGGAGAAGTTCGCGGCGATGCCGGCCGTGCGGAATGCGTCGCGGGCGACGGCCTTGTCGAGCGCGGCCGTCGGCGTGCCCGGCAGCGAGCACACGCGCACTGCCGTCGCGGCCGTGGAGAGCGCCGGTGTCAGCGCCGTGCCTGCCGCGAGCGCACAGGCCACGGCGAGGCGGGAAAGTCGGAGGTTCATGATCGTACGCCCGGTTGAAATGGAGAAGGAGAGGGCGCCCGCGCCGGCGGCGCGGGCGCAATGCGATTGCGCCGGCTGACGATCAGCCGCGGTCAAGGGCGAATACGTACAGCGTGCCGCCGCGCGGCACGTCGTCCGCCGCCTTGGCCATCGGGCCGCCCCAGATCGGATTCGCACCGCCGTAGCCGGCGAGCACCGCTACGTACTCCTTGCCGTCCACTTCAAAGACGGACGGTTGCGCGATGATCCCGCTCGCGAGCTTCGGGCTCTCCCACAGAACCTTGCCGGTGGTGACGTCGAACGCGTACAGGTGGCCGTCGAGCGAGCCGCTGAACGCGAGGCCGCTCGCGGTCGTCGCGACGCCGCCGTTCCACGGCAGCTTGCTCCAGTGGCTCCATACCTTCTTGCCGGTGTTCACGTCGATTGCCTGGAGCTCGCCGTAGCCTTCGCTGCCCGGCTCGGGCTTGATCTCGAAACCTTCGCCGAGATACGGCAGCCCTTCCATGTAGTTGACCGACTTGCCCGACAGGCTCATGCACGCATGCAGCGACGGCACGATCGCGAGATGGCGGACGGGGTCGTACGACACCGACCACCAGTTCTTGCCGCCGAGGAAGCTCGGGCACGTGTCGATCGTCGTGCCGACCTTCGGATACTTCGCGGGATCCTGGATCGGCGCGCCGTCTTCCGTGTAGCCGGTCACCGACGTCGCCTTCACGAACGGCTCCGCATAGATCAGCTTGCCGGTGTCGCGATCGATCGCATGGAAGTAGCCGTTGCGGTCCGCGTGGATGATCGCGTCGTGCTCCTTGCCCTTGTACTTGATCGTCGCGAGCACCGGCGTGTTGACGCCGTCATAGTCCCAGGTGTCGTGCTTCGTGTACTGGTAGTGCCATTTGAGGTCGCCGTTCTTCGGATCCAGCGCGAGCAGTGAATCGGAGTACAGGTTGTCGCCCGGGCGCAGGTCCGCGAGCCACGGCCCCGGGTTGCCGACGCCCCAGTACAGCGTGCGCGTCGCCGCGTCGTAGGTGCCGGTCAGCCAGGCCGGCGCGCCGCCGTGCGCCTGCATGCCGTCGGGCCAGGTATCGGCGTGCTTCTCGCCCTGGCCGGGGATCGTGAAGCGCTTCCACAGCAGCGTGCCGTCGTTCGGGCTGAGCGCCGCGATGAAGCCGCGTGCGCCGTATTCGCCGCCCGAACTGCCGACCACGATCGCGCCGTCGAGCGCGAGCGGGGCGAGCGAGAATGCGTAGCCCAGCCCCGGTTCGAACATCTGCTTCTTCCACACGAGCGCGCCCGTCTGCGCGTCGAGCGCGGCCACCTCGCCGCTCAGCATCGCAACGTAGACGTTCTTGCCGTACAGCGCGACGCCGCGGTTCACGACATCGCAGCAGGCCGTCTTGAACGATTCCGCGCCGAGCTTGGGCTCGTATTTCCACAGTTGCGCGCCGGTGGCCGCGTCGAACGCGTACACGTTGTCCTTCGGCGTGGTGACGAACAGATACCGGCCGTTGACGATCGGCGTGGCTTCGAAGCCCTGCTTCAGCTCGGCCGGAAACTTGTAGCTCCACGCCTGCGTGAGCTGCTTCACGTTCGACGCGTCGATCTGCTTGAGCGGCGAATGCGCCTGGCCGTTGTACGTGCGGTAGTAGGTGAGCCAGCCCGGATCGCGTTGCGCATCCGTGAGCCGCTGATACGTGACGGCCGGATAATCCGCGGCTGCGTCCACCAGGCCGGGATTCAAGGCGATCGCTGCAGCCGCCGCGATTCCGATGGTTGCCAGTCGGCTCGTCGAAGCCGAGAGTTTTTTCATGGTTGTCTCCTGAGTCATTGTGGTCGCACCGCGGCCAACACATGGCCGGGCCGGCAGGGTGGGGATCCGGGTCCAGTGCGCAGCCAGTCACGCAAATCGCATGCCATTGACACGCGCGCCTTGTCGCGCAAGGCGGAGCGGTCGATTGCATGCACTGTGGCGACGTGCGCGGGCAGCGCGCGGATGATCCGCATGTGTTGCGTTCGGGGACAGCCGCGGGCGCAGTGTTGCGAAAGATGACAGTGCGGTGCGCGAGCGAAGGCGTTGCGTCGCTGATCCAAATTGACACAGGCGCAACATGGGTGGCGCGAAGTGAAACAGGTGCGCGGTCGCGTATCGATGCGTGGCGGCTTCGATCGGCGGCCGGCCGGGCGTTACACGTATCGGCATGCTTCTTGCCGTTCGACGGAACGATTCCGCGCAGCGAGAGACCGCCATGCATGCCCAGATTTCATCCGATGCCGCTCGCAAGTGTGCGCGCCGCCGCGTAGTCGCGCTCGCATACGGCATCGCGCCGGGCGGCGCGTGCGCGGCGACGATCGAGATGCGGCAGGCCGCGCGCGCACGCGAGCCGCTGGGAGCCGTCGCGCTGACGGTATTTGCCGTCCATGCGGCCATCGTGGTCGCCTTGTGGCATGCGTGGGGACTCGATGGAGGCCCGCCGCTGCCTCGCGCGCTGGCCGTCGAGGTAGACGCAAGCGAATTCGGGCGAGTGGCGGAACCCGGCGTGCATCGTTGGCGGGATGTCGCGAAACAGGTTCCTCCCGAGCATATGCCTTCGCATTCGAGCCGAGAAGCAGCCGTGCATCGAGAGGCTCAGCCAAGGGCGGTCGCAATGCGTCAGGTCGATCATGCAGGTCCTTCGCGCAAGCCCGCTGGCGCAATTGCCACGGCGCAGCCGGACGGTGAACGTCGGCGAACCGTGCCGGAGCGGGAACCGGCTCAGCCTGCCGCTGCAAATGCAGCGGCGGATACCGCGACGGTGTCCGCGCGTGCGACGCAGGTTGCGCAGTCCTCGGCGGCACCCGAACCCGTGTCCGCGCCGCGCTTCGCGGCGACCTACCTGCGCAACCCCGCGCCCGATTACCCGGACGTCGCGCAGCGGCGCGGCTGGGAAGGCACCACGCTCCTGAACGTGCATGTGCTCGCGAACGGCCGGCCCGACCAGGTGCTGTTGTCGGCGAGCAGCGGACACGACGCGCTCGACGATGCGGCCGTCGCTGCGGTCACGGACTGGCGCTTCGTGCCGGCGAAGCGCGGCACGGAAGCGATCGATGGCTGGGTCAGGGTGCCTGTCGTGTTCAAAATCGGAAACTAAGGAATCCGTCATGTCAGATTACATCCATTACGCGGTCATCGGCACGTTTGCGCTCCTCGCGATGCTGTCGGCGCTCACCTGGACGCTGATCGTCTTCAAGACGCTGTTGTATGCGCGCGTCGCGCTAGGCAACCGCCGCTTTGCCGCGCGACGCGGCGATCATGCGGGGCTGTCGATGCCGGCGGACGACGATGTGGCCGGCAGCCTGAACGCGCGCCTGCAGCGCGCGGTGTGCGTTGCATTGCGCGATCTCGACGCGGTCGCGCCGGACGTACCGGCCACGCTGATCACGTGGGATCGCCGCGATTTGCTCGAACGCACGCTCGCGCGCGAGATCCGGCGCACGCAGCGCTCGCTCGAGCGCGGGCTTGCCGTGCTCGCGTCGATCGCGAACGTCGCACCGTTCGTCGGGCTGTTTGGCACCGTGTTCGGCATTGTCCACACGTTGCAGTCGATGACGGCGTCGGCCGCGAACGGCATCGAAGCGATCGCGGGGCCAATCGGCCAGGCGCTGGTCGCGACCGGGATCGGCATCGGCGTCGCGATTCCGGCCGTGCTGGCTTACAACCTGTTCCTGCGCCGGCAAAAGATGGTGACGGCCGGGCTCGACGAGTTCGGCCAGGACCTGATCGCGCTGGCCGAGCAGCGGCGGTTCACGATCGACCCGCCGCTGCATGCCGCGCTTTCGTCTGCGAGCACCCCAGGCGCCGTGCGTCAGGCGGCCGTATGAATACGGATGAACACGAAGCCGACGTGGGCGAGCCGCTCGGCGAGATCAACGTGACGCCGCTCGTCGACGTCGTCCTCGTGTTGCTGGTGATCTTCATGGTCGCCGCGCCGCTGATGACGCATGCGATCCGTATCGACTTGCCGAAGGTAGCCGCCCAGGCGCGCGACTCGCGTGCATCGACCGTCGCCGTGACCGTCGACGCGCACGGCGCGATCCGTATCGATGGCGCGCCGGCCATGCCGGCCGAGGTCGAGGCCGTGCTGGCGCGCCGCGTCGCGCGCGACCCGCAGACGAGCGTCAGCCTGCACGCTGACCGCAACGAGTCGTTCGGCACCGTGGCCGGCGTGATCGCGTCGATCGGACGCGCGCATGTCGCGCACGTCGCAATCGCGACGGCAGACGGCGATGCCGGTACGGCGCGATAAGGCGATCGACGCAAGCTGAAACGGTCGCCGATGTATCGGTATGGACGACGATATAACGACGCTACGACAAGAAAAGAGGAGACGTGGAGATGAAGGAGACGGATGGGGCGAAGCGCCGCTTCGTTGCCCGGCGCGCGGGCGTCACGTTGTGCTTTGGCGGCATGCTCGGCTCGCTGACGCCGGCATGGGCGCAGGCCGAACCGGCAGGCTACGTCGACGCACCGACGCTCGCACCGATCGTCGTCGTCGGCACGACGCCGCTGCTCGGGATCGGCACCCCGCTGTCGCGCGTGCCGGCCAACGTCCAGACGATTCGCGGCGAGGACGTCGCGCGTCAGCACGGCAGCGTACTGACCGAGTACTTCGAGAAGAACGTGTCGAGCGTCGATATCAACGAGGCGCAGGGCAACCCGTACCAGACGGACGTGAACTACCGCGGCTTCACCGCATCGCCGGTCGTCGGCACGCCGCAGGGGCTGTCGGTATTCGTCGATGGCGTGCGCGTGAACGAGCCGTTCGGCGACGTCGTGAACTGGGATCTCATCCCTCAGGCGGCGATCGACACGATGCAGTTGATCCCCGGCTCGAATCCGACCTACGGGCTCAACACGCTCGGCGGCGCGCTCGCGATCACGACGAAGAACGGCAGGACGAGCCCGGGCGGCGCCGCACAGGTGTCGATCGGCTCTTGGGGGCGCAAGACCGTGCAGCTCGAGCAGGGCGGGCGCATCGGCGGCAACCTCGACTACTACGTGACGGGCAACGTCGCGAACGACAACGGCTGGGCCGATCACAATGCGAGCCGCGTGCGGCAGGGATTCGGCAAGCTGCGCTACAACGACGCCGATACGACGCTGTCGATCTCGGCCGGGGGCGCCGACAATGCGCTGCAAGGCTCGCAGACGATTCCGCGGTCATTTCTCGACAATCGCGCGCAGGCCTATACCTATCCCGACCTGAATCGCAACAGCGCCGCGTATGTCACCGTGTCGGGCGACCATTCGTTCGGCGATCACGTGCAGCTCAGCGGCAACGTCTATTACCGGCATTACCGCAACACCAACACCAGCAGCAACGTGAACGACGATTTCGGCAGCGTGGACGGCAGCGGCGCCACCGACACCGTGCAGGCGACCAACGACCGTTCGGTGATCACGACCGACAGCTACGGCGCGAACCTGCAACTGACGCTGCTCGGCAAGCTCGCGGGCCTGGACAACCAGTTCGTCGTGGGCGCGTCCGCCGATCTCGCGAACTCTGGCTTCGAGCAGTCGTCGCAGGATGCGATCTTCACGGATACGCGCGCGACGGTCGGCATCGGCGACTTCACTCGGAAGACGCGCGCGAAGACGCGCAACGGCAACTACGGCGTCTACTTCGACGACACGCTGGCGCTGACGCGGCAATGGTCGCTGACGCTGGCCGGGCGCTACAACTGGTCGCGGGCGGCGATCGAGGACGCGAGCGGGCTGCAGCCGTTGCTCACCGCGCGTCATACGTTCTCGCGGTTCAATCCGGCCGTCGGCATCACGTGGAACCCGGTGCCCGGCTTCACCGCGTATGCAACGTACAACGAAGGAATGCGATCTCCAACCGCAATCGAGCTCGCATGCGCCGATCCAGCGGCGCCGTGTTCGCTGCCCAACGACTTTCTTGCCGACCCGGCGCTGAAGCCGGTGATCGCGAAGACGATCGAGCTCGGCGCGCGCGGCCGGGCCGATCCGGCGACGACGTGGAGCGCGGCCGTCTACAGCACGACGCTCGACGACGACATTCAGTTCATCAGCAGCAACGGCGGCGCGAGCACGCTCGGCTATTTCCAGAACGTCGGCAGGACGCGCCGGCAAGGCTTCGAACTCGCGGGCCATACGCGGTTGGGCCCGGTCGGGATCGGCGTCAGCTACAGCTATGTTGACGCGACCTACCGCTCGACGTGGACCGAAAGCAGCGCGAGCAATTCGAGCGCGGATGCGCACGGCAACATTGCCGTCCGCTCCGGCGATCGCATTCCCGGGATTCCGTCGAGCACCGTGAAGCTGCGGCTCGACTATGCGGCGACGCGGACGTGGAACGTCGGCGCCAACATCACGTATCGCAGCGGCGTGTTCGCGCGCGGCGACGAGAACAACCAGGCCATGAACGGCAAGGTGCCCGGCTATGTGCTGATCGACCTCGACACGACCTGGCAGGTGACGAGGCGCCTGCAATTGTTCGCGTCGGTTACCAACCTGCTCGACAAGCGCTACGCGAGCTTCGGGATGCTCGGCCGGAACTTCTTCAACGGTCCGAATCATTCGTTCGACGGGCTCAACCCCGTCAACGAGCAGTTCGTCGGGCCGGGCGCGCCGCGCGGTGCGTGGGTCGGCGCCCGCTATGCGTGGGACTGAACGGGCGGCTCGATGTGTCGCGGTGCGTCTCCCGCCGTGACGGGGAGCATCGCGCGCACCGCGCGAGCGATGCCACGTGCGAGCGCATCGTCGCTGGCGAGGTGCCCGGCCGGCACGCGTTCGACGCTTGCCGCCGGGACTGCGCGCCCGAGCCGGTCGACGTTGCCGACCGGGCACACGCGGTCGCGCGTGCCGTGCACGGCATGCAACGGCACGCCGGCTTGCGCGAGCTGCCGCGCAAGCGCCAGCAACCGGCGCTCGCCGAGCCAGCAGTTGCGTTGCAGGTAGTGCGCCTGGATCCGGTATTTGTCGATCAGCCGGTCGACGACGGGTTGCGTCGGTCGCGCGGCGCGCGCCGGCCGCCCCGTCAGGATCGCATCCTCATACGCGCTCCATGCGAGCGCGACCGCGCGTTGCCGCGCCGCACCGGCGCCCGGCTGGAGACGCCGCGCGCAGCAGGCGATCAGGCGATCGGCGCGCGCGGTGCCGGCGGCGGCCGTCAGCCGCTGCCAGGCCCGCGGCGCTCGTGCGCGCGCGCCGACGAACAGGCCGCGCACTTCGCGCGACGAAGTCAGGAACAGCCCGCGCAGCACGACGCCCGTCACGCGCGACGGATGTCGTCCCGCATAGGCGAGCGCGAGCGCCGCACCCCACGATCCGCCGACGACGCACCAGCGCGCGATGCCGAGCCGCACGCGTAACGCGTCCAGGTCGCCGACCAGACGCATCGTGTTGTTGTGACGCAGGCCGCCGCGCGGTGTCGATGCGCCGGCGCCGCGCTGGTCGACCAGCACGATGCGCATGCGCGTCAGGTCGAACAGGCCGAGCACCGCTGGCCGGCTCCCGCTGCCGGGCCCGCCGTGCAGCACGACGACCGGGTCGCCGTGCGGGTTGCCGGAGTCGGTCCATGCGATCCGGCAGGCGTCGCGGGACAACGCGGGGCGGGACGTGGAAGCGGAGTGGAGCGGTCGCTGCGTCATGTCGTGTCGGAAAGAGAGTGACGGGTCAACGCCGTAGCGGCGGATCAGGTGGAACCCGGGAACCGGCCGGGGCTTGACCTGCATCAAAGCCAGAATCGCGCCAGCGAACACGATCGGGATCGACCGGGTAGCGGCGGCTTGCGGAATCGCGATATTACGTCCCTGGCGCGTCACGCCGCCTGCACGGCATGCGATTGGCGTAGCTTTCATTTCGATTTCAGTTTGCGCCGCGTGACGATGTTTGGCGTCCGACGCAAGCACTGCCGACACTGTGGCCCGAAGTTTGCTTGATCCAGAACAAAGTCCGGCACCGACCGGAAGGATCCCCGGAGGAGACAATGCGCGATGACGTTCATCCGACGGCCAACGCACGGGCCACGCATGCGCCCGGCTGGCCGACGCCGACGATCCAGAAGTCCCATGAGCGGTCCGAGACGTTCGGCCTGCAGGCGTCGGCACGTCCCGACTACGACCTGCTGTCCGGCGCCGCGCTTGCGCTCAAGCGTGAGCAGAACCGCGTGCTGTGCGTGCATGCGATGCCGGTGATGGAGACGCTGCACGAACAGATCGTCAATACGCAGAGCATGATCGTGCTGACGGATGCGGAAGGGCTGATCCTGCATTCGATCGGCGACGACGACTTCCTGCGGCGCGCGGAACGGGTCGCGCTGCGCCCCGGCGCGAACTGGGCGGAGAACCGGCAGGGCACCAACGCGATCGGCACCGCGCTCGCGGAGCTGTGCCCGATGGTCGTGCACGGCGACCAGCACTTCCTGGCCGCGAACCATTTCCTGACGTGCTCGAGCGTGCCGATCCTCGACCCGTACGGCGACGCGATCGGCGTGCTCGACGTGACGGGCGACCATCGCAGCTATCACCAGCACACGATGGCGCTCGCGAAGATGTCGGTGCAGATGATCGAGAACCACCTGTTCACGACGACGTTCCAGGAGACGCTGCAGGTGTCGTTTCACGGCCGCCCGGAATTCCTCGGCACGTTGATGGAAGGGATCGTCGCGTTCACGGCCGACGGCCGCTTCCTGTCGGCCAATCGCAGCGCGCAATTCCAGCTCGGGATGCCGCTCGCCGCATTGCGCGCGCATACGCTCGCGTCGCTGTTCGACGTGACGAGCGCGCAGCTGATCGACCGGATGCGCGCGAGCACCGAGCCGCACGTGTCGCTGAACCTCGGCAACGGCGCGGTCGTCTGCGCGCGCGTGCAATTCCGGCGCGCGTTGCGCGCCGAGGGCAGCCGGCCCGCCGAAGTGCACGACGGCGCCGCGCCTGCCGCGCGACCGCCCGCGGCGCAGGGCACGGCGAGCCTGTCGCGGCTCAGCTATCTCGACACCGGCGATCCGCAGGTGGCGGCGGTGATCGCGAAGGTCCGCAAGGTGATCGGCAAGGACATTCCGGTGCTGATCACCGGCGAGACCGGAACCGGCAAGGAACTGCTCGCGCAGGCGATTCACAACGACTCGCCACGCCGCGACGGGCCGTTCGTCGCGGTCAACTGCGCGTCGATTCCGGAGACGCTGATCGAATCCGAGCTGTTCGGCTATGAGGAGGGCGCGTTTACCGGCGCGCGCCGCAAGGGCGCGACCGGCAAGCTGCTGCAGGCCAACGGCGGCACGCTGTTTCTCGACGAAATCGGCGACATGCCGTATCCGCTACAGGTGCGGCTGCTGCGCGTGCTTCAGGAGCGCATCGTCAACCCGCTCGGCTCGACGAAGGCGATCGGCGTCGACATCGCGATCATCTGTGCGACGCACCGCGATCTGCGCGACATGATCGCGCAGAACCGCTTTCGCGAGGACCTGTACTACCGGCTCAACGGCCTCGTCGTACGCCTGCCGCCGCTGCGCGACCGCACGGACCTCGCGGTGGTCGTTCAGAAGATGCTGCAGCGGGAGACGCTCTCGGGGCCCGGGCGCCGGCCGCTGAGCGTCGCGCCCGACGTGATGGCGCTGTTCGAGCGCTGCGCGTGGCCCGGCAACTTCCGGCAGCTCGCGAACCTGCTGCGCACGGCGGCCGCGATGGTCGACGACGACTGCGAGATCCGCTGCGAACATTTGCCGGACGATTTTTTCGACGATGTGCGGCGCGACGGCGGCCCGACGGCGCAGGCGGTTTGTACGCCGCCGCTCGCATCGGAGATGCCCGTGTTCCCGGCCGGTGACGCGCGGCTGCAGGACGTGGCCGCGTCCGCGATCGCGGCCGCGCTCGCACGTCATGGCGGCAACGTGTCGGCCGCGGCGCGCGCGCTCGGCGTGTCGCGCAACACGATCTACCGCAAGATGCCGGCCGCCGGACCGGACGCACTGGAGCCGGACGAACGCTGACGCAAGCCGCGACTGTCACACCGGTGTGTCAGGTTGCAACACCCGGTGTTCAAGGATTCAACACTTGCTCGATCGGCCGTGCACGACGTGAACCGTCGCCCGACGGTTTCTGAAATCTTATCGTTTGCTAACTGTAAGAATGGCGGTGCCGTGACCATCCGGCGGCTGCCGCATGCCTTCGCACGCCTGCGTGCGCCGCAAGTCCCGCGCCGGCACGCTCCTTGCTGAATGAATATCGGCCGCTCGATCGATGCGGTTTTTTCGACTACCCACTCAACAAGGAGACACATCATGCAATGGACCACCCCGGCTTATACCGACCTGCGTTTCGGTTTCGAAATCACGATGTACATCGCCAACCGCTGATCGACGCGCGCAGTGCCGCCCGCATCGACGGACACGATGCGGGCGGCACCGGGAGCACACGCAGATGAAGATCAAGATACTCGGCTCGGGCGCCGGCGGCGGGTTGCCGCAATGGAACTGCAACTGCGGCAACTGCCGTCGCGCGCGAGCCGGCACCGACGGGATCGTGCCGCGCACGCAATCGTCGATCGCGGTCAGCGGCGACGGCGTCGACTGGGTGCTGGTGAACGCGTCGCCGGACATCCTCGCGCAACTGCGCGCCGCCCCCGATCTGCAGCCGGCTCGCGCGATCCGCGACAGCGCGATCGTTGCCGTCGTGCTGTGCGACGCGCAGATCGACCACGTGACGGGCCTGTTGATGCTGCGCGAGCGCACGTCGCCGCTGCCGCTGTATGCGAGCGCGCCGGTGCTCGACGATCTGTCGACCGGGCTGCCGCTCGTGCCGCTGCTCGGCCACTACTGCGGCGTCGACGTTCACCCGATCGCGCCGGGCGAACCGTTCGCGATACCGGGCGCCGGCGGCATCCGCTTTACCGCCGTGCCGGTCGACAGCAAGCCGCCGCCTTATTCGCCGCGCCGGGAGGCGAGTGTGCCGGGCGACAACATCGCACTCCTGATAGACGACACGACGAGTGGCCGGCGGGCGTTCTATGCGCCTGGGCTCGCCGATGTCGACGACGGCGTGCGCGCCGCGATGCGCGACGCCGACCTCGTGCTGGTGGACGGCACGTTCTGGACCGGCACGGAGATGATCGATTTCGGCCTGTCGTCGAAGCATGCGGCCGACATGGGGCATCTGGCGCAGTGCGGCGACGCGGCGCGGCCGGGCATGATCGAGCGGCTTCGGCTGTTGCCGGCGCGTACGCGCAAGGTCCTCACGCACATCAACAACACGAATCCGATTCTCGACCCCGGTTCCGCGCAGCGTGCGCAATTGCACGAGCAAGGCATCGAGGTCGCCCACGACGGCATGCAATTCGAGGTCTGACCATGAACGCACCGATTCCCGCCACGGCGCTGCACGCGACGCCCTGGAGTGCGCAGGAGTTCGAGGCGCGCCTGCGCGCGCTCGAATCGCGCTATCACATTCACCATCCATTCAACCGGCGTCTGAACGCCGGCGCGTGCTCGCCGGCGCAGATTCGCGGCTGGGTCGCGAACCGCTTCTACTATCAGATCAGCATTCCGCTCAAGGATGCGGCGATCTTGTCCAATTGCCCCGACCGCGACACGCGCCGGTTGTGGGTCGAGCGGATTCTCGACCACGACGGCCACGGCGGCCAGGAAGGCGGGATCGAGGCATGGGCGCGGCTCGGGGAGGCGGTCGGCATCGAGCGCGACGCGTTGTGGTCGCTCGCGCACGTACTGCCAGGCGTGCGGTTTGCGGTGGATGCCTACGTCAATTTCGCGCGGCACGCGCCGTGGCAGGAGGCCGTGTGCTCGTCGCTGACCGAGATGTTCGCGCCGCAGATCCACCTCGACCGGCTCGCGGGCTGGCCGTCTCACTATCCGTGGATCGAGGCGGACGGGCTGCAGTATTTCCGCAGCCGCGTGCCGCTCGCGCAGCGCGACGTCGAGCACGGGCTTGCAGTGACGCTGAGCCATTTCACGACACCGGACGCGCAACGGCGCGCGCTCGACATCCTGTCGTTCAAGCTGGATGTGCTGTGGTCGATTCTCGATGCGATTGAAAAGGCGTATCCCGCATGAACTCCAACGACGCCGTCAGCGGCGTGCCGCTGCGCCCCTCGCTGAGGGGCATGTACCGCCTGCAGTGGGAGCCGGCCCAGGATGCGTACGTGCTCCTGTATCCGGAGGGCATGGTCCGGCTCAACCCGAGCGCGGGCGAGATCCTCGCGCGCTGCGACGGCACGCGCGAGCTCGACGACATCATCGACGAACTCGAGCGGCTGTTCAGGACGTCGGACCTCGCGTCGGACGTCTATCGCTTCCTCGATCATGCGCGACTGCGCGGCTGGCTCGACTGACATGGACATGACCCCTCCTCCGAACCGGCCGTCCACGCCGCTGTGGCTGCTCGCCGAGCTCACATACCGCTGCCCGCTGCACTGCGCGTTCTGCTACAACCCGGTCGATTTCGCGACGCACGGCGCGGAGCTCGATACCGACGCATGGCGCACGGTGATCAGCGACGCGCGCGCGCTTGGCGCCGCGCAAATCGGCTTTTCAGGCGGCGAACCGCTGCAGCGAGACGACCTGGAGATGCTGGTCGAGCATGCGCGGTCGCTGGGCTTCTACACCAACCTGATCACGTCGGGCGTGGGGCTGAATGCCGCACGCATCGACCGGCTCAAGGCGGCCGGGCTTGATCATATTCAGCTGTCGCTGCAGGATTCGACGCGTGAGCTGAACGACTTCCTGACCAGCACGCGCACCTTCGATCTCAAGCGCGGCGTCGGGCGGCTGATCAAGTCGCACGGCTATCCGATGGTGCTGAATTGCGTGCTGCATCGGTACAACCTGCCGCACGTCGGACAGATCATCGAGATGGCGCTCGACCTTGGCGCGGATTTTCTCGAACTCGCCAACACGCAGTATTACGGCTGGGCGATGCTGAATCGGGACCAGCTGATGCCGACTGTCGAACAGCTGCGCGAAGCGGAGGAAACGGTCAACCGCTACCGCAAGCTCGTCGGCGAACGGTGCAAGATCCTGTTCGTCGTGCCCGACTACTTCGAGCAGCGGCCGAAGGCCTGCATGAACGGGTGGGGCTCGGTGTTCCTCGGTGTCGCACCGGACGGCACCGCGCTGCCGTGCCATGCCGCGCGCGGGTTGCCCGGCCTCGATCTGCCGAATGTGCGCGACCGGTCGTTGAAGGACATCTGGTACGAAAGCGACGCGTTCAACGCGTTTCGCGGTGACGGCTGGATGCGCGACCCGTGCCGCACCTGTGACGAGCGCCATGCGGATCATGGCGGGTGCCGCTGCCAGGCATACATGCTGACCGGCGATCCGGCGCAGGCCGACCCGGTCTGCGCGAAGTCCGCGCATCACGGCCAGGTCGAGCAGGCCGTGCAGTTCGCGCGACGGGCGGAGCGGCGGGATGAGCGTCCGCTGGTCTTTCGCAGTGCCGCGAATTCGATCGCGCGTTGAGCCGCACATGTCACGGTATTGAAACCCTCGATTAAAACGACCGTTTCATGCGTGCGCGGTGAATCGGGCGCCGCGCCGCGCGCGACTGCCCAAACGCCGCTTTCTCCGTTCGACCGAAACACCACGGTCATGAAAACGACTCGTTCCGGATGCGCATCTGCTCGGCGCATGCCGGACTCGATCTCCCGCGACGAATGCGTGCCGGCGAGTTCGATAAATGACGATGAATTCGGCTTGCATACGAGTCTCGAGTAATTTCAGGTAATTTAAGTAATCCCATGTATTATTCATGGGTAAATCCGTTTCGCTGACAACGTTTGCGCGCCGATGTATCGGAAGGTTCGAACGATGACATCGGTATTTCAATGTCGACGCGACACGACACATCGGCCGGATTTTCATTAACGTTCGATGAAATTCCCGTATTGGCCGTTTGCGAGAAATCGAAGCGTGTACGATGCCAACGCGGCATGACCGATCACTCATTCAGTGATCTTCGGCCCGACCTCGCGCAATTCGTCCGACTGCCGCACGCTTGGCGTTTAAAGCCGGTGGTTCCGGCTTCGGACGCAAAACATTCCGTCGGAATAAACGATTGATCGGAGTGGTGGCCCGGATCCCGGGCCCGGCGATACGCCCGCGCGTGTTGCCGCGCGCTCCGTCGACCGGCCGGCTTCACTCGAACCCGAGCGGCATCTGAACATGCACGATTGAAACGAATCCGAACAGTGTCCGCACATTGTCGTCGCGATACTGCCCCGCCGTCTGTTCCGGCTCTCCTTATTCATTGGGGATAGTCCGTTCGCATTATCCCGATTCCAATTCCGGAATGTTGACGCACGTCAATTACCCACGGAATTGTCTGAATGTATTCGTGTCGGATATGACGAACCTCAATAAATGGTGCCATACCACTGGCTTGATTGATTCCGACAACAACACGGCGAAAACAGACATTGACAAATCGGCGGGCGAAGGTCGCCCGCTATGATGCGGCGCAGAAAAGAAGAAATGTAAGAAATTGTCAAAGGGCCGAAAAGATGCAAACAGTGTCGGATCATTCATCGACGGGGTTAAGCGTGAATCGTGGTAGAAGCGCCGGCGACGGGCATCAACGAGCAAGCGTAATCGTACTGTTGCTCGAGGGTTTCTCCATCATGCAGATGGGCAAGCTCGCCGCCGTTTTCGAACTCGCAAATCAACTCGGACGTGGCGATGGCGCATTCGTCGATCGTTACGAATTGCGGCTGTATTCCGTGCATGGCGGCGCGGTTCGCTCGTCGTCGGGCGTCGGCATCTGGACGGAGGCGGCCCGCACGCTCGAAGCCAGCACGGTGCACGCGATGTTCGTGTTGAGCGGTCAAGGCGGGATCAACGCGCTGGACGAGCAATTGATCGCCTGGCTCAGGCATGCGCACCAGCGCGCACGCGTCGTTCGCGGCAGCCATGGCGGCCGCAAATTGCTGACGCAGATTCATCTTCCGCAGAAGGACGTGGAGAACGCCGCGCAGGCGGTGGACGGCGGCGGCGCGTCGTCGGCCGGACGCGAAGACAGCGAGCCAGCCGACGACGAGGACGACGGACCGTTCTCCGAGGCGTTGTCGATCGTCCGTGTGGACCTGGGCTACGAAATCGCGCAGGAGATCGTGATGTGCATGGTGTCCGGCGCGAACCGCAAGCTGACCGACGTGCTGTTCGGCGCGCGGGTCGCGCGCGCCAGCACGCTGATCCGGATGGCCGCGCATCATTTACGCGTGAACAGCGAGAACCGGATTTCGATTGCCGACGCGGCGCAGGCGGCCGCGATGAGCGAGCGCAATTTCCTGCGGCGTTTCAAGAACGAAATCGGCGTCACGCCCACCGAGTTCGTGTTGAGAATTCGCCTCGAGAAGGCATGTCGCATGTTGATCGAAACCGATCTTCCGGCCGACAAGGTTGCGAGACGCACCGGCCTGGGCAGCGGCGACCGGATGGCGAAACTGTTTCGCCAGCACTTGCAGACTTCGCCGACCGAATATCGGGCGGCCGCACGAAAAGGCGGCGATGCGTCGACGGACATGCTCTATGCATCGGATCTCGGCGACTGGATGAGCGGCGCGCCGTCCTAGTCCGGGCGATCGCATTTCACCGTATGCCGTCAACCGGTGGGATTGCATTGGGGAATTCCAATCAATTTCCGGATATTCATGTTTCGCCCGAATGACAGTGACGTTATTCGTGTGCGAAAAATACTGGATATAAACCGGTCTCCATGCTGCGAAGGCGGATTCGGCCACAATCGTGGCGCCGTCCGACACGGGCCGATCAAAACGTATTTCGACTGATTAAGTTATCGACTGGCCTTTCGAGGAGGCGGCACCCCGGCACTCCTCGGAATTTTGCCTGCCGTGTCGCGCGAGCGCACCGTGCAGGCCTTTTTATTCGTCGAGCGAGCACTGTCCGGCCTCAAGCGGGCAGTGCTTTCTTTCAGGTTGCGGTGGCGCCTGGCAATGCATTTCGCTATCCGGTGCGGCGGAAATGGCCGATGCGGTGAATGGAAAATCGACATGAATCGAACAGTCACTCGCGTGATTGAAATTCGAACATGAACCGTCGCGCATGCCGGTTATTCGTGCATGGAAAATGCATCGTTTAATTCGTGAAATGCGTCGAATAATTCGCTCTGTTAATCGGCCTTGATTTGTTCCGCCATCAACAAGGCGAATTCGGACGCAAGCGATAAAAGCGCGAACCGCGACGAATATGATGCGCTGCGGAAACGTTGAAGCAACGGTATCGCAACGAGCGTGCCGCGTGACGAGCGCATCGCATCAGGCCGGATCGTGATGCGCCGGAGTCGCGGCATGCCCACCGGCGAGAGCGGGCATACGCCCCGGACGACATGCGTGGCAGGCGTGATGCACCACTGCACCGCGAACGGATGTTGGATGATGAATTAGGAGTTCATATCAATGAATTCGTTGATCAATCGAGCGACCGATATCGGGCTGATCGTGCTGGGCGCGTTCATTCCCGCGCTGATCGGCGCCACCGGCGGTGCGCGCGGGACCCTGTTCGACGGTGCGCTCGTCGCCTTCGCCGCCGCGCTGGCGTTGTCGGTGTTTCCCGCCTGCGGCATCTATGAGGCCGCGCGCACGCGATCGGCGCTGCATGTGCTCGGCCGCACGGTGCTCGCATGGATCGTCGTGCAAGGCATGAGCACTGCGCTGCTTTACGTGCTGCACCGTGCGCACGTGCTGTCGAGCGAGTGGTTCGTGTACTGGACGCTCGCGAGCGGAATCGGCCTGATCGCGTTCCGCGCGCTGACGCTCGCGATCTTCGGAATGATCGAGCGCGCGGGCGAGCAGGTCCGTGCGGCAGCCATCACGCATGCGGACCTGCGCGGCCAGCGCGAGATCGGCCTCCGGACGGTCGGGCGCATCAAGCGGATGGTCAAGCGCGGCTTCGACCTGGTTGGCGCGTCGCTGCTGCTCGTCATGCTGGCGCCGGTATTGCTGGGCATTGCATGGACGGTGCGGCGCGATGGCGGCCCGGCGATCTTCGGGCACGAGCGCGTCGGCCGCAACGGCCGCCGGTTCAAGTGCCTGAAGTTCCGCTCAATGGTGACGAATGCCGACGCGGTGCTCAAGGCGCTGCTGGAACGCGACGCCGACGCGCGCGCGGAATGGGATCGCGAATTCAAGCTGAAGAACGACGTTCGCATCACGCCGATCGGCCGTCTGCTTCGCAAGACGAGTCTCGACGAACTGCCGCAGCTGCTGAACGTGCTGAAGGGCGACATGAGCCTGGTCGGGCCGCGCCCGATCGTCGAGGCCGAGCTCGAACGCTACGGCGACGACGTGCGCTACTACCTGATGGCGAAACCCGGCATGACCGGCCTCTGGCAAGTCAGCGGCCGCAACGACACCGACTATTCGACGCGTGTGTCGCTCGACGTGTCCTACGTGCGCGAATGGTCGCTGCGCCGCGACATCGGCATCTTGTTCCGCACGATCAACGTGGTGGTGCGCGGGTCGGGTGCGTATTAGCCGCTGCCGCGCGCACATCCGTCGCAACGGACGTGCGCGTGGGAGTTCGGCAGCAAGCAGTGGTGGAAGGCATGTCCGGTCTCGACAGGGGTGCTGTACTCGTGGTCGACACGACGCGGGGCGACCGGAGCAATTTCAAATTAAAAAAGTGCGAGGTTGTAATGCAGAGGTTGCGTCAAATGGAGTTGGCGCGCGGGTGCGCGCCGCGCCGGCCATCGCGGGTCGGGCCGCTCGTGATGATCCTTCCGCTGTGCGCGTTGCTCGGTGCTTGCGGCATCGCGCCGGGCATGCGCATGCAGCAGCCGGCGTCGATTCCGCTGCAAAGCGGCGCCACGCCGGCAGAAAGCGCCGCGCTGCCGGTTCCGGTCACGAACATCGATCTGTCGCTGATCCGGCGCATGCGCGACAGCGAACGCAGTACGCACGGCGAGCCCCGCGACATCGTCGCATCGCCGGACGCATACACCATCGGGCGTGGCGACGTGCTGCAGATCACCGTATGGGACCACCCCGAACTTGCGGCGGCGCTCGGTGCGCCGGCACAGGCCGCGCCACGCGCGGCGGATGCGCCGCCGGGTTTCGTCGTCGACCAGGATGGCACGCTGCAGTTTCCGTTCGCGGGCCGGCTGGCAGTCGCGGGGCTGACGGCCGAGCAGGTTCAGACGCAGCTCACGCGCCGCCTCGACAAGACGTTCAGGAATCCGCAGGTCACGGTGCGTATCGCATCATTCCGCGCGAAGCAGGTATACATCGAGGGCGAAGTGCATACGCCGGGTTCGCAACCCGTGAACGACATCCCGATGACGCTGTATGACGCAATCGGGCGGGCCGGCGGTTTTTCGGCGGCGGCCGACCAGAGCCGCATCGTGCTGGTGCGCGACGGCGTCGAGCGCCGGATCGACCTGACCGAGATGGCCGAGCAGGGGCGCAATCCATCGAAGATCGTGTTGCGCAACGGCGATCTCGTGCGCGTGCTGCCGCGCGACGAGAGCGGCGTGTTCGTGATGGGCGAGGTCAACAAGCCCGTGACGGCGCTGCCGATGCGCAACGGCCGGCTGACACTGAGCGAGGCGATCGCGCAGGCCGGCAGCCTGAATGCGAACACGGCCGACGCCGCGCAGCTCTACGTGGTGCGCGGGATGCAGGACCAGCAGCCGCAGGTCTATCACCTCGACGCGCGCTCGCCGGTCGCGATGGTGCTGGCTAATCAGTTCCAGCTGAAGCCGAAGGACGTCGTGTACGTCGACGGCAACGGGCTCGTTCGCTTCAGCCGCGTGCTCAGCCTGCTGCTGCCGGCCATCAACGCCGGCCTGACCGCGGCGATCGCGACCAAATGATGGAATCCATCCTGATCGTCTGCGAGGGCAACATCTGCCGCAGTCCGATGGCCGAGGCGATGTTGCGCCGGGCCATGCCCGGGCGTCGCGTCGCCTCCGCCGGCCTGAACGCGCTGGTCGGCATGCCGGCCGCGCCGTATGCGCAGGAGGTGATGCGGATGCGCGGCTTCGACGTATCGACGCATCGCGCGCAGCAGATCGGCCGTTCGTTGTGTACCGACGCCGACCTGATCCTCGTGATGGACCGTCGACAGCGCACGTCGCTCGAGAACCAGTTTCCGTTCGTCCGCGGGCGCGTATTCCGTCTTGGCGAGTACACGGATTTCGACGTGCACGACCCTTACCGCCAGCCCAGATTCGTGTTCGAACGCTGCGCGCGCCTGATCGAGCTCGGTGTGTCCGAGTGGTCGAAGCGCCTGCGCATCGTCTGAAGCGGCCGTTGGTCGATGCCCCACTGGAACCCAATACGCCTTCTATCCTTGCCATGACCCAACCTCCCGCCACGCCGCAGCAACCTGCCGAAGACGGCAGCGAGACCGACTTCGTCGCGGTGCTCGACATCCTGCTGGAAAGCCGTTGGCTGATCGCGACCATCACGTGCGTGCTGCTGGTCGCCGGCCTCGCATACGCGATTCTCGGCAAGCCAGTGTTCGAAGCCAACATCATGGTCCAGGTCGAGGACAGCCCGGACACGTCGGCCGCCAAGTCGCTGCTGGGCGACGTGTCGTCGTTGTTCGACGTCAAGTCCTCGGCCGCCGCCGAGCAGCAGATCCTCGCATCGCGCCTCGTCGTCGAGCGCGCCGTCGACAAGCTCAACCTGTTCATCGACGCGTCGCCGAAGCGCTTTCCGCTGATCGGCGACTGGATCGCGCGCCACGCAGACGGCCTGTCCGATCCCGGCCTGGCCGGCTTCGGCGGCTACGCGTGGGGTCGCGAGCGCATCGACGTGCCGCGATTCGACGTGCCGCGCAAGAACGAAGGCGACGCGTTCACGCTGACGAGCCTCGGCGGCAAGCGCTATCGGCTCGAAGGCGGAGATTTCGATGCCGCGGTGGAGGGCACGGTCGGCACGCTCGAGCATTTCCGCTCGCCGCGCGGCCCGATCACGTTGCTGGTTGCGTCGATCGCCGCGAAGCCGGGCGCCGCGTTCGTGCTGGTGCGCAACTCGCGGCTGAAGACGATCGAGGATATCCGCGATCGCCTCAACGTGCAGGAGCGCGTGAAGCAGTCGGACGTCGTCGTCGCCAGCCTGCAGGACACCGATCCAAAATGGGTCAGCGACACGATGAACGAGATCGGCCGTCAGTACGTGCGGCAGAACATCGAGCGGAAATCGGCGGAGGCCGCGCAGTCGCTCGAATTCTTGACCGCGCAACTGCCGCAGCTCAAGCAGCAGTTGACCGATTCCGAAGCGCGCCTGACGAAACTGCGCAACGAGCGCGGCACGGTCGACCTCACCGAGGAAGCGAAGCTCGCGCTGGCGCAGACCGCCGACGCGAAGACACGCCTGCTCGAACTCCAGCAGAAGCGGCAGGAGCTGATGTCCCGCTTCACCGAACGGCACCCGAGCGTGGCCGTGATCGACGAGCAGATCGCCGCGCTGAACGGTTATCGCAATACCGCCGAGCAGCAGATCCGGCGCCTGCCGGACCTGCAGCAGGAAGCCGTGCGGCTGATGCTCGACGTGAAGGTCAACACCGATCTCTACACGGCATTGCTCAACAACATGCAGCAGCTGCAGCTTGTGCAGGCCGGCAAGACCGGTAACGTGCGGCTCGTCGACACGGCGGCGGTGCCGGAAGTGGCAGTGCGGCCGAAGAAGGTCCTCGTCGCGCTCGCGTCGCTGCTGCTCGGCCTGCTCGCCGGCTGCGGCACCGCGATCGTCCGCTCGATGCTGTTCCATGGCATTTCCGACCACAACGAGATCGAGCGCCGTCTCGGCCTCGCGGTGTACGCGACGGTTCCGCTGAGCGACCATCAGCACGACCTGGCCGAGGAGGCCGCGCGCAAGAGCGGCCACAAGTCGATCCTTTCGATCGACTTCCCGAACGAGCCAGCCGTCGAGTGCCTGCGCAGCCTGCGCACCGCGTTGCAGTTCGCAATGCTCGAGGCGAAGAACAACATCGTGCTGATCGCCGGACCGGCGCCGGGCGTCGGCAAGACCTTCCTGTCATCGAACCTCGCGGTCGTGATGGCGAGCGCCGGCAAGCGCGTGCTGCTGATCGACGGCGACATTCGCAAGGGTCGGCTGCACGACTATCTCGGCTTCCCGCGCGGCCGTGGCTTCACGGAGCTGATTGCCGGCAGCGCACGCGCCGACGACGTGATTCACCGCGAGGTGGTCGAAGGTCTCGACTTCATCTCGAC
This sequence comes from Burkholderia diffusa, assembly GCF_001718315.1. Taxonomy (NCBI): domain Bacteria; kingdom Pseudomonadati; phylum Pseudomonadota; class Betaproteobacteria; order Burkholderiales; family Burkholderiaceae; genus Burkholderia; species Burkholderia diffusa. The sequence continues at coordinate 623,878 of NZ_CP013364.1, read as the reverse complement.
CGGGACGATGCCGAAGAACCCCGCGGAACTGTTGCTGAACCGCAATCTCGCGACGATGCTCGCCGATCTGGCATCGCGTTACGACATCGTCGTGATCGACTCGGCGCCGGTGCTCGCCGTGCCGGACACCGGCATTCTCGGCGCGTTCGCGGGCACCGCGCTGCTCGTCACGATGGCCGGCAAGACCAAGCTCGGCGAGATCGGCGAATCCGCGAAGCGCTTTGCGCAGAACGGCGTTCGACTGAACGGCGTCATCTTCAACGGCGTCAATCCGAGGCTCGGACAGTATGGATACGGCTCGAAGTATGGTGGTTATCGCTACGTCGCCTACGAATACGGGACGCAAGATGTGTGACGCTCGTGATGCCGCCGGCGCACGGAGCCGCGCATCCGGTCGCGCGCGGCATACGGAGGCGGGATGATCAATCCGAGGGATTCGATCGTGTCGCTGGCCGGCGTCGTGATCGGACAGATCGCGCTGTTCGTCTGCATCTTCGTGATCGGACGGCGCTTCGGGCCCGAGGCGCTCGGTCACTTCAACTACCTGCTCGCGCTGGCGACCTTCGTCGGCACGCTGCTCGCGTTCCGCTACGAGCTCGCGTGCGTCGACGATGCGCCGGACGAGTCGTTCAACGCGTTCGTCAACGTGACGGCGCTGAGCCTGGTCGTGATCGCGGCGTTCGGTTTCCTGATCGTCGTCTCGGGCCGCGGGGACCTCTATCTCGTCGCGATCTATGCGCTCGCATCGTTCGTGCAGCTGGCCGCCGGATCCTACCTGAACAGCCTCAGGCGCTATGGATGGATTGCGGCGTCGCGCGTCGTCGTCAACGGATCGTTTCTCGTCGGGCTGGTGCTGTCGCTCGCATGCCCCGCGTGCGGGCACGTCGACGTGTTTGCGCTGTACGCATGGGTGACGGCTGTGGTCTCGATCGTGATGGCCGCGGCGATCCTGTTCTCCGGCCATCGAGCCGGGTATTCGTTCCGGCTGTCTCGCCGGTTTTTCATCAGGAACCGCCGCTTTGCACTGTATATCCTGCCGTCGACGCTGTGCGCTTCGGTGCTGACCTACGCGCTGTCGATCGCGATTCCGCACTGGTTCGATGCGCAGAGCGCTGGTTACTTCGCCGCGGCTTACCGGCTCGGGTTCTTTCCGGTGTCGTTGATCGCGCAGAGCGTCGGCGGGGTGTTCCGTCGCGATGCGATCGGCGCGATGGCGCGTCCGGATGCGGGCATGACGGTGCCGCGCGTGTACAGCACCTATGCCCGCGCGCTCACGGCGCTCGCGGTCGTGTACATGGCGGGCGGGCTGCTGCTGTTCGCACCGCTCGTCAATCTGTTCTTCGGCGAGAGCTGGCGCGGCTCGGTCGGGTTCTATCACAGCCTGATGCCGTTGTTCGCGCTGCAACTGATCTACGTGCCGCTGTCGCAGATCTTCCTCGCGACGCGCGCGCAGCGCATCGACTTCCTGTTCCAGCTGACCTGCGGCGTGTGTCTTGCCGGCGCGCTGGGCATCGCGCGGCTGATGAACCTGTCGGCCCCGACGAGCGTACAGATTTTTTCGCTGACCGGCGCGGTGCTGATGGCGGCCGGCATCGCGCTGACGTACCGCGTACTCGACACGAACCTGTCCCGGTCCCGGGCGTTGGCGTGAGATCGCCGATACGACGAACGAGCACACCATGATCCTGATAGTCATCGATTCCCTCGAGCGTTACTACTTCGCCACCCGCCTGGTGAACGCGGTCCGGCACGAATACGAGTTCGCGTTCCTGACGAGCGAACCCGTCGCACATCTCGGCCTGCTATTGGGCGGGTTCCGCTCGGTGTACCTGAACCGGCTGATGCCGATCGACGTGCCCGATGGTCAGCCGGCAGACCGCACGCCGTATCAATTGTCGATCGAGGTGCTGAACGGGCAGATGACCGAGGCGCGCGCGCAGCGCGAGTCGGCGGCGATTTTCCACATCGCGTCGGAAGTGCTGCGCGGCCTGCATGTCGAGCAGTGCGTGATGTGGAACGGGCAGCAGCTGGTATGCCGAACGGTGCGGCAGGCCTGTGCGGTGCACGGCGTGGCGACCCGCTTCATCGAGATCTCGAATCTGCCGGGCAAGCTGTTTGTCGATTCGCTGGGCGTCAATGCGCTGTCGACGATCAGCCGCAACCCCGAGGTCATCGATCGGCTGCCGCTGCCCGACGAGGACACGCATGCGCGCTGGCTGTCGACCTACGAACGCTACAAGCAGATGCCGCTGCCGCAGGCCAGGACGTCGTTCGCGCGCAAGGCGACGTCGGCCACCAACTACTTGCTGAAGGCGGTCAGCGGCGGCGTCGCGCGGCGGCGCCTGGCGAGCGTGCGCGCGCGCAACGCCATGCCGGCGCCGCGACAGGCCGTCTTCATGCCGGCCGATACGCTGGCGACCTGCCGCTACGTGTTCCTGCCGCTGCAGGTGTCGGGCGACACGCAGATCAAGCTGCACTCGGATGTCGGCAATCTCGACGCGATCCGCCATGCGTTCGAGTTCGCGGCGAACGAGAGCGCCGACCTGTTTGTGAAGCTGCATCCGGCCGAAACCGATGCGGCCGAGATTGACGCAATCGTGAGCCTGCAGCAGACCTATCACTTCGAGATCGTCACGTCGTCGACCACCGACCTGATTCGGCACGCTTACGCAGTCGTCACGATCAATTCGACGGTCGGGCTCGAGGCGATGCTGTACGGCAAGCGCGTGGTGTCGCTCGGCCGGTGCTTCTACAAGGAGTTCGATCGCGCGCGGCTGTTGAAGTACATCCATTCGTTCCTGGTCGACGGCATCGACTATTTCGGCGCCGCGCGCATCCCCGCCGATGCGGCCCGACGCGTGTTCGCGAGGCGGCACTGACATGGCCGTCTCGTTGCGACAGACCGCCGAGGCGATCGCCGAAGACTGCCGCCGCAACGCGTTCGTGAAGACGCGCAGCGTGGTGATCTTCTATCGCGTCGTGCACTACCTCGCGTGCCGGAGCCGGTTCACGCTGCTGGCCGGCGCGCCGCTCATCCTGCTCTACATCGTGCTGTGCGACTGGCTGATGGGCATCGAGATTCCGGCGAAGACGAAGATCGGCAAGGGGCTCGCGATTTATCACGGCACGGGCCTCGTGATCAACGGCTACGCGGTGATCGGCGATTACTGCACGCTGCGGCATGGCGTGACCATCGGCAACACCATCCTGAAGGACGGCACGCTCGGCGGTGTGCCGACGATCGGCGACCACGTCGAGTTCGGCGTGCACAGCGTTGTGCTCGGCGCAGTGCGCGTCGGCGACCGCGCGCGGATCGGCGCCGGCGCGGTCGTGCTGCGCGATGTGCCCGACGGTCGCGTGGCCGTCGGCGTCCCGGCGCGCATTCTCGACAATGGACAGGAACCCAAATGAAAGTGTTCATTCTGCATCCCGGCAAGGCGAACTACCCCGAGATCGCCGCCTACGGCCACCGCCTGAAAACGCACGGATTCGAGGTGTTCGATGGCGATCTCGATGCGTATGCGCAATTTCCCGATCGGGACGTGTGCATCCTGTGGTGCATCATGGGTTTCTATCGCACACTGCCGCCCGCCCGGTTCGTGATTCACGATTATCGATCGCTGTCTGTCGGCCGGCTCGCGGCCGTCAAGGACCGTGTGAAGCGGGTGCTGAACGTGCGGCCCGACCTGCGGATTTTCCAGAACGAGCGGATGCGCGACGCGATGGCGTTTCGTGACGGCGTGCGTTCGTTGCTGTTGCCGATGGGCGTGCCGGACTGGATCTTCGATCGGACCGACTTGGATGCCGATGGCGCCGATGCCGCGCCGTTACCGTCCGGACGGTTCTGCTATATCGGCGAGATGAGCCGCGAGCGCGGTTTTCACAAGGTGCTTGCTGCTTACCGCGACGCACGGCGTGACGAATCGGACACGCTCGTGCTGGTCGGCAACCCGGAGCCCGCCATCCGCGAGGCATTCGCGGATACGCCGGGCGTCCGTTTCGTCGGCCGCCTGCCCCAGCCCGATGCGCTGCGGATCGTCCGCGACAGCGAATACGCGGTGTGCTTCTTCCCGTATCACCGGCCGCATTGCTTTCAGACACCGACGAAGCTGCTCGAATACGCGTCGCTCGGCAAGAAGATCGTTTGCAACGACGCACCGTCGAACGTACGCACTGCGCATGAACTGGGAATCCAGTGCCACGTCACCGGCGCGACGATCTTCGACGAACTGTTTCCGCTGTCGCGGATCCGCGCGACCCGTCCCGACCCGTCGGTGATGAAATCGCTCGAATGGGGGCGCGTGATCGAACGTTCGGGCGTGCTTGCGTATATCGACGCGGCCGCGGGGCGCGGGGCGGGTGTCTGACGATGTCATTCGCCGTCGGTGTGCGACGGCTCATCCCTCACGGAACGGATCCAGATGAAGATCGTCCACATAGTCGAATCCAGCGCCACGGGCACGTTGTCGATGGTGTGCCTGATCGCGAACCGCCTCGCTCGCGAAGGGCACGACGTGCATGTCGTCTACTCGGTGCGGCCGGATACGCCCCCGGGTCTTGCCGCGATGTTCGACGCGCGCGTATCACTGCGCCACGTGCAGATGAAAGGCGCGGGCCTGCTGCGGACCGTCGGCCGGCTGCGCGCGGCGCTCAACGAGATCGGCCCGGACGCCGTGCACCTGCACTCGTCGTTCGCGGGGTTCCTCGGGCGTCTGTCGACGTTGTTCGCGTTGCCGAAGGCGGCGTTCTTCTACAGCCCGCACTGCATCTCGTTCATGCGCCGCGATATCTCGGGCGTGAAGCGCCTGGCGTTCGTCGGCCTCGAATGGATCGCGTGCGTCAGGAAATGCCTGTACGTCGCGTGCTCCGAGAGCGAAGGCCGCGCGATCCGCGCATGGCTTCGTCAGCCGGTGGTGGTGGTCGAGAATGCGGTGAGCGCCACGCTTTCGTCCTCGCAGCCGGGCGAGCCGGAGGGGCCGCCGAACCGCCCGCCGTGCGTGGTGACCGTCGGTGGCATCCGTGCGCAAAAGAATCCCGAGCTGTTCGCGCGGATCGCACACGGCATGCGCGCGCGTGGCACGCACTTCGTCTGGATCGGCGACGGCGACGATGCAGCCAAGGCGCGGCTGGCCGAAGCGGGCGTCGAGGTGACCGGATGGTTGCCACGCGACGAGGTCGCGCGGCGACTCGCACACGCCGACATCTACCTGTCGACGTCGTCGTGGGAAGGCATGCCGGTGTCGGTGATTGAGGCGATGCTGGCCGGCCGGCCCGTCATCGTATCCGGTTGCGCCGGCAACGTGGATGTCGTGCGCCACCTGCAGACGGGCGTGATCTACGCGACCGCGGCCGATGCGGTCGCATGGCTGGAGCGTCTGGCCGGCGACGATGCGCTGCGGGGCGAACTGGCCCGGAGGGCGAGCCACGAGGCGCGGCAGCGCTTCGGCGAGGACCGCTTGTTCGACGAGCTCGCGCCGCTCTATGCTGCATGGGCAGCTCGCTGACACTCGCATCCGGCTGCGCTCGACCGGCGCGATCGTGCGGCATTCGCCGCCGCGCAACGCGCCGAGCGCCGCCTCAATTTCGTGGAGAAACCTATGAATGTCACCATCACGCCGGACGTCACCGTCGGCAACAACCTGCCGTTCGTGCTCTTCGGCGGCCTCAACGTGCTCGAAAGCCTCGACTTCACGCTCGACGTCTGCAATACGTTCGTCGAGGTTACGCGCCGTCTCGGCATTCCGCTGGTGTTCAAGGCGTCGTTCGACAAGGCCAACCGTTCGTCGATCCATTCGTATCGCGGCGTCGGATTCGACGAGGGGCTGAGGATTTTCGGCGAGGTCAAGCGCCGGTTCGGCGTGCCCGTGATCACCGACGTGCATGAAGTGTGGCAGGCCGCACCGGTCTCGCAGGTCGTCGACGTGCTTCAGGTGCCGGCGTTCCTCGCACGCCAGACGGACCTTGTGGTCGCGATCGCGCAAACCGGCAATGCGATCAACATCAAGAAGCCGCAGTTCATGAGCCCGACGCAGATCGAGCACGTCGTGTCGAAGTGCCGCGAAGCCGGCAACGACCGGGTGATCCTGTGCGAGCGCGGCGCGTCGTTTGGTTATGACAATCTCGTCGTCGACATGCTGGGCTTTCGCCAAATGCGCGACGCGACTGGCGACTGCCCGGTGATCTTCGACGTCACGCACAGCCTGCAGATGCGCGATCCGCGCGGCGCCGCGTCGGGCGGCCGGCGGCGGCAGGTGCTCGATCTCGCGCGTGCCGGGATGGCGGTCGGGCTGGCCGGGCTGTTCCTCGAAGCGCATCCCGATCCCGATCGCGCGCGCTGCGACGGGCCGAGCGCGCTTCCGCTCGCGCTGCTCGACGCGTTCCTGCAGCAGGTGAAGGCGGTGGACGATCTGGTCAAGCGGCTGCCGCCGCTCGATATCCGGTGAGCGGCGCGATGTATCGCGGGCCGGTGCGGCTGGTGCTGTTCGACGTCGACGGCGTGTTGACCGACGGCCTGCTGCACGTCACGGCCGAAGGCGAGTTCATGAAGAGCTTTCACGCGCACGACGGTGTCGCGGTCGCGCTGCTGCGCGCGCACGGGATCCGTACCGGCATCCTGTCGGGCAAGCACAGCGGCGCGCTGGCGTGGCGCGCGACGCAGCTCGGCGTCGACGTGCTCGTCAGCGGCTGCGACGACAAGGGTGCCGGCTACGCGGACATCAAGGCGCGGCAACGGGTCGACGATCACGAGATCGCCTATGTCGGCGACGACGTGAACGATCTCGCGGTCATCGAGCGCGTCGGCGTGTCGTATGCGCCAGCCGATGCGCATCGGTTGGTCCGCGCGCGCGTCGACCACGTCGCGCGCACGGCCGGCGGCCGGGGTGTCGCGCGCGAGGTGGCCGAGCATCTGTTGACCGATGCCGGGCTGTCGCTCGACGACGCGTACCGGCCGTTGCTCGAACAATGGAGCGGTCATGACATCGTTCAATAACAGGCGGCGCGTGCGCGTCGTGATTCCGGCGCGGTACGGCTCGACGCGATTGCCGGGCAAGCCGCTCGTCGATCTGGACGGCGAACCGATGATCGTTCGCGTGCACGCGCGCGTGCGCCGCGCGTTGCCCGATACCGACATCGTCGTCGCGATCGACGACGTACGCATCGCCGATGCGCTCGACGCGCGCGGCATCCGCTTCGCAATGACGGATGCCGGTCACGCGTCCGGCACCGACCGCGCGGCGGAAGTCGCGCGCATGTTCGGCTGGCCGGGCACCGATGCGGTGCTCAACGTGCAGGGCGACGAACCGCTCGTGCCGACCGCGCTCCTGAAGGCGTTCGCAGGCTTCTGCCGCGATGCGCCGGACCTCGGGGTCGCGACGGCCGCTTGCCCGATCGGGGATGCTGCTCTGCTCGAGGAGCCGGCCATCGTCAAGCTCGTCACCGACCACCGGGGCCGCGCACTGTACTTCTCGCGCGCGGCGATCCCGTTCTGTCGCGATGGACGGCCGGCGGGCCCGGACGATTCGAATGGATCGACTCAACGCATGTTCCTGCGGCACATCGGCCTGTACGGCTACGTGAACGCGACCCTGCAGGCGCTGGCGAGCGCCGCGCCGTGCGAGCTCGAGCAGCTGGAGAAGCTCGAGCAGTTGCGCGCGCTCTGGCTCGGCATGCCGATCGACGTGATGCGCTGGCCCGATGTGCCGCCCGCCGGCGTCGATACGCCCGACGACGTCGCCCGTGTCGTCTCCCTTCTCAAACGGCAAACCCATGATGCGACAGAACCACATTGAATCCGCCCGGCAGGTCTTCGAGATCGAGTCGCGGGCATTGGCCGGCGTGGCCGCGCGGCTCGACGCGAATTTCGAGGAAGCCGTCGAGATCATCCTCGCGTCGAGCGGACGCGTCGTCGTGTGCGGCATGGGCAAGTCCGGCATCGTCGGCAGGAAGATCGCCGCGACGCTGTCGAGCACCGGCACGCCCGCCTTCTTCATGCATCCGGGCGAGGCCTATCACGGCGATCTCGGCATGGTGACGCCGGACGACACGTTTCTCGCGATCTCGAATTCGGGCGAAACGGACGAGGTGATCAAGCTGATTCCGTTCCTGCGCAGCAACGGCAACGATCTGATCGCGCTGACCGGCAATCCTGCATCGACGCTCGCGAGCGCCGCGCGGATCCATCTCGACATCGGCGTCGAACGCGAGGCGTGCCCGCTGCAGCTCGCGCCGACGGCGTCGACGACGGCGACGCTCGCGATGGGCGATGCGCTGGCGGTCACGCTGATGCGGGCGCGCGGCTTCCAGCCGGAACACTTCGCGCGCTTCCATCCGGGTGGCTCGCTCGGCCGTCGGCTGCTGTCGACGGTCGACGACGAAATGGCGCGCGGAAACCTGCCGTTCGTGACGGAGGACATGTCGACGCTCGACGTGCTGGACGCGATGACGCGCGGCCGGCTTGGGCTCGCGATCGTGAGGCGCGACACCGGCTGGGGCATCGTGACCGATGGCGATATCCGCCGCGCGATCGAGCGGCACGGCGACGGTGTGCTGCGGCGAACGGCGGCCGACATGATGTCGATCGAGCCGTCGACGGTACGGCCTGGCACGCGCGTCGAGGATGCGTTGCTGCTGATGCAGCAGCAGCGCATCGGTGCGTTGTTGGTGGTTGACGGCGGCGACGTCGTCGGCGTGTTCAAGAAGTGAAGGAGGCGCGTCTCCCGCCGCGTCGCGCGGGAGACGTGCCGGCCCCGGCTATTGGAGGCTTTGCGTCAATGCACTCGACGTGGCGTCCTGGCGGAACCGACGCACCCGCAGGAACGTGACGAAATTCGAATCGTGCTGGCTTGTGGCACCACCTTCCGGGTCGTCGAACGCGACACGCAGGACCGCGACGAGATCGCTGCCGTCGAATTGCCAGTCAACGTACTGGAAACCGTGCCGTTTCGTGTCGGCGTGCTGTACCAGCACGCGCCGCGCCGTCCACTGCCGAAGATCCGGCGACGACAGGAGCACAAGCGTATTGCGGACGCGCTCGAGGTTCATCCGTCCCACGCTTTTCGGGACTGCGTTCGTGATCGTCCAGTATTGCTGCGACTGCGGATCAAAGCGAATCGTGAACTTCTTGCCGGCGCCCGGCAGGTCGACGAAATCGCGCGCAGGGTCGAACGACAGCGTGCGGCCGTCGTCGTTCGTTGCCACCAGCGCGGCCTTCTCGGGGCCGTTCTCGGTGTTCACGCGCAGCATGACGGCCGGCGTCGTACCCGGCCTGCCGACCACGTTGCCTTCTTCCCACGACTGGAACCTGCCGTCGAGCCAACGCTTGTCCGACGGCAGATGCGTGGACACACGCCAGTTGCGCGCGTCGAGTAAATCGCGATCGACGGGCGCGGACATCACCAGCGCGCGCAGGTCGCCGTCCTCGACGCTTTCGTACGCGCGCCAGACGCGTCCGCGATCGACGAGGATCGGCACCGGCCCGGTGATGAAGCGCCCACGATATGGCAGCAGCCCGGTCGACGCGTCGACCGGCGTGGTCCACGTCGCGCCGCCGTCGTCGGAACGGCGAATCGTCGGCGTGCCCATCGAGCGGTTGGTGCCCATCAGGTACAGTGCGCCGTTGAGCACGAACAGCGACGACCAGTACTGGTCCGGCACGTCGCCGAGCCGCGACCACGTTGCGCCTTTGTCGTGCGACGTGAACACGGACACCCGGTTTTGCGCCGAGGCGGAGCCGAACGTATCGAAGCTCGCGACGTAGTCGCCGTTCGGCAGCACGGCCAGCGACGGCGAGCCGAGATACACGCGCGTCGCCGCGCGGCTATGCGCAATCACCTCGCCGGGCGGCGCGGGGACGGCCTCCGCGCCTGCCGTCATCGTTGCGCAGCCCATGCACAGCGCCGCGACGAGCGACCGTTTCATCGCGCGCAACGTCCGCGCATGTCGGTGTGATGTCATGTCAGGTGCGCGAGCGGCTCGACGCCGGACGGGTTCGGGACGGGGCGGGCGAGCGCGCGCCGGTGTGGTGCGTCCTGGTCGGCCAATACAAGGAACAGCAGGATGGTGAGCCAGAGCATGCCATAGAGCACGTGATACTTGAACAGCAGAATCGGCAGCAGATAGAGCAGATACTTGCGTCGCCGCTTGCGGCGGAACAGCATGACGAGCGTACCGAAGAACACGACGAAACCGGCGACGCCGGCGGCGAACACGAGGTAGATGTAGAACGAGCTGTCCCGCACCTGATAGCCGCGCAAGTGGGTTTTTCCGACGTTGTTGCGTTCGTCCCAGAACAGACCGCCGCCGAACACGCCCGCGAGCACGTCGCGCTCGGACAGTTCAGTCAGCACAAGCGTACGGCTGCCGACCGCATCGTAATCGACAGACTGGTTCACCCGCTGATCGTACACGCTGTAGAGCCATGGGACGCAGGCGAGCGCGACGACGATGACGGCGATCCGGGTTCGAAGCCGCCCACGGCCGGTGAGCACGTGCAGCCCGCACAGCGCCGCGCAGACGGCCATCGACGCGACCGAGAAGCTGAGCAACGCGGTGGCGAACCCGACCGCGGACGCGAGCGTGATGCGCTGCTTGGACAGCAGCAGGATCACGGCGCTCGGGACGACCGTCATCGCATAGAACGACGGCTCGGAATACAGGCCCAGCGTGCGGATCGAGATCAGGCTGTCGGTCAGCGCCTTGGTCGCGTATAGCGCTTCGGAGTCGGCTTCGCGCACATAGCTGTCGAAATCAATGAAGGTGCCGGTACCGAGGTAGTAGACGAGCTGGAACGTGAAGAATGCGGCGTGGACGTAGATGAGCGTCTTGCATGCGGTATCGAGCGATTCCCGTGTGAGCACGCCGCCGGCGAACATCCAGTAGCTCAGCGCGATGTACGTCTGGATCAGCACGAACTTGATGAAGAAGTTCACGTAGAAATCGCCGAATGCGGACAGGATGAACGCGAGGCTGGTGCTGATCAGCCAGTACGTGCAGACCGGAAACAGGTGCCGCTGTCGGTTCATCAGCGTCGGCGCGCGCAGAAAGGCGAGCGCGCACAGCAGGAAATACGCGATGAAGGTCGCGCGCACGCTGAACGCGTTGAGCGAAAAGAACAGTACGCTGGCAGAAAAGAGCAAGGTCGACATGCGTGTGCCCGATCGGAGACTCCGGATCCGCTGCGTGCCGGCCGTGCCGGCGCTGCGCGGCGAGATGCCGTGCGATGCCGGGCAAGGGGCCTGTCGGCCGGGCTGGCTTGCGCGACGGTTCGCACGCGGAACATGCGTTCGTTATCCGTCGTCCGGAACGAAACGGTTCCGGCGATCAAGGATAGGGGGTTGAGCGGCCGGGCGAGTCGCGTTGTCCGATTCGCGCGGGATTCTGTCTTTTTCCGGCGGGGTCGGCGGCGGGCGCCGCGTCGTATAGCGACGTCCGGTCGCGTGATCGCGCTCGTCATGGCGGCAGCGCGAACCGCCCGCACAAAAACGGCGAATACATTTCGATCGCCGCCTGAATCGGCGCATGACGGCCATACGCGACGGCCGACACGGCCAGCAGCGAGCCGGCGACGAGCGCGCGATACCGCGCGTCGATGCGCGGCGCGCCGTTCCGCCACGCGAATCCCAGCGCGACCGTCGAGCCGACGAGCCAGCCGGCGACGACTTCCGACGGCGTGTGTGCGTCGTCGAACACGCGCGCGACGCCGATCAGCGCGCCGAGCGCGAGCCCGAACGACAGCGCCGTGCTAGCCCGCAGTCGCACGCCGCCGCTCAGCGCCAGCATGCATGTCATCGGCCAGACCGCCGACGCAAGCATCGTATGGCCGCTGATCACGCGGAAATCGATCGCGCGGATCTGGAGCCCGCAGCCTGCGTACAACATCTTGGTGGTGCCGACCAGCGCCATGCCCGCTGCGAGCATCAGCGCCCATGACGCCGCATGATGCCGCCCGGCCGTCGAGCGCGAGAGCCAGGCGACGCACACGGCGGCAAGCGGCAACGTCATCGCCGCGTCGCCGAGATCGCTGACGGCCGTCCACATGACCGGGTTCGCGACGACGGCCCGATCAGGCGGCCAGCAGCGCCGACATGCGCGTGGCCAGATAGCTTTCGAAATCCGCAGCCACTTCCGGATGCCGCAGCGCGAACTCGACCGTCGCCTTCAGGTACCCGAGCTTGCTGCCGCAATCGAAGCGCGTGCCGTCGTAGCGATGGGCGAGCACCTGCTCGTCCGAGAGCAGCGACTGGATCGCGTCCGTCAGCTGCAGTTCGCCGCCGGCGCCTGGACGCAATGCGCGCAGATGTTCGAACACCTTCGGCTTCAGCACGTAGCGGCCCACCACGCCGAAATTCGACGGTGCCTTCGCCGGCTCGGGTTTCTCGACGATCCCGGACAGCTTGAACAGGTTGTCCTCCCAACGCTTGCCTTCGATCACGCCGTACGACTTCGACGCCTCGGGCGCGATTTCCTCCACGCCGATCACCGACGCGTGATAGTGATCGAACACGTCGATCATCTGGCGCAGCACGGGCCTCGGGCCGTCGAGCAGATCGTCGGCGAGGATCACCGCGAACGGCTGGTCGCCGACCAGCTTCTCCGCGCACAGCACGGCATGGCCGAGCCCCAGCGCTTCGGCCTGGCGCACGTAGAAGCAGTCGACGTGACTCGGCTTGATGCTGCGTACCAGCGACAGCAGCTTTTCCTTGCCGCGCGCCTTGAGCTCGGCTTCGATCTCGTAGGACTTGTCGAAGTGGTCTTCGATCGCGCGCTTGCTGCGGCCGGTCACGAAAATCATCTCGGTGATGCCCGCGTCGATCGCCTCCTCGACCGCGTATTGAATCAGCGGCTTGTCCACGACCGGCAGCATTTCTTTCGGGCTGGCCTTGGTCGCGGGCAGAAACCGCGTGCCGAGACCCGCGACCGGAAATACGGCTTTCGTCACTTTCATCATGATTGTCGGATTCCATCCGTTCAGGATCGGGCATCAGCGATGCCGAGGAAAGGCGGCGATGCGCGCGTGCAATCGTCGCTCGCCGGTGTCGTATGGTTCGCGCGATCGGACTTGCGCACCGTTCGAAAATTGTATTGACGTCCCGGTTTCGGGTAGTGACCGAATCTAGGTCGAATCCGACAGCGACGAATTGCGAATCGTTAATCACGAATACGCCAATCGCGAATTGCAAGCGCCGATTTCATGAATGTCGGATACCGTCTAGGAATTGTCGGCATGACGTCGATTGCATGACTTAGATTCAGGCATTCACTACTGGACGGCCGGTCACGGCGCTGCGCGCGTCACGCGCACCGGCCGCCGTCGGCTCAGGAGCAGTCATGACCGGACACGGCGACATCTTCGATGCAATCGCGGAATTCAACCGCGCATATCTCGCGCTCGCGCAGCGCATCTTGCGTATCGACTTTGAACAGGGCAAGCGGCAATTGGGCATTTCGGATGAAATGGCCGCATCGATCGACGCGTTGACGCCGGATCAGATCGACGAACTTGCGGCCCGCGGCGAACTGGTGTGTGAATTTCGCGCCGAAAACGCGCCGGGCCGTGCGTGAGCCGCTTTCCGGTTTTCCCGAATGGATGTTCGACTCACGGCTTTCAAGCGGATTGCATCGTGGCAATCCCGCGTCCATTCGGTCTTTTCTCACGCCATGAAAATGTGGAGGAATCGCATGTCCGGTTATCGCGAATTGAAGGCGCAAGCCGATGAATTGATGAAGCGTGTCGAGGAAGCCCGGCTCGCCGAACTCGAGGCCGTCATTCAGGAGATTCGCACCCGGGTCGCCGAGTACGGCCTGACCGCCAGCCAGATCTTCGGCCGCCACGGCCGCGCCGCGAAAACGACGTCGCGCAAGAGCGCATCGGCGCCCCGGTATCGCGATCCGAAGACCGGCGCGACCTGGAGCGGACGCGGCCGGGAGCCGGGGTGGATCAAGGGCGGCCGTCGCGAGCGGTTTCTGATCGGGCGCAATCCGGATTGATTCGAGCGGGGCGCGCCGCCTGCTCGAGCAACGCGGCGAACGCGGCTTCGTCCGCGCGCAGCCCTCGCGGCGATCGGTGCACCTCGAGCGCCGCGAGCATCCCGGCTTCGAACGCATCGAGCACGGCCGGGTGGATGTAGCAGCGCCGGCACACGGCCGGCGTGTTGCGCAATATGTCGGCGACGGCCCGCACCGTTTCGACGATCTGCTTGCGCGCATGCGTGACATCCTCATGCGGGACGCGTCGCAGCAATGCCAGCGCCTGCACGCTGCCCGCCCATGTCCGGTAATCCTTCGCGGTGAACTCCGCGCCTGCTGCTTCGCGCAGATAGTCGTTCACGTCGGACGAGCCGATCGAATGACGTGCGCCGTCGTCGTCCACATACTGGAACAATTCGTGCCCGGGCAGCTCCGCACAGCGCCGCACGATCCGTCCGACGCGCGGGTCTTCCACGGTCACGTCATGCTCGATGCCGCTCTTGCCCGTGTAGCGCAGGCGAACCTGTCCCGGCCGGATGGTCACGTGCCGTTTGCGCAGCGTCGTCAGCCCGTACGACGCGTTTTCGCGCGCGTACTCGGCGTTGCCGATCCGCGCGAGCGTCGTGTCGAGCAGCCGGACGATCGTCGCGACGATCTTGTCGCGCGGCATCCCGGGCAGTGCCAGATCGTGCGCGACACGCTTGCGGATGCGCGGCAGCGCGCGGGCGAAGGCTGCCATCCGCGCGTACTTGTTCGCGTCGCGCGTCTCGCGCCATTGCGGGTGATAGCGATACTGCTTGCGCCCGCGCGCATCGCGCCCCGTCGCCTGCAAGTGGCCGCGCGGGTCCATGCAGATCCAGACGTCGGTATACGCAGGCGGAATCGCGAGCGCATCGATGCGGGCGATTTCGTCGGGGTCGCGGATCCGGACGCCGTCCTGCGTGTAGTACGCGAAGCCGTGGCGCAACCGCCGGCGCGTATAGCCGGGGCGCCGGTCGTCGACATGGCGCAGCGGCTTATCCCAGTGCGGCGATTGCGGTTCATGCGCGGCGGGCATCATTGTTCTCCTTGTCGTCGGGGCGGCCGTCGCGGGGCTTGAACGGCGCTTGCCAGCCGCCTGAGCAAGATCCGTGCGCCGCCGAGGAACCCGCCGCCCGGTCCACGTTGAGTTCACGTCCACACGGATGGAGCACGCGAAGAAGGTGGATACTCGTGACGCCGGCCGAGGCTGCCAGCCGGTCGGACGCGCGCGGAGCGCTAGGTGTTTATACGTATGCCGATACCGATATCGGTTCAATCCAATATTTCATTGGAAGGTTATCGGACTTGTTCCTAGACTGATCCGGGGCGCACATACCGGACCGGCCGCACGCGCCGGCCGGCGCCGCCCCGACCCGCGCCCGCGCCACGCAGAACCACAACAGCACAGCACGGCACCGCGCCGGCCCGGCGCCGCGGCATACAACGACATCATCGGAGACGGACCATGACATTCATCAGGAAGCTGACGGCCGGTGCGCTCGTCGCCGCGGCGACGGTATTCGCGTCGGGCGCGCACGCGCAGCAAAAGCCGATCACGCTCGGGTTTTCGCAGGTCGGCGCGGAGAGCGCCTGGCGCACCGCGAACACCGTGTCGGTGAAGAGCGCGGCGAAGGACGCCGGCATCAACCTGAAATTCTCGGACGCGCAGCAGAAGCAGGAAAACCAGATTCGCGCGATCCGCTCGTTCATCGCGCAGAAGGTCGACGTGATCGCGTTCTCGCCGGTCGTGGAGTCGGGCTGGGAGCCGGTGCTGACCGAAGCGAAGGCGGCCCATATCCCGGTGATCCTGACCGATCGCGGCGTCGACGTGAAGGATCCGTCGCTGTACGTGACGATGATCGGTTCCGACTTCCTCGAGGAAGGGCGACGCGCCGGCCACTGGATGGAAGAGCGCTACAAGAACGATGCGGGCCCGATCAACATCGTCGAGCTGCAGGGCACGGTCGGCTCCGCGCCGGCCAACGACCGCCGCGCGGGTCTGCTCGAGGTGATCAAGAACAATCCGAAGTTCAAGGTGATCGCGTCGCAAAGCGGCGACTTCACGCTCGCCGGCGGCAAGCAGGTGATGGAAGCGTTCGCGAAGACCTACGGCAAGCAGATCAACGTCGTCTACGCGCACAACGACGACATGGCGCTCGGCGCGATCCAGGCGATGGAGGAGGCCGGCATCAAGCCGGGCAAGGACGTGAGCGTCGTGTCGTTCGACGCGACCAAGGGCGGATTCCAGGCGATGGTGGCCGGCAAGATCAACGTCGACGTCGAATGCAGCCCGCTGCTCGGCCCGCAACTGATGACCGCGGTGAAGGACGTCGTCGCCGGCAAGCAGCTGCCGAAGCGCATCGTCACGAACGAGACGGTGTTCCCGATGAGCGTTGCGGCGCAAGTGCTGCCGACCCGCAAGTACTGAGTCCCGGCGGGCGCGGGCGGCGGCGCGGCTGCCGCCGTCCGCCATCCGCTTCGAATCGAGGGCAATCCATGACGAATCCGCCGGTGGTCGAGATGATCGGCATCGACAAGGCGTTCCCGGGCGTGAACGCGCTGCAGCGCGTGAACTTCCGGCTGTTTCCGGGCGAGATCCACGCGCTGATGGGCCAGAACGGCGCCGGCAAGTCGACGCTGATCAACGTGCTGACCGGCGTTCATGCGCACGATGCGGGCGAGATTCGCGTCGGCGGCGCGCCGGTGCACTTCGCCGCGCCGCGCGAGGCCGAGGCCGCGGGCATCCAGACGCTGTACCAGGAAGTGAACCTGTGCGCGAACCTGTCGGTCGCCGAGAACATCTTCGCGGGCCGGCAGCCGATGCGGCGCGGCGCGATCGACTGGAAGACGATCCATGCGCGGGCGCGCGATGCGCTCGCCGAGCTCGACCTGTCGCTCGACGTCACGCGCTCGCTCGATGCATATCCGATCGCGGTGCAGCAGATGGTCGCGATCGCGCGAGCCGTGTCGGTGGATGCGCGCGTGCTGATTCTCGACGAACCGACATCGAGCCTCGACGACGGCGAGGTCGCTCGGCTCTTCGACGTGCTGCGCCGGCTGAAGGCGTCGGGCATCGCGATCCTGTTCGTCACGCATTTTCTCGAACAGACCTATGCGGTGTCCGACCGGATCACGGTGATGCGCAACGGCGAGCGCGAGGGCGAGTATCTCGCGCGCGAATTGCCGGTCGACATGCTGGTCGCGAAGATGACTGGCCGCGAACCGATGTCCGGCACGCTGCAGGCAGGCGCGGCGGCCGTGCAGCGTGATGCCGATGCGGCCGCGCCGTTCCTGTCGATGCAGCAGGCCGGCCGGCGCGGAATGATGAGCCCGCTCGACCTCGACGTGCGGCCCGGCGAAATCGTGGGGCTGGCCGGGCTGCTCGGCTCCGGGCGCACGGAAACCGCGCGGCTCGCGTTCGCGGCCGAGCGCACCGACACCGGCGCGATCGAGATCGACGGTGCGCGCAAGCGTCTCGCGTCGCCGCACGATGCCGTGCGCAACGGGATCGCGTATTGCCCGGAGGATCGCAAGAAGGAAGGGATCGTCGCGGCGTTGTCGATCCGCGAGAACATCGTCCTCGCGCTGCAGGCACGGCGCGGCTGGTGGCGGCTGATCGGCCGCGCGCGCCAGCGCGAACTCGCCGAGACATACATCGCGCGGCTCGGCATCAAGGCGCGCGACGCGGAGCAGCCGATCGGGCTGCTGTCCGGCGGCAACCAGCAGAAGGTGCTGCTCGCGCGCTGGCTCGCGACGGAGCCGAAGCTGCTGATCCTCGACGAGCCGACGCGCGGCATCGACGTCGCCGCGAAATTCGACATCATGGAGCGCGTGCTCGCGCTGTGCGCGCAGGGGCTCGCGATCCTGTTCATCTCGTCGGAGATCAGCGAAGTGGTGCGCGTGAGCCACCGGATCGCGGTGCTGCGCGATCGCCGCAAGGTCGCCGAACTGACCGGTGCCGAGGCGTCGGAGGAACACGTGTATCAACTGATCGCGGGAGGCCGGTCATGATCCGGTTACGCACGTTGCTTCGCCATCCGCTCGTGTGGCCGGTGCTGACGCTTGCGCTGCTGTTCGCGCTCGACGTCGCCCATCGGCCGGGCTTCCTGTCGATCGCGGTGCTCGACGGCCACTTGTTCGGCGCGCCGATCGACATCCTCAATCGCGCGGCGCCGCTCGTGATCGTGTCGCTCGGCATGACGCTCGTGATCGCGACGCGCGGGATCGACATCTCGGTCGGCGCGATCGTCGCGATTGCCGGCGCGGCCGCGGCGATCGTGCTCGATGGCGATCCGACGCGGGTCGGCACGGCGCTGGCCGCCGCACTCTGCGTGGGGTTGCTCGCAGGCGCATGGAACGGCGTGCTCGTCGCGTTCGTCGGGATGCAGCCGATCATCGCGACGCTGATCCTGATGGTCGCCGGACGCGGCATCGCGCAGTTGCTGACGGGCGGACAGATCATCCCGATCGGCGCGCCAGGCTATCTCCAGCTCGGCGGCGGCTATCTCGCTGCCGTGCCGTGCTCGGTCTGGATCGCGATCGCGACGATCGCGGCGACCGCGCTGCTGGTGAACCGCACGGCGCTCGGCCTGTTCATCCGCGCGATCGGCGTGAACCCGGTCGCGACGCGGCTCGTCGGGCTGCGCGCGGGGGCCGTCGTGTTCGGCGTCTATCTGTTCTCCGGCGTGATGTCGGCGCTCGCGGGCATTCTCGCCAGCTCGAACGTGCGCAGCGCCGACGGCAACAACGCCGGGCTGCTGCTCGAACTCGACGCGATTCTCGCGGTGACGCTCGGCGGCACATCGCTGCTCGGCGGCCGCTTCAGCCTCGCGGGTTCCGTGCTTGGCGCGCTGATCATCCAGACGCTCACCTACACGACCTATTCGATCGGCGTGCCGCCGGAGGCGACGCTCGTCGTGAAGGCGCTCGTCGTGATCGTCGTGACGCTGATCCAGTCGGACGCGGCGCGCGCGCTGGTGATCCAGCATGCGTCGCGGCTGCTGTCTTCCACCCGTTCGCGCACCACCACCGGAGCCACGCCGCGATGAACCGATTCTTCGCACGGTTGACCGACCCGCGCACGCTGCCGATCGTCGTGACGATCGTGCTGTTCGCCGCACTGTTCGGCTTCGGATCCGTGATGTACACGGGATTCTTCTCGATGCAGGTGCTGACCGGGCTGCTCGTCGACAACGCGTTCCTGCTGATCGTCGCGATCGGGATGACGTTCGTGATCGTGTCGGGCGGCATTGACCTGTCGGTCGGATCTGTCGTTGCGCTGACAACGATCTTCTGCGCAGTCGGCGCCGAACGGTTGCACTGGCCCGTCTGGGCGATCGTACCGCTCGTGCTCGTATTCGGTGCACTGTACGGCGCGGCGATGGGTGCGCTGATTCACTACTTCCGCCTGCAGCCGTTCATCGTCACGCTGGCCGGGATGTTTCTCGCGCGCGGCGCGTGCTTCCTGATCACGACGCAGTCGATCACGATCAACGAGCCGACCTTCCATGCGCTCGCGGGCATCAGCGTGCCGGTTGGTGGCGGGACGCTGAGCGCGGGCGCGCTGATCGCGCTCGTGACGCTGGCCGCGGCGATCTACGTCGCGCATTTCACGCGCTTCGGCCGCAACGTGTATGCGGTCGGCGGCAACGAGCGATCGGCGCTGCTGATGGGGCTGCCGGTCGCGCGCACGAAGGTCGGCGTATATGCGCTGAGCGGCTTCTGTTCGGCGCTAGGCGGCGTGGTGTTTACGCTGTACGTGCTGTCCGGCTACGGGCTGCAGGCGCAGGGGATGGAACTCGACGCGATCGCCGCGACCGTGATCGGCGGCACGTTGCTCACGGGCGGCGTCGGGTACGTGATCGGATCCGTGTTCGGCGTCGGCATCCTCGGCACGATCCAGGTGTTGATCACGTTCGACGGCACGTTGAGTTCGTGGTGGACGCGGATCGTGATCGGCGCGCTGCTGTGCGTGTTCTGCCTGCTGCAGCGGGTCATCGAGCGGCATGCGGCGCGGCGGCGTAGCGGTGGGACCGGGCTCGATCCGAAACGGCGGAAGCGCGACGCCGCACAGGTGGCGCCCGCCGCGCCGAGCGACGATGCGGCGCTCGGTTCGACGATGCGCAGGCTGTTGCGCTTTCAGCGTTCGGCGTGATGCCGACGCGCGTTCGGGCGGCTTGGCGGACCGGCATCGCGTGCTTCGTCGCGGTTGCCGGCTTTCAGCAGCGCGTCGAGGCGGCGGCCGGTCGCAGCCGAGCAAGCAGCGAACGTGCGTTGCGCGACAGCGGCGCATCCGTTGCGATCAAGCCGGCCCGGCCATGTCGGGTTCC